>JASGEE010000065.1:0-12247 GCA_047606715.1 Microbacterium sp.
CGGGCCGCCACCATCCGTGCGAACCGCCAAGATACGTGCGCACATAGCCTGACGGCTCGCACGAACCCTGGCGGCCCGGCGGGGGTGGGATGCCGCGTCAGTCGATAGCGGACGAGCTGCGGATCGGATCCTGATAGGGCGCCGGCGTCACAGTGAGATCGCTCGTGTCGTCATCCCAGGTGTGCACGCCGCCGCGCTTGCGAAAACGGCGACTCGTGAGCACGGCCTTGCGCACGGGCCTGCCGACGGCGAGGGCGATCGCACCCGACAGGGAACGATCTTCGTCACCGAGCACGGTCTTGCGGTGCCACGCGCCGTGCAGCGCCCCACCCCAGGGGCGTGGCGCCGGCCGCACCGGGAGCCGGCCGGCGCGACGCAGCTGCACGAGCTCTTCCACACGCGCCCACCACGTCGCCACCGACTCGTCGTGGAAGTAGTTCTGCGCGAGCCACTCCGGCGCTGGATGCCGGAACCGCCGCGCGACGGCGTCTTCCACGTTGCCGAGCACGCCGCTGCCGACGAACACCGTGTTCAGGTTCGCCTTCTTGATGCCGAAGGTGTCGAGCGCGATGACCGGCACTCCCATCGCCATCGCCTCGACGGCAGCCGTCGAACTGACCGTGAGCAGCCCTTCGGCGGTGGCGAGAGCCTCCTGCATCGGCTCGTACGAGAACACGACGTTCGACGGGGCGCCCTCGAGCAGGTCCGTGTAGTAGGCCCGCTCGAGATGCGTCTCCTGTTCCCCCTGGTCACGGCGCGAGCGCAGCTTCACCACGACACGTCGGTCGGGCTGCGCCCGCGCGATGTCGCAGAGGATGTCGGCCATGACCTGACGCTTGGCCTGGCCCCGCGGCACGATCGCCTGCGCGGCGAAGACGAGATCCGTGCCGCCCTCCAGCTGAGCGCCCCGGTTGCGGGCGAACGGCAGGGTGGCCAGACCGAACTCGAGATCCACGCCGAGCGCTGCGGCGAGAGCGGTGAAGGCGCGCTGCTCGCGCTGCGAGTGCACCACCATCAGGTCGGCCTGCCGACGGTACATCACGGCGGCGCGCTGCGCGGGGATCGAGATGCCCGGCAGTCCCGTCACGACGACGGGGCGCGTCGCAAGCTGATCGATCGCGGTCATGATGAGCCGCACGAACGGCCCCCGCCCCGCGATCACCACGACGTCCGCGCGCGCCCGCGTGAGCCATTCGACAAGGTCCGTGAAGGCGATCCGCACAGGGTCGGCGAGCGCCGTGCCCGCCAGCGCAGCCTGTTCCTGGGCGGCGCTGACCGTCAACGGCGTGCGCACGAACACGAGTTGCGCGTCGATGCCGGGGACCGAATCGATCAGCGTCCCGGCCCATTTCACATACGAGTCGGAGTCGGCGATCGCCACGACCCGCAATCGCTCACCCGCGGGCGAGGTCATGCCGGTACACGACGGAGCTTGGCCATCGGGGCCAGCTCGCCCGGGAAGACGCGCTTGACACCGTCGCCCAGGGCTTGTTCGATGACACGGATGTCACGGACGAGGTGCTCCAGCCCGGCCGGCTCGAGCGAGGCGGCGTGGTCGGAGCCCCACATCGTGCGGTCGAGGGTGATGTGGCGCTCGACCGCGACGGCGCCGAGGGCGACGGCGGCGACGGAGATCTGCAGCCCGCGCTCGTGCCCGGAGTATCCGATCGGGATGCCCGCGTAGCGGTCGCGCAGCGTCGCGAGGACGCGCAGGTTCGCCTCCTCGGGCTCCATCGGATATGTGGACGTGGCGTGCATGAGCACGACGCGGTCGGTGCCGAGCACGCTCAGCGCCCGGTCGATCTGCTCGATCGTGGACATGCCGGTCGACAGGATGACGGGCTTGCCGGTCTCGCGCAGGGCTTCCAGCAGCTCGGTGTCGGTCAGACTCGCCGACGCGACCTTGTGAGCGACGACATCCAGGTCCTCCAAGAAGTGCACGCTGGGCACATCCCACGGGGAAGCGAACCAGTCGAGCCCCGCCTGCGTGGCATAGTCGCCGATCTCGACGTAGGCGGCGCGGTCGAACTCGACACGGTAGCGGTACTCGAGGTAGGTCATCGTTCCCCACGGCGTGTCGCGGGGCGTGTCGCGCATGTGCTCGGGAGTGGCGATCTCCGGCGTGCGCTTCTGAAACTTCACGGCATCCGCGCCGCTGACCGCGGCGACGTCGATGAGCCGCTTGGCGAGCTCCACGTCGCCGTTGTGGTTGAGCCCGATCTCGGCGATGACGTATACGGGATTGCCCCCGCCGATGATGTGGGAGCCGATGGTGACGGTCACGTCTGTTCCTTTCTCTGCGTCTCTGCGAGCACGCATCAATTGCCCAGGGTACGTATCCGAGATGAACAATCGGTGCCAAGGGACCGACTCAGCGTGGACTCATAGCCCGTGATTACGCAATACACGGTCGGCGAGCTCGCGTACCGCGCCGGTGCCGCCGGTGCGAGTCAGCACGGCGCGCGCCGCCGCGCGGACCTCGGGGCGCGCATCGGCCACCGCGACGGGCCAGCCGACGGCGCCCATGACGGCGAGGTCGTTGACGTCGTTGCCGAGGTAGGCGATGCGCGACAGCGAGATGCCGTGACCATCGGCCCACTCTTGAAGCGCGAGAAGCTTGTCGTCCACGCCGTGCACCACGTCGACGCGGAGCTTTTTCGCGCGGGCGCGCACGACGGGGTTGACCTCGCTGGAGAGGATCAGCATCGGGATGCCGGCTGCCCGCAGCCGTGCCACGCCCATCCCGTCGCTGCGGCTCACACGCACCCGCTCACCACCGTCCGCGTCGATGTCGACCGTGTCATCGGTGTGGACACCGTCGAAATCGGTGACGATGGCGTCGACCAGGATGGGCTCGGGCGCCTCGAGCAGCGGAGCGAGCGCGCCGGCGATGGCGAACTGCTCGACGTCGTCGATCTCGATCGCCGTCGCCTCGGGCACCTCGACGATCGCCACACGGCCGAAGAAGCGGTGCCGAGCGCGTCGGAATCCGACCGCCTCGAACACGTAGAACGCGCCGGTCTCCGTGTAGTGCGGCTCACGATCCTGACGGCGCGGGCGGGTCGCCGCGTCGTGGTTGATGGCCGCCGCCGTGCCGTCGGCCGACCGCGACCACAGAAAGCCGTAGGTCTCGTACGCGGCGAACGCGCAGTCGTAGCCCTCGTCGAGCACCGCCGTCACGCCGCGGTCGATCGCCTCGGTCGCCACGAACGGTGACGTCGCCTGCACGAAGACGACGGTGCCGACGGCGACGCCGTCCGCGTCGAGCTCGTCGAGCGCGTGCAGCAGTGCGCTCTCGGACGAGGCGGTGTCGCCTGAGAGGTCTGCGGGACGCACGACCACCCGTGCCCCGGCGGCCCGGCTCACCGCGGCGATCTCCTCGTCGTCGGTCGAGACGACGACCTCGTCCACGCGCGCCGCGGCGGATGCGGCACGGATCGCCCGCTCCACGAGCGGCACCCCGCCGATGCGGCGCACGTTCTTGCGCGGCACGCCCTTCGAGCCTCCGCGGGCCGGAATGATCGCGACCGTGCGCGTGAGTTGGGTCATGGTCCCTCCACCGGTCTCGGCGACGACGAGCGGCTGCCGCCCGAGCACCGCAACAGCGTACACGACGCGCCCGATGCGCCCCGTGACGGTGCGAGGTGACCGACCTCGGCGCCGGGGCCGCTACAGCGCGTCGTCGACGGCTGCCACCAGACCCGCGAATCGGGGGTTGTCGTCCAGGTCGTCCAGGAGCACCGCCTGACCGTCGGCGCCGGCCAGCGGGATCTGCCAGTTCGGGTACTCGGTGTGCGTGCCGGGTTGGTTCTGTGTGCGGCGTTCGCCGACGGCATCCACCAGTGCGACGCCCAGAAGACGCGCGGGGGATGCCGCGACCAGGACGTTCAGCGCCTGGATGATCTGCTCCTCGGTGGCGTCCGCCGGATTGGGCGGCAGGAGGCCACGTTCGCGCAGCAGAGCGAGCACCGCCTCGCGCTCGGCCGCCGCGTCGGCCAGCTCGTCGGCGACCGGACGCGTGAGCAGCCCGAGCCGTGCCCGCAGCGCGACGTGCTCGTCGGCGAGGTATCCCGCCGTGGGCGGGAGGTCGTGCGTGTTGACGGTCGCGAGCAGCTCTGTGCGGTAATGCTCGGGCGGGCGGAATCCGTCGCCTTCGCGCTCGAACCACAGCACCGAGGTGCCGAGGATGCCGCGGGCGGAGAGGTATTCGCGCACCCACGGCTCGACATTGCCCAGGTCTTCGCCGATCAGCACGGCCCCGGCGCGCAGAGCCTCCAGGGTGAGAACTCCGATCATCGCCTCGTGGTCGTAGCGCACATAGGTGCCGTCGGCCGGGCTCAGCCCGTCGGGGATCCACCACAGCCGGAACAGCCCGATCACGTGATCCAGGCGCAGCGCGCCGGCGTGCCGCAGCAGCGAGCGGATCATGTCGCGCAGAGGCGCGTACCCGGCTTCGGCGAGCGCGCCGGGCAACCACGGCGGCTGGCTCCAGCTCTGCCCCTGCTGGTTGTACATGTCGGCCGGGGCCCCTACCGCGATCCCCTGCGCGTACATCCCGTGCAGCGACCAGGCGTCCGATCCGAGTGGGTGCACGCCGACGGCCAGGTCGTGCATGATGCCGATCGCCATCCCCGACGCCCGCGCCTCCGCCTGCGCGCGCTCGACCTGCTGATCGGCGATCCACTGCAGCCACACGTGGAAAGCGACGCGACGACTGAGCCGTTCACGCAGGTCGGCGACCAGGTCGGAGTCGATGTCCCGCGCCTCCTCGGGCCGCTCGGTGCCCGCGTAGTGCTCCTCCAGAGCGCACCACAGGGCGAAGTCCTGCAACGGCGCTCCTTCGCGCCGAACGAACGCAGCGAGCGCCGCTTCGCGCCCCGCCGAGCGCGGCATCGCGAACACGACCTCCAGGGCGCGCCGCTTGACGGCCCACACCGCGTCGCGGTCGATGCGCGTCGGGTCGGCGTCGGTCTGCACGACCGTCGAGCGCGTGGCCGACACAGCGGCGATGCTCGCGGCATCCAGATACGCCCACTCGCGGATGTCCTCCGGACGCACGTACAGCGGTGCGAGGAACCGCCGCGTCGCCGGCAGGTACGGCGACGGCTCGATGGGGCTTGTCACCTCGGCGGCATGAACGGGGTTGATCAGCAGGAAGTCGGCGCCGCGACCGCCGGCGACGGCGGCGAGGTCGGCGAGGTCGGCGAAGTCACCCATGCCCCACGAGGCCCGCGAGCGCACCGAGTACAGCTGCGCCATGAGGCCCCAGCCGCGTGCTCGGCCCGCGCGCGTCGGCGGATCTGGCATGCGCTCGGGAGTGATCACGAGGGGCGCGGATGCCGTGCGACTCGGCTCGCCGCCTCCGAACGGCCGCTGCGTCGCGTGCACGGTGTGCCAGCCCAGCGGGAAGTCGGTGGGGATCGGCACCTCCACGCGCCAGCGCAGGTTGCCGTCGATCGTGCGCGTCTCGGGATGCTGATCGGGGATCGGCAGCTCGCGCCACGAACCGTCCTCGAGCTCGATCGTCAGGTGCACGTCGTGCGCGTCATCGACCGTGACCGGCAGGGTCCGCACACCGGGCCGCGAGACGAAGCTCGGCGGCAGCAGGCGCCGCCAGGGGGCCTCGTCCGCCGCGACCAGCGCGGCTTCGACCGCGGCATCCGTCGTCGCCTCGACGTGCATCGCCGCGAGCACGGCGCGCAGCGTCGAGGCCGGCACTCGCACCCGCTCGCCGAAGAACGACCAGTACTCGGTCGCGATGGCGTGCGCCTCGGCCAGACGCGTCAGTTCGGGACTGGGTGCCTCATCGGTCATGCGCCCATACTGCCAGCAGGGAGGAGCTTCTGCGCGCGGCGACCGGCCGCTCGCGCCAGCCGGTGCAGAGGACGCTCGACGACCCGCCAGAACACCCACGCCGCCCCCAGGCTGAGCGGGATGCCGACGGCTGCCACGAGCGGCCACGCGGCGTCGCCCCACCAGAACGCGAGCGTGACGAGGATCGGCACGTGCACGAGGTACAGGCTGAACGATAGGGCGCCGAGCGAGGCCGCGGGGCGCCACTGCAGCAGACGCTCGGCCGTGGGCGAGCACAGCGCCACGACGATCAGGCCCGCCGCTCCCGCGCCGGCCAGTCCCAGCAGCGCCTTGTAGCCGACGGTGCCGTAGGGGGCGAAGGAACGACCCCACCACGAGGCGATGAGCACGAGCGCGGAGATCACGGCCAGCCACCGCCACAGGGTCGTGCGGCGTCGGGCGCGCGCCCACGCCAGCAGTTCGGGCAGGCACACCGCGATCAGGCAGCCGAGCAGAAACGTCGGCAGGTAGATCAGGGCATCCAGCCCTCCCCCGTCGTCGTTGAACACGCGACCGGCGACCATCGCCGCCACGCACGCGCCGGCGGCGATCCAGACGTGGCGGCGCAGCGCGAGGGCGACGACGACGAACACCGGCAGCACGATGCTGAACATCAGCTCCCATCGCAGCGACCACAGCACGTTGACGGTGTCGTAGCTGCGCGAGGTCAGCGTCGCGTCGTGCACCGCCACGGCCCAGTCGGGGGTGAGGAGGTTCGCCTCGGTCATCCAGCTGTCGGCGGTGACCTT
The DNA here is from genome assembly GCA_047606715.1 of Microbacterium sp. Taxonomy (GTDB): domain Bacteria; phylum Actinomycetota; class Actinomycetes; order Actinomycetales; family Microbacteriaceae; genus Microbacterium. Next base: position 6,603 of record JASGEE010000065.1, read on the forward strand.
CGACGGGTCGCGCGGGAGCAGGGCGATCAGGCCCATCGACAGCGCGATCGCCGCCCACACCGGCAGGTACAGCCGCAGCAGTCGCGACACGTAGTAGCCGCTCCACGAGAACCCCTCACGCAGGGCCGGCAGCGTGACGACGAGTCCCGAGAGGACGAAGAACACCTGCACCGCCTCGGTGCCCGCGAACGGCAGCTTCAGGGGCGACTCGGTCGCCGCTGCCCAGACCGCGCGCGACAGCTCGCCGTCGACGAAGGGGCGGGCGATGAGGCTCGCGTGGTAGGTCACGACGACGAGCGCCGCCAAGCCCCGCACTCCGTCGAGCGCGGGGAGGCGACCGATGTCACGGGGCGCCTGTCGATGATCGAGCGGCCGCTCCAGTACCTGCGTGGCCATCACTCCACGGTAGGCACGTTTCCTGGATGCCGCGCACAGGAAAGGGTGTCAGCCGCGCGCAGCCCACCATTCGCGCAGGCGCTGCTCGGCGGCATCCGCACCGATGATCCCCTGGTCGAGCCGCAGATCCAGCAAGAAGCGGTAGGCCTCGCCGACCTCGCGACCGGGGCCGATCCCCAGAACCTCCTGGATGCGATTGCCGTCGAGCTCGGGCCGCATCGCGTCGAGCTGCTCCTGGGCGGCGAGCTCATCGATGCGCCGCTCGATGTCGTCGTACGCGCTCGCGAGCCGCGCGGCCTTGCGCCGGTTGCGGGTGGTCACATCGGCGCGGGTGAGGATGTGCAGCCGCTCGAGCTCGTCGCCCGCGTCGCGCACGTAGCGGCGCACCGCGGAGTCGGTCCAGGCGCCTTCGGCGTAGCCGAAGAAGCGCAGGTGCTGTTCGATGAGCTGGCACACCGCATCCGTCGTCGCCGTGTCGAAGCGCAGCGCCTTCAGGCGTTTGCGTGCCAGCCGCGCCCCCGTGATGTCGTGGTGGTGGAAGCTCACCCCGCCGCCCGGTTCGAGCCGACGCGTCCCCGGCTTGCCGATGTCGTGCAGCAGGGCGGCCAGGCGCAGCGTGATGTCGGGGGCGGCGTCTGGATGCCGTGACGCCTCCAGCTCGATCGTCTGCCGCAGCACCGTCAAGGAGTGCTCGTAGACGTCTTTGTGGTGGTGGTGCTCGTCGATCTCCAGGCGCAGCGCGGGCACTTCGGGCAGGATCTCCTCCATCAGCCCCGTGTCGACGAGGATCCGGATGCCGCGGCCCGGGTCGGAGGTCCCCAGGAGCTTGACGAGCTCTGCCTGCACCCGCTCGGGGCTGACGATGCGGATCGTCTCGCGCAGGCGCGTCATCGCCTCGAGGGTCGCCGGCTCGACGTCGAAGCCGAGCTGGCTGACAAAGCGTGCGGCGCGCAGCATGCGCAGCGGGTCGTCGCCGAAGCTCACCTCGGCCTCGCCGGGGGTGCGCAGGACACCGGCGACGAGGTCTGCGATGCCGCCGGTCGGATCGACCAGGGCGGGCACCGGCAGCCGCAGCGCCATCGCGCCGACCGTGAAGTCGCGACGCACGAGGTCGCCCTCCAGGCTGTCGCCGAACTCGACGACGGGCTTGCGGGTGACACCGTCGTAGCTGTCGGCGCGGTAGGTGGTGATCTCGACCTGCTCCGCCGTGCCGCGCGGGCCGGGGATCTTCGCACCGATCGTGCCGAAGGCGCGTCCGATGTCCCACGTCGCCGTGGCGAGGGGTTTCACGATGCGCAGGATGTCATCCGGCCGCGCGTCCGTCGTCAGGTCGAGATCGTTGGTGGGCCGGCCCAGCAGCGCGTCGCGCACGGGGCCGCCGACGATCGCCAGCTCGAACCCGGCGCGGGCGAACGCGGCGCCGAGGCTCGCCATGATCGGAGACTGTGCGAGGGCCCCCAGGCGATCGAGCCCTTCGGCCATCTTGAGCATGGATCGAGCCTAGCCGGGGGCAGGTGCGCACCCAGATTCGGCGTTCGTGGATTCAGGCTCCGGGCTTTTCGGCTTCGGGGGTTTGCTTCGGGCGCACGGCGTGGAACAGCGCCGCATCCGCCGCGCTCGCGGGGGTGTAGAGCACGAGCTGCAGATCGGGTCGGTCGGAGGGGCGCACCTGGTGGTGCTCGAAGGTCACCGCGCCCACGTCGAGGTGGAAGATCCGCGCCCGGGACTCGAAGCCGCCGACGTCGTAGCTGCCCCACCACTCCCGGAACTCGCCGCTGCGCTCCGACAGCGCCGTCACGAGCTGGGTGAGGGCGGGATCCCCGAGGCGGTGCGCCGTCTCGGCGCGGAACTCGGCGAGGAAGCGCCGGCTGGTCACCTGCCAGTCATCGAGCAGTTCGCGCAGGTGCGGGTCGGTGAACAGCAGCCACAGCAGATTGCGTTCGGCAGGGGCGACCTCGGCGATGCGCGGATACAGCAGCTCGTAAGCATCGTTCCAGCCCGCGACCCCCCAATCCGGTGTCAGTGCGTACGCCGGATGGTCGAGAGCGTCGAGCAGTCGCTGCACGTGCGCGGGAGCGGGTTCGACGTGCACCGGGAGGGTCGGTGCGTACCCGGCCAACGACAACACGTAGGCACGCTCGGCGTCGGTCAGCCGCAGGGCATCGGCGACGGCCCCCAGCACCTGGCGCGACGGCGTGATGTCGCGCCCCTGCTCCAGCCACGTGTACCACGTCATGCTCACGCCGGAAGCGACCGAGACCTCTTCGCGGCGCAGGCCCACACGCGTGCCGCGCGTGCCGGGCGGCAGCGCGAGCTCGTCGCGCGAGAGGTGCTCACGGCGGGCGCGCAGAAAGGCGCCGAGCTCCCTGCGCCGCTCCTGCTCGTCGGCCATGCTCCGATGCTAGTGCGCGCGGCGTGTCCGCCCCATCGCGCCCCGACCCCGTTCAGTCGCGGCAAAACGCGCCCGACACGCACGAGGACCCACAGGATGCCGCGACTCAACCGCCCACCACGCCGCCCACGCCACCTGGTGCTTCGAGCACTAGCACCGAAGGCGTCTGTGCAAACCCGCCGCGGTGCGGCACAGTGGTGACATGCCCTACTTGCGTTCACGTACCGTCACCCACGGCCGCAACATGGCCGGCGCCCGCGCACTGCTGCGCGCCGCCGGCGTCGACGGCGCCGACTTCGGCAAGCCGATCATCGCGGTCGCGAACAGCTTCACCGAGTTCGTCCCCGGTCACACGCACCTCCAGCCGGTCGGACGCATCGTCTCCGACGCCGTCAAGGCTGCCGGCGGCATCCCGCGCGAGTTCAACACGATCGCCGTCGACGACGGCATCGCCATGGGCCACAGCGGCATGCTGTACTCCCTGCCCTCGCGTGACCTCATCGCCGACTCGGTCGAGTACATGGTCAATGCGCACCAGGCGGATGCCCTGGTCTGCATCTCCAACTGCGACAAGATCACCCCCGGAATGCTCATGGCGGCGCTGCGCCTGAACATCCCGACCGTGTTCGTCTCCGGCGGCCCGATGGAGTCGGGTCGTGCGACGCTCGTCGACGGCACCGTGCGTACGCTCGACCTCGTCGACGCGATCTCGGAGGCCGTGAACGAGAACGTCTCCGACGCCGACATCCAGCGCATCGAAGAGTCGGCGTGCCCGACGTGCGGCTCGTGCTCGGGCATGTTCACCGCGAACTCGATGAACTGCCTCACCGAGGCGATGGGGCTTTCGCTGCCCGGAAACGGCTCGACACTGGCCACCCACACCGCACGCCGCGCGCTCTACGAAGAGGCGGGCGCCGTCGTCGTCTCACTCGCGCATCGCTATTACGACGACGACGACGCCTCCGTGCTGCCCCGCAACATCGCCACGCACGCCGCGTTCGGCAACGCGATGGCGCTGGACATCGCGATGGGCGGGTCGACCAACACGATCCTGCACCTGCTCGCCGCCGCGCACGAGGCCGGCGTCGACTTCGGCCTCACCGACATCGACGCGGTCTCGCGCCGCGTGCCGTGCCTGGCCAAAGTGGCGCCCAACGTGGCGAACGGGCGCACCTACTACATGGAGGACGTGCACCGCGCCGGCGGCGTCCCCGCGATCCTCGGCGAGCTGCACCGCGCCGGGCTCCTCGATGAGAACGTGCATTCCGTGCACGCCGACTCGCTTGTCGAATGGCTCGACGCATGGGACGTGCGCGGAGGCTCGGCGACCGAGAAGGCGCAGCAGCTGTGGCACGCCGCCCCCGCGGGTCGGCGCTCCTCGACCGCGTTCTCGCAGTCGGAGAGCTGGGCAGAGCTCGACACGGATGCCGCCACCGGCTGCATCCGCGACGTCGCCCACGCCTACTCGGTCGACGGCGGCCTGGCCGTGCTCCGCGGCAACATCGCCGTCGATGGCGCCGTCGTCAAGACCGCCGGCGTCGACCCGTCGATCTGGACCTTCTCCGGTCCTGCCGTGGTGTGCGAGTCGCAGGAGGAGGCTGTGGAGAAGATCCTCGCCAAGAAGGTCGCGCCCGGCGATGTCGTCGTCATCCGCTACGAGGGCCCCAAGGGCGGCCCCGGGATGCAGGAGATGCTGTACCCGACGTCGTTCCTCAAGGGCCGAGGCCTGGGCAAACTGTGCGCGCTGATCACCGACGGCCGCTTCTCCGGCGGCACGTCGGGCCTGTCCATCGGGCACGTCTCGCCGGAGGCGGCCTCGGGCGGGCTCATCGCCCTCGTCGAGGACGGCGACATCGTCCGCATCGACATCCCCACCCGTGAGCTCACCCTCGACGTTCCCGACGAGGTGCTCGAGGAGCGTCGGGAACGCCTCCTCGCCACCGGCGGCTACCGCCCGCGCACGCGCGAACGCATCGTCTCCCCGGCGCTGCGCGCCTACGCCGTGATGGCGCAGTCGGCCGACAAAGGCGCGGTGCGCGACGTGGATGCCGTCGAGGCCGCGATGGCGGCACAGGCGCAGGCCGCCGTGGAGCCTGTGCTGCTGTAGGCCTCAGGCGGCGAAGCCGAGGAAGCCGGCGAACACCAGTTCGCGCACCCGCGGGAGGAGTTCTGCGCGCAGAGCGTCGGCATCCACCTCGAGCAGGTCGGCGATGGCCGCGGCGAGCTGGGCGACCGTCAGATCGCCATCGGAGGCACCGACGAGAGCCGCCAGGGCGGGGTCGACCTCGATCGTGCGGGCAAGACCCGCCCCCTGACGCAGTTCGATGACGCTCGGCGACTCTGCTCCCGGCAGGTGATGCCGCGCCTCCGTGACGTCGCCTGCGGCGACCAATCGCGCCTCGGCGAGCGCATCATCGTCGAGGACGGCGAGTCGGTCGGCGGCGGCGAGCGCGCGGGCGAGATGCCCGCCGAGCCCGTCCGGCAGCGGATGCGTCACCCGCTCATATCGCGCGAGCACGGGGGATCCAGCCGCCCGGCGCAGCAGCAGATACCCGAACCCGATCGCCGTCACCCCGCGTCCGGCGAAGTCGGCGAGCCACGCCTCGACCATCGCCGCATGCTCGGGGGTGCCGGGCAGCGTGCCCCCGTCGCGCACCCACAGTTCGGCATAGGCGAGCGGGTCGAGCCGCTCGCGCTCGATGACCCAGGCATCCAGGGCCACCGGCGACGTCGCCACCCATGACCGCACCCGGTCCAGCCCGTCCGCACCGTCGCGATACTCCCAGTTGCCGAGCAGCTGTGCCGTGCCGCCGGCCCACCCCGTGGCCGGGTCTGCGGGGGCGAGCACCGCCCCGAC
>JASGEE010000066.1:0-18062 GCA_047606715.1 Microbacterium sp.
AGAGGTCCTTGTCGACCGGCTCGTGCGGCTCGATGCGGTTCTTGATGCCGTCCAGGCCCGCCATCATCTGCGCCGCGAAGGCGAGGTAGGGGTTGCCCGAGGCATCCGGAGCGCGGAACTCGATGCGCTTCGCCTTCGGGTTCGACCCGGTGATCGGGATGCGAATCGCGGCCGAACGGTTGCCGGCCGAGTAGACCAGGTTCACCGGGGCCTCATAGCCCTTGACCAGACGCTTGTACGAGTTGAGCGTCGGGTTGGTGAACGCGAGCACCGACGGAGCATGCGCCAGCAGGCCACCGATGTACCAGCGCGCGAGGTCGCTCAGGCCGCCGTAGCCCTTCTCGTCGTAGAACAGCGGCTCGCCGTTCAACCACAGCGACTGGTGCGTGTGCATGCCCGAGCCGTTGTCGCCGAACAGCGGCTTGGGCATGAAGGTCGCGACCTTGCCCCACTCCTGCGAGGTGTTCTTGACGATGTACTTGAACTTCAGGATGTCGTCGGCCGCGTGCACCATCGTGTCGAAGCGGTAGTTGATCTCCTGCTGGCCACCGGTGCCGACCTCGTGGTGCGAACGCTCGAGGACGAAGCCCGACTCGATAAGGCGGAGCGTGATGTCGTCGCGCAGGTCAGCGGTCTTGTCGACCGGCGAGACGGGGAAGTAGCCGCCCTTGTAGGGAGTCTTGTTGGCGAGGTTGCCGTCCGCCTCGACGCGGCCGGTGTTCCACGCGCCCTCTTCGGAGTCGACGGAATAGAACGAGGAGTTCTGCTTGACCTCGTAGCGCACGTCGTCGAAGATGTAGAACTCGGCCTCAGGGGCGAAGAACGCCGTGTCGGCGATGCCGGTGGAGGCGAGGTACTTCTCCGCCTTCTTGGCGACCTGACGCGGGTCCTTGTGGTAGATCTCGCCGTTGCGCGGGTTGTAGATGTCGAAGAGCATGATGAGCGTCTTCGCCTCACGGAACGGGTCGAGATAGGCGGTCGAGACATCCGGGATCAGCTGCATGTCCGATTCGTGAATGTTCGCGAACCCGCGGATCGACGAGCCATCGAACAGCTGTCCAACGGTGAAGAACTCCTCATCGACGGTCGAGGCCGGAATGTTGAAGTGCTGCTGCACACCAGGAAGATCCGTGAAACGGATATCGAGGAACTTGACGTCCTCGTCCTTGATGAACTTCAGAACCTCGGATGAATCTTTGAACATGCAAGTCTCCAAGATCTGGGTACGGAAATGAGCCCGACGAGGCCAAGCTCGCCTTGAACCTAGCGACGGCCGGTTGCTCGACAGTATCGCTCATGTTTCTGGAATGTTACGTAGCCCCGGCTAGGCTGATGCGGTGGCGGTGGACGTTCCCGAGAACAGCTACCCTGGCGAGCGTCTGGGGATGCCCTCAGCGGGTGCGGAGAGCATCGGCCGTCCCGGGCGTCGGATCGCTGCTCTCGCGATCGACTGGGCGGCCGCTGTCGTGATCTCGATCGCCTTCTTCGCCTACGACTCGTTCGCCACGCTCGCGGTCTTCGCCGCCGTCCAGATCGTCTTCATCCCGACCCTCGGCGGCAGCCCCGGGCATCGCCTTGTGGGGTTGCGTCTGCACCTGCTGACCGGTGGTTGGCCGGGATTGTGGCGCCCCGTCGTACGCACGGCTCTGCTCGTGCTCGTCATCCCGGCCGTCATCTGGGACGCCGACCAGCGTGGACTTCATGACAAGGTCGCCGGCACGGTCCTGGTGCGGGCCTGACCTACCGCGGTCGTGAGGCGCGGGCCTTCATCGGGTCGACGCCCTTGGGGATCGGCAGCGACGTGACCGACTGCGACACCGAGTCGATGCGCTTGACGACTGCCGCCATCGTGGTGCGGTCGACTTTCTTGGGGAACGACTTGACCGTCGCGGCGAGTTTGGAGATCGGCACGTCGCCCTCGCCGTGACCGACGTAGACGATGTTGATCGGCACGCCCGAGGCGACGCGCTGCACCTTCATCTTCTCGTCGCCGACGAGGCGGGTCAGCCGTCCGCGTGCGCCTTCCGCGACGATGACCACACCACCGCGTCCGATGACGCGGTAGACGGCATCCTGCGTTTTCGGGTTGACGCCCACCGGCATGTCGGAGGCCACCCAGTTGCGACCGAGCGACGTGGACAGGATGTGTCCGGCCGCGCCGGGCATGCCGTCGAGCTTGATGTACATCGCCCGCGTCGACAGTCGTGTGAGCAGTGTCAGCGCGCCGAGCAGGCCGAGCAGGAGCCCCGTGATCGCCCACAGGATGATGCTCCACACCGCAACCGGCGGAACGAGGAACCCGACCCCGATGCCGGCGGCGGTCGCGACGACGACAACGGCGATCAACGCCCACGGCAGCCACGCGAACTCGGCCTGCGTGAAGGTGTACAGAGAGCGGAGCTGCGAGACGAAACCGGGGCGCTTGTCGGGCGCGGTGCTGCGGGAAGACATGGCCTTCAGCCTACCGGCGCGCGGCGGTGATCGGCGCCCCGAGCAGCATCGCGTCGAGAAAGCGGTCTCATCGCGCTCTGCACAGACAGGCGATTTGCGAGACTCTCCACATTTTGCCGGGTTCGCCTCCCGCAGCCGACGGTGCAGCGTCACACTCGGGGGATGGACGCCATCGCTCCTCTTGCTCCTCCCGTCGCGCTACGGGTCTTGCGCGCCGATGAAGCCCCGTACCCGGGAGTGCTGCGGGCGGGTGAGCCTCCAGCGGTGTGGGTGGACATCGAACAGCTTCCGCCCGAGGTCTGGAGTGCCGATGCGGATGGGCACGTGCTGGCGCCGGTCGATGTGGCGCGCGCCGACACGGGCCACGCAGCACTCGTGCCGCACTGTCCCGAGCGCCTCGGCGCCGGCATCGGGGCCGGACGTGCGCGATGCACTCCCGGGCAGACCATCACGATCGCGATCAGCCTGCTGCGCGGTGCCGTGCAGGCCCGCGAGCTGGGGGCCGAGATGGGCAGCTGGTGGCTGGATGCCGATCGACGGCCGGTGTTGGCGCTGACCCAGAGCGGCACCCGGCGCTGGGAGGACGAGACGATCGCCGTCCTGACGGGGTTGCAGCTCTCGGCTGGCCCCCGGCTCTCCGCGGCGCTCGCGCAGACGGCAGCGGTGATTTCCGATGCCCGGCTTTCCGCTGCCCCGATCTCTGCTGTCTTGGTGCAGGAGTGCGAAGACGCTCTGTTCGAGGTCGGCGAGTCGGAACCGTTGCGGGCGGTGAGCGCTGCCACTGCGGACGCCGCCGGTGATGGGCTGTCGCCGCTTCCGGCTGAGGTGGTGTCGCAGCGGGGGGAGAGCCGCCACCGTGCTCAGGATCGCGGCCGTGCGCGTGGTCCCGCGGAGGGAGAGAGCGTGACCGTCGCCAGGACGAGACCTGTGGCAGGTCTCGAGATCGGCCGAAGGCTCGCCGATGTCGGGCTCATCGTGCGTGGCCTACCGGCGCGGCTGCGTGGGCGCGCGGGGCAGCGGCCGCACCAGGGGACGCCGGCGGATGCGGTGCCGGAGCAGCACGGGCAGCACCGCCGTCGGGCACCGCTGCTGGTCGCCGGAGGCGTGGGAGCTCTCGTGCTCGCCGCCGGTCTGTGGTGGCCGAACGGCGAGGTTGTGGCGGATGCGACCGCACCGGGAACGTCTGGCGCAACCATGCCGTCGGCAGTCTCGACGACTCCTGCGGCGGACGCCCACCCTTCATCGGGGGTTTCCGGGGATGACACGGCGGGCGGCGGTGATGAGACTGTCGCTCAGGCCGCTCTCACCGCGCTGGCCACCTGTATCCGTGCCGAGGCGGAGCAATGCCCCGCGGCGATGGAGAACACGACAGCCGCGCTGCCGGACGGGGTCGTCGGCGCGCAGGATGCTCAGCGCACTGTCACGCTGCTTGATGAATACGGCGGGGTCTCGGTGTACCGGGTCGAGGCGGACGGGTTTGCAGCGCAAGTAATGGTGCTGGTCGCCGTGGACGAGAAATGGCTGATCCGCGAGGTGTACGACCTCGCGGATCAGCCGTGATGGAGCAGCGTCAGATGCCGAGGCTCCCGGTGAACTCGGCGGCCTCCAGGCGGGACTTCACTGCGCCGAGGAAGCGCGCCGCGTCGGCTCCGTCGATGATGCGGTGGTCGTACGACAGCGCGAGGTAGACGTATGAGCGGATGGCGATCGCGTCTTTGCCGTCGACGGTCACGACGCCGGGCTCGGTCACGACAGCCCCCGTCCCGAGGATCGCGGACTGCGGCAGGAACACGACCGGGGTGTCGAACAGCGCGCCGCGCGAACCGGTGTTGGTCACGGTGAACGTGCCGCCGGACAGCTCGTCGGGCTTGAGCTTGTTGTCGCGGGTACGAGCGGCGAGGTCGGCGATCTCGCCGGAGATCTGGGCCAGGGTCTTCGTGGCGGCATCCCGCAGTACGGGAGTGAGCAGCCCCCGCTCGGTGTCGACGGCGATCGAGATGTTCTCCGTCGCCGGGTAGACGATGTCGGTACCGTCGACGCTCGCGTTGATGACCGGGTACGTCTGCAGCGCCTCGGATGCCGCCAGGACGAAGAACGGGAGGAACGACAGCTTCCCACCGGTCTTGGCGACGAAGTCGGCTTGCACCCGCTGGCGGAAGCCCGCGACCTTCGTGACGTCGACCTTCACGACCGTCGTCAGCTGGGCCGTCTGTTGCATCGATGCGACGGCGCGCTCGGCGAGCACCTTGCGCAAGCGCGAGAACGGCTGAGTGGTGCCGCGCAGCGGCGAAACCTCGATCGCCGGCGGTGCGGCCACGGCGGGCGCTGCCGCGACAGGAGCGCTCTTCGCGTTCTCGGCCGCCGTGAGGACGTCTTCCTTGCGGATGCGGCCGCCGATGCCGGTGCCGGTGACACCCGCGAGGTCGACTCCCTGCTGCTGCGCGAGGCGGCGAACGAGCGGGGTGACGTAGGTGACGGCGGCGTCATCAACCGGAGGGGCGGCAGCCGGTGCGGCGGGGGCCGCGGGAGTGATGGGGGCCGCGGCAGCAGCGGGCGCCGGGGGAGCGACGGGGGCGGGAGCCGGGATCTCGGCTACGGGAGGAGCGACGGGTGCGGGGGCAGCCGGGGCGGGAGTGCCGGAGCCGATGCGCGCGAGCACGGCGCCGACGGCGACGGTCTCGTCCTCGGAGACGAGAATCTCCTGCAGCGTGCCGGCGACGGGCGAGGGGATCTCGGTGTCCACCTTGTCGGTGGAGATCTCCAGCAGCGGCTCATCGACCGCGACGTCGTCGCCGATCTGCTTGAGCCAGCGGGTGACGGTGCCCTCCGTGACCGACTCGCCCAGTTCGGGCAGCACGACATCCTTCGCATCATCGGACGAAGCAGCGGGCGCGGGGGCGGCGGGCGCGGCGACCGGCTCGGGAGCGGGGGCTGCGACAGGCTCGGCAGCTGCAGCGGGCGCGGGCTGCTCCGCGGCGGGTGCGCCAGAGCCGTCGCTGATCGTCGCCAGCACGGCGCCGACCTCGACGGTCTCGTCCTCCTGAACGAAGATCTCCTCGATGACGCCACTGACCGGAGAGGGGATCTCGGTGTCGACTTTGTCGGTCGAGATCTCGAGCAGGCCCTCGTCGGCCTGGATCGTGTCACCGACCTTCTTGAGCCAACGGGTGACCGTTCCCTCGGTGACGCTCTCTCCGAGCGCGGGGAGGACCACGGATGTGCTCATGACTGTGTCTCCTTCAGAAGTTCGATATGCGTCTTCTACCTTAGTGATGCGCGCTCACAGAGCGTGCAGCGGTTTACCCGCCAAAGCCAGGAAGGCCTCCCCGAGCGCTTCGCTCTGGGTCGGATGTCCGTGTATGAACGGCGCGATGTCTTCGGGATGGGCCTCCCAGCCGACGGCGAGCTGGCCTTCCGTGATCAGCTCGCCGACGCGATCGCCGACCAGGTGCACCCCGATGATGGGGCCACCGGTGATGCGCACGACCTTGACGATGCCGCCCGTGCCGAGGATCTCGCTGCGACCGTTGCCGGCGAGGTTGTACTCACAGGCCGTCACGGCATCGCCGTGCGCGGCGCGTGCCTGGACTTCGGTGACCCCGACGGAGGCCACCTCGGGGTGGGTATAGGTGATGCGCGGGATCGTGGTCTCCGGTACGGCGACGGGGGACAGGCCGGCAATCTCCTCCGCGACGAAGACGCCCTGCTGAAATCCGCGGTGGGCCAGTTGCAGCCCCGCCACGATGTCGCCGGCGGCCCAGACATGCGGCACGGTGGTGCGCAGCCGCTCGTCGACCACGACGAAGCCGCGGTCCAAGCCGACGCCGGCCTCCTCGTAACCGAGGCCCGCCGTGGCAGGCCCCCGGCCCACCGCGACGAGCAGGTAGTCCGCCGTCAGTGCGGTGCCGTCTTCCACAGTGACGGTCACATCAGAATCGTTCTGGGTCGCCGAGGCCAGCCGCGCGCCCACCCGGAACGCGATCCCGCGCCGACGGAAGGCGCGTTCGAGCGCCGCGCTGAGGGCGATGTCCTCATTCGGCACGAGGTGGTCGAGCGCCTCGATGATCGTCACCTCGGCGCCCAGCGAGCGCCACGCGCTGGCGAACTCGACCCCGATGACGCCGCCGCCGAGGACGACGACCGACGTCGGCACCTCGGTGAGTGCCAGGGCCTGTTCGCTGGTGATGACGCGCCCCCCGATATCGAGGCCCGGCAGCGTCCGCGTGGAGGAGCCGGTTGCGAGCACGACGTCGGTGCCGCGGTAGAGGTCGTCGCCGACGGCGATCGCGGGCCCGGCGGCATCCACCAGGAGACGGCCCTCTCCCGCGACGACCGTGATCCCGCGCGTCTTGATGAGTCCTTCCAAGCCCGCGAACTTCTTGGCGACGATGCGGTCGCGGAAACTCGCGACGGCTGTCGCGTCGATCCCGTTCAGGGTCGCATCGATTCCGATGGATGCCGCCGCACGCACCTGGTCGGCGATTTCGGCCGCGTGCAGCAGCGCCTTCGTGGGGATGCAGCCACGGTGCAGGCACGTGCCCCCGACACGATCGCGCTCGATCAGCACCACGGAGCGGCCGAGCTCGGCCGCGCGGAGGGCTGCCGCGTATCCGGCCGATCCGCCGCCGAGAACCACGAGGTCACTGGTGTGTGCGGTCATCGTGCGGCTCCCTCGAGAAAGGCCAGCAGCGAGCGGACGGTTGCCGCCGTGGGGCCTTTGTCGGTTGCTCCCGACGCCGACTTCGCCGTGCCGCTGCCGGCGATGTCCAGGTGGACCCAGGGAATGCGGGCGCTCTCGTCGTCGCCGACGCGACCGACGAACCGCCGCAGGAACAACCCCGCGAACAGCGCACCGCCGTTCGGATCGCCGATCTTCGCGTTCTGCAGATCGGCGATCTGCGAGTCGAGTTCATCTTCCATGTGCGTCGGCAGTGGCATCGGCCAGGCGAGCTCGTCGGCGCGGGCGGCCGCGGCAAGGTACTCGGCGACGGCGTCGTCGTCGCCGAACACACCGGTGTGCCGCGTGCCGAGCGCGACCATGATCGCGCCGGTCAGCGTCGCGATGTCGATGATGACGTCGGGGTGCGTGCGGCTGGCGGCGACGAGCCCGTCGGCGAGGACGAGCCTGCCCTCGGCGTCGGTGTTGAGGACCTCGACGGTCGTGCCGTCGAGCAGGCGCAGCACGTCTCCGGGCCGTGTGGCGCGCCCGGACGGCATGTTGTCGGCGATGCACATCCATCCCGAGACGCGCACCGGAAGCCCGAGAACGGCGGCCGCGCGCACGACGGCAAGCACCGTCGCCGCACCGCACATGTCGTATTTCATCCCGACCATGCTGGCCGCGGGTTTGAGGGATAGGCCGCCGGTGTCGAAAGTGATGCCCTTGCCGACGAGTGCGATGTGTCGCTGGGCTCCTTCGGGGGCGTAGTCGAGGCGGACCAGTCGCGGCGGGCGGTCGGAGCCCTGCCCGACACCGAGGATGCCGCCGAAGCCGTCGGCTTTCAGCCGGGTCTCATCGAACACGGTCACCGTGACCGGCAGCCCCGCCAGCTGGGCGACGGCGGCGTCGGCGACATCCTGCGGGCCGAGCCACTCGGCGGGAGTGTGCACGAGGTCCTTCACGAGGGCTGCGGCTGCACCGACGGCGCGCACTCGTTGTACGGTCTCGTCGTCGACGAGATCGGGGGAGTGGATGACGACGCGCGATGCGCGGGCAGGACCCGACGCAGACTTGTAACCGTCGAATCGGTACGCACCCAGCACCGCTCCTTCGGCGATCGCCGGCCATGCCTCGCTGCCCGTGCCGGGTGCGGCGATCGCAATCGTCTCGAAACCTGTCGTGGTGCGCATGGCTGCGCCGATCGCGTCGCGCAGTGTGGCCGTATCCGGTGTGGATCCCGTCCCCACGACGACGAGCGGCTTGTGAGTGGCTTCGGGTGCGTACGCCCGCACGGACGATCCCGCGGTGCCGGTAAAGCCCACCGCGGTCAGTGCATCGTGCAGGCCGGGCCACGTGGACACAGCGGCATCCGCTTCTGCGAGCGGGGGAAGAGCCAGGATCAGTGCGTCGGCCGGAGCCTCCTGCAATGCGAGGGTGGAGTGCGACAGCTCGGGAAACGCCATGGAACCCATCCTAGGTTTGCGATCGCAGCGAAACCGATGTTCGCTGCGAGCGCGAACGCTGCCGGCTGTCTCTCAGGCTCGTACAGTGGAGTCATGCCCTTCAGCGGACCACTGTATGAGCGCGTCGTCTCCGCACCGCCGGTGCCGGCCGGCATTCCGCTCGTCATCGTGCTCACCGGCTTCACCGACGCCGGCGGTGCGGTGTCGCAGATGATCGACCTGTTCCGCGAAGATCTGCACCCCGTGCCCCTCGTCCGGTTTTCCAACGACGTGCTGCTCGACTACCGCGCGCGCCGCCCGCTCATCACGTTCGATGGCGACCACCTCACGGACTATCGGCCCTCGCGGTTGGAGCTCTCCCTCGCTCATGACGCGATCGGCCAGCCGTTCGTGCTGCTGGCGGGGTACGAGCCGGATTTCGCTTGGGAGGCGTTCGCCGAGACCGTCGTGGGGCTTGCGGAAGGTCTGCAAGTCTCGAGCGTGACGTGGGTGCACGCGATTCCCATGCCCGTTCCGCACACGCGCCCGATCGGCACGACCGTCAGCGGCACGCGCGCCGAGCTGACCAAGGCCCACTCGGTGTGGAAGCCGCACACGCAGGTTCCGGCGACCGTCGGTCATCTGCTCGAGCATCGTTTCACGCAGGCCGGTGCCGCCGCGGCGGGATTCGTGCTGCTCGTGCCGCACTATCTCGCAGACACCGACTATCCCGCTGCGGCGCTGGCGGGCTTGGACAGCATCTCGGTCGCAACCGGCCTCGTCTTTCACGGCGACGCGGTACGCGAGGAGAACCGCGAGTATCTGTCGAAAGTCGAAGACCAGGTCGAGGGAAACGCGGAGCTGACGTCGATGCTGCATGCGCTCGAGGAGCGCTACGACGCCTACATGGCCGGCTCTACGCTGGGCCAGCCGATCATCCACACGGGAGATCTGCCCAGTGCCGACGAACTGGCCGCCGAGCTGGAGCGCTTCCTCGCCGACCGCCGCACCGACGACGACCGGCGAGGCCGCCGCTGACGGAATGCCGCGGCCCTCGCGGCTGTTGGTCTCGGTGGGCCCAGATCGCGGTTGCGCGCGGACGGGCCGGTGAGGTATGCGACAATGGACGCCCGACCCGTTGTCGAGCAGTCGCCCTTCTCCCGAAGGAGCGCGACGGACTTGACAAGGGTCTTACTCCTGTCCGAAAGCCCGGTGGCATCCGCCGGTGAAAGGCACAACGTGACTTCAGGCACGAAGACCACAGCGGCGACGAGCACAGCGGCCAAGAGCACGACAACCAAGAGCACGGCCGCCTCGCGCTCGCGCAAGGCCGCTGCGATCGACGCCGCGGACGAATCGACGCTGTCGTCGACGTCCGCCGCCGCGAGGACCACGGCGAAGGCACCGGCCAAGAAGGCGCCGGCCGCCAAGCCTTCGGCCACGAAGGCCGCGGCGCCCAAGGCCTCCGCCAAGTCCGCGACGAAGAAGGCATCCAGCTCCGCCGAGGACGTGCCTGTGGACGAGATCGATGACGAGGTCGAGCTCGATGAGGTCGACATCGACGAGGTTGCCGCGGATACGACCGAGGACAGCGAGGATGCGCCCGTCGTCAAAGGCGATCAGAAGAGCGACGCCGAGGACGAAGACGAAGACGATGACGACGAGAACGCCAAGCCCGCGTTCAGCGAGCCGCTGCCCACGGGCGCGATCGTCATCTCCTCGAACGATGAGGACGACGTCCCCGTCTACTCGACTCAGATCACCGGTGCCACCGCCGACCCGGTCAAGGACTATCTGAAGCAGATCGGCAAGGTTCCGCTGCTCAACGCTGCCGAAGAGGTCGAGCTGGCGATGCGCATCGAGGCGGGTCTGTTCGCCGAAGAGAAGCTGTCGCACATGTCTGCGGCCGAGAAGTCGAACCAACTGGGCCTGGATCTGCAGTGGGTTGCCCGCGACGGTCAGCGTGCCAAGAGTCACCTGCTCGGCGCCAACCTGCGCCTGGTGGTTTCGCTCGCCAAGCGCTACACCGGCCGAGGGATGCAGTTCCTCGACCTCATCCAGGAGGGGAACCTCGGCCTCATCCGTGCTGTCGAGAAGTTCGACTACACGAAGGGCTTCAAGTTCTCCACCTATGCGACGTGGTGGATCCGCCAGGCCATCACGCGCGCCATGGCCGACCAGGCCCGCACGATCCGCATCCCCGTGCACATGGTCGAGGTGATCAACAAGCTCGCGCGCGTACAGCGTCAGATGCTGCAGGACCTCGGTCGTGAGCCCACGCCCGAAGAGCTGAGCCGAGAGCTCGATATGACGCCCGAGAAGGTCGTCGAGGTGCAGAAGTACGGCCGTGAGCCGATCTCGTTGCACACTCCTCTCGGCGAGGACGGCGACAGCGAGTTCGGTGACCTCATCGAGGACACCGAGGCTGTGGTCCCGGCGGATGCCGTCGGCTTCACGATGCTGCAGCGTCAGCTCGAGGCGCTTCTCGACTCGCTCTCGGAGCGCGAGGCGGGGGTCATCCGTATGCGTTTCGGCCTCGGCGACGGTCAGCCCAAGACCCTCGATCAGATCGGTGACACGTTCGGCGTCACGCGCGAGCGCATCCGTCAGATCGAGTCCAAGACGATGGCCAAGCTCCGCCACCCGTCGCGGTCGCAGTCGTTGCGGGACTACCTCGAATGAGTCTCGACGTTCCCAACGACGGCAAGGCGCTCACCGTCTCCGTCGCCGGGACCGCGTACGCCCGCATCCCGATCCGCACCCGTGTCGTCCTGCCCGGCGATGATCTCGACGCGTTCGTCCGGGAGTACGCCGCTGAGGTGGTCCGACCCGGCGACACGCTGTTCGTCACGGAGAAGATCGTCGCGATCACGCAGGGCCGATCGTTCACGCTCGACGAGATCCAGCCGCGTCGCCTCGCGCGCTTCCTCTCGAAGCACGTGACGAAGACCTCCTACGGCATCGGACTGGGCATGCCCGAGACGATGGAGATGGCCCTGCGCGAGTGCGGCACGCCGCGCATCCTCTTCGCCGCAGCCGTCAGCGCCGTCACCAAGCTGTTCGGCCGCCGCGGCGACTTCTACCGCATCGCGGGGGACAAGGCCCGAGCGATCGACGGACCCACGAGCGGCACGATCCCGCCCTACAACAAGGCGGTCGTACTCGGGCCGAAAGATCCTGTCCAGGTCGCCGCGCGCCTGAAGACGCTGTTCGGCGACGAGGTCGAGGTCGCGGTCGTCGACATCAACGACATCGGCGGCAACATCCTCGGCTCCACGCTCGACAAAGCGGGGGAGCAGCGGCTCGTGCGCATCCTGAGCGACAACCCGCTCGGCCAGGG
Source organism: Microbacterium sp. (assembly GCA_047606715.1). Taxonomy (GTDB): domain Bacteria; phylum Actinomycetota; class Actinomycetes; order Actinomycetales; family Microbacteriaceae; genus Microbacterium. The sequence goes on from JASGEE010000066.1 coordinate 11,894, forward strand.
TCATCAGTCCACGCCGCTGGGTGTCATTCGCGAGGCCTGAGCCACCCGCGCGCTTCATCCGTCGCGAAGCGTGTCTATCGAGCGCGATGACCGCGACTTCGGTCGGATGAACGCCGCGCCGTCGACCGGGTCGCCTTAAAACCCCATCGCGGCGCGATAGCGCGGCAGGTGACCGTGTCGGATGCCGGTGGCCGACGGCTTGTTCTCGAAGACCCCGGCGCCCCAGTTGCCCTCCACGAGCACCGGTCCTGTCGGGGTGACCACGATGTCCCAGCCGACGTAGCGCACCTGTGGGATCACGAGGGCGACCTCGGTGATGAGCGCACGCACCTCGTCCATCATCGGTACCCGGTAGTCGGCGATGCGGAAACCCGTGTCGGGGTGGGTCTCGAAGAGATGTCCGTCGACCGAGTAGCCCATGCCCATCGCCCTGCCGTCCTCGTGCAGGGCCGTATAGAAGCCGCCGAAAGATGCCTGGTCGCTGACCTGACCGCGGCCGAACTTCTGCGCCATGTTGATGATCTCGACCGCGCCATCGTCGGTGACGAACGTCGTGACGCGCGTCGTGTTCGCCGTTCCCGGCGCGATCGCCTCGAGGTCGGGATGCTGGACGATGCGCTCCTCGATGAGCACCTCGCCCTTGGCGATGAGCTCGGCGTGGAAGGAGGCCCAATCAGTCACTTCTGCCGCGTCGTAGCGACGCACGCCCAGTCCCGACTTGCTGACCGGAACTTTCGCGATGAACACCGGATGCCGCTGCGCGAACGCGGCGAGCTCGTCGGCATTGTCCGGCGTCAGGGCAAGCCACTCGCGTCCGAGGAACCGGTCGAAATCGCGATTGAAGTCGATCTTGTCGTGAAACCGATGCACGTGCGCCGGATCGTCGTAGCGGTTCGACAGTTCGAGGGCCAGGGGGCTGGTGACCCACGTGGCACGTTCAGCCCGCGTGAGAATGGCGAAGTCGAACTCCATGTAGTCGTTGAAGCCGACGCGGTGCCGCGCCGCCGACCACAGCATGTCGGCGAGGACGAGCGGGTAGCTCTTGCCGTGCACCTTCGCGGTGAAGCGGGCCCGCTCGGTCACCGAGGACACATCAAAGCCCCGGGCGCGTTCGAAAAGGACCTTGAGGCGATGCGCAAAGGGCAGACCGCGCGATGACATGACGGAGTCCTCCCGGGGAACGGCGGATGGGGGTCTCCGCCAGTTTACGGGGACGCGCTCAGCGGGCTTCGGCGAGTCGCGCCGTCTCGTCGTGCCACGTCGTGGCGACGCTGCGCAGCTTCTCCTCGTACTTGCGGCCGTGGTGGGCGCAGAACAGGAGTTCGCTGCCGTTGACCTCGGCAGCGATGTAGGCCTGCGCGCCACACGAATCGCAACGGTCTGCTGCGGTCAGGCGGTACTCGAGGATGGCGGGCTCAGCGGTGGTCGTCATGCTCATGTCGGGTTCCTCCTCGGTACATCGCGCGCGATCAGGTGTTCACATACAACCACGGGATTGTTACGGTGAGGCCGCGATCGGGTCACATTTCGCTGTGCGCGTATCCCGCGGAAGCGGCGTCGGAAGTCGACGGCGTTACGCCCGTGTGTGTCGCCGCCGCAGGGTCTGCACCGCTGGATACTCTTGAGGATTGTGACCGCTGAGTATTCCGCCCATCACCTCCAGGTGCTCGAAGGCCTGGAGGCCGTTCGCAAGCGCCCCGGGATGTACATCGGCTCGACCGATTCGCGCGGACTCATGCACTGCGTATGGGAGATCATCGACAACGCCGTCGATGAGGCTCTGGGCGGTCACGGGGAGAAGATCGACATCGTGCTGCACGCCGACGGGAGCGTCGAGGTGCGTGACCGTGCGCGCGGCATCCCCGTCGACGTTGAGCCGCGCACGGGTCTGACGGGGGTCGAAGTGGTCTTCACGAAGCTGCACGCGGGCGGCAAGTTCGGCGGCGGCTCGTACGCCGCATCCGGCGGACTGCACGGCGTCGGCGCATCGGTCGTCAACGCGCTGAGCGAGCGCCTCGACGTCGAGGTTGACCGCGGTGGCAAGACCTACGCGATGTCGTTCCATCGGGGCGAGCCCGGCCTGTTCGCCGGTCCCAGCCCCGACTCTGAATTCACGCCGTTCCAGGCATCGTCCGAATTGCGCGTCATCGGCAAGACGCCGCGGGGCGTCACCGGCACCCGCATCCGCTATTGGGCCGATCGCCAGATCTTCACCAAGGATGCGACGTTTCACCTCGACGAGCTAGAACAGCGCGCGCGCCAGACCGCGTTTCTGATCCCCGGTCTGCAGATCGCGATCGCAGACGAACGCGGCGATGAGCGGCGCGATTCGAGCTTCCGCTTCGAGGGAGGCATCTCGGAGTTCGCGGACTTCCTCGCCCCGGATGCCGCCGTCACCGACACGTGGCGGCTGAGCGGATCGGGCACGTTCACCGAGACGGTTCCGGTGTTGCAGCCCAGCGGCGCCATGGTGCCCACCGAGGTGCAGCGCGAGTGCGATGTCGACATCGCACTGCGGTGGGGCACGGGCTATGAGACCGTGACGCGCTCGTTCGTCAACATCATCGCGACGCCCAAGGGCGGCACGCACCAGACCGGCTTCGAGCAGGGTCTCATGAAGGTGCTGCGAGATCAGGTCGCCCAGAAGGCGCGCCAGCTGAAGGTCGGCAGCGACAAGCTCGAGAAGGACGACATCCTCGCGGGGCTGACCGCGGTGCTCACCGTGCGACTGCCCGAGCCACAGTTCGAGGGACAGACGAAGGAGATCCTCGGCACTCCCGCCGTGCGCTCCATCGTCACGGGCGTCGTGGGGCGAGAACTGACCGCGCGTTTCGCCTCGACCAAACGTGACGACAAGGCGCAGACCGCGGTGCTGCTGGAGAAGGTCGTCTCCGAGATGAAGGCGCGCATCTCGGCGCGCACGCACAAGGAGACCCAGCGTCGCAAGAACGCCCTGGAGTCCTCGTCGCTGCCGGTCAAGCTGGCCGACTGCCGCACGAACGACATCGAGCAGTCGGAGCTGTTCATCGTCGAGGGCGACTCCGCGCTCGGCACGGCCAAGCACGCTCGCAACAGCGAATACCAGGCACTGCTGCCGATCAGGGGCAAGATCCTCAACGTGCAGAAGGCGTCGATCAGCGACATGCTCTCCAACGCCGAATGCGCCGCGATCATCCAGACGATCGGTGCGGGATCGGGTCGCAGTTTCGATCTGGATGCCGCCCGCTACGGCAAAGTCATCCTGATGAGCGACGCGGACGTTGACGGCGCCCACATCCGCACGCTGCTGCTGACGCTCTTCTTCCGGTACATGCGCCCCCTCATCGAGGCCGGCCGGGTGTTCGCGGCGGTGCCGCCACTTCATCGCGTGATCGTCGTGAACCCGGGATCCAAGCCCAACGACACGATCTACACGTACTCCGAGCAGGAGCTGCATGCCCTGCTCGCCAAGCTCCAGAAGAGCGGCAGACGCTGGCAGGAGCCCGTGCAGCGCTACAAGGGGCTCGGTGAGATGGATGCCGACCAGCTGGCGACGACGACGATGGACCGTACCGGTCGCACGTTGCGCCGGGTGCGCGTGCAAGACGCCGAGGTGGCGTCGGATGTGTTCGAACTGCTCATGGGCAGCGATGTTGCACCCAGGCGTGACTTCATCGTCGCCTCGAGCGACCGGCTCGACCGCGACTCCATCGACGCCTGAGCGCCGCGCGTGGCGGAACGCGCGGGGCCCGAGGTCGATCTGGGGGGAACTCGACCTCGGGCGTCGCCGCGGCATCGAGACACAGAACTCCGGATGACGACAGCGCCTGAGGCGATCCGTCGTCCCCGAAATCACGGAGGTCCTGCGTCGTGCACAGTGAAGAACCGACTGGGGACCGGTTCTTCGGCTGAATCCAGCGTACGTGGACGGGTCTCGCAGTGCACTGAACCTTCGGCTAGAGCACTTACTACTTTCGTCTAGTGTCGTGTACCGCCCGCCGATTTCAGAGAGTCAGTGGGAGAGAAGCCCTGACGACCCAGCCCGAATTCTCGCGTCCCGCATCGAAAGTGCCGCCGAACAGACGGAAACGTTCGTGAAGCCGCATGATGCCGTAGCCCGAGGAGGGAAGCCCGGCGGTGTGCGCAGGCGGGGAGTCGTCGGAAAAGGTGAGATGCACCCAGTCATGCGCGACGGACAGCGCGATGGTGACGTGCCGCGTGCCGGTCGCGTGTTTGAGGACGTTCGTAGCGCTCTCTCGGATAACGCGGATGAGTGCGAGCAGTGACGTATGGGGGATCCGTACGTCTGGTGGAAGATCGACCACGACGGTGATGCCTGCGTTGCCGAGTTCTTTCACCACGGCATCGATCGTGCCCTGCAGGTTGTCGGACGACGGCACCCGGTCGGGGGAGAGGTTCTCCTCGCCGCGAACCATCCCGAGCACCCTGCGAATGTCGGTGAGCGCCTGCACGGCCGCCTCGCGGATCGCGGTCTGCGACTGCGTGCGCGTCTGAGGGTCTTGGGTGCGTTCAAGCACAGCCGCGTGCAAGGCTACGATCGTGATCTCGTGGGCGACGATATCGTGCAGTTCGTCCGCGATGAGGTCGCGTTCGTGCTTGAGCTGCTCGGCGACTTCTCGTTCGCTCTCTTCGAGTTTCTGAGCCAGGCCACTCCAGCGCTCTTGCTGTTGACGGATGATCACTCCGATGAGCAGGCTCACCAGCGCCAGGATCCCGACGACGATTCCCCCAGCGGGTTGCAGCGCCGTGCGGGGATTGAGCGACTCGGCAACGATCCACGCGAAGACGACGACCCCGTATGCGGCGCTGAGGCCAACGCTGCACGTTCCTCCGACGAGCCCGAGGAGCAGGGCGGAGGCAAGGAGATAGTCACCTGAACTGGCGGAGACGGCACCGATACCGGCGACGACCGTGAGAGCCACCACCGCGATTGGCGGGCGCCAAGCGAAAAACGCGACGATGACGATGATCGAGGTGCCGATCACCGCACGCACCAGAGAGGACTCTGCCGTGCTCGTCGCACGAAGGAACGAGTCGATGACGAGAACGATCGCGACGGTGACCAGGAGCAACCGTCGCATCAGAGGACGCAACGGCCGGTAGGACCAGAACGGGGCGCGGAACGCCTCGAGAACGGTCACGGGTGTCAAGGCCACAACCCGATTATCACGCCTTGTCGATCGCTGTGCTTACTTCCAGAGGCCCAGTAGCTGGCCGAGAATATAGAACATTGGTTTCACCTCCTGCAACGTGTCGAATCGATTCTTCAGACGGACGTTCCTGAGCACGAGAGACGGAGGTCTAGACCATTTGCGACTTTTGTCGATTCATCCCTCCGCGAGTCCTCACCCGCAGGTTCGTATGATGGCGATGTGACACACAAGATTCGCGTGATCATCGTCGACGATGAGTCCCTCGTGCGTGCAGCGTTGCGCGTCTTCCTTCAGTCCACGGACGGGTTCGAGCTCGTCGGCGAGGCGTCGAACGGGACGGAGGCGATCACGCTCGTGCGCGCGGTGACACCCGATGTCGTGTTGATGGACGTGCAGATGCCGGAGATGGACGGCATCGAGGCGACGCGTCGGTTGACCCGCGAGTTCCCCGGCATCAAGATCATCGCCCTGACGACCTTCTCCGCCGAGCGCGTGATCGTGCCGATGCTCAGTGCGGGGGCGTCGGGGTACCTGGTGAAGGACACCTCGCCCGAACGCATTCTCGACGCGGCTCGCCTTGCGTACGAGGGCGGTTACGTCCTCTCGCCGCGCGTGGCGAAAGAGCTCGTGTCGTCAGTGCAACAAGCGCAGTCGCCTGCGCAGCGCGCGATGACGCGGGATCAGGAGTTGACCGAGCGCGAACTGGAGGTCGTGACGCTGCTGGCACAGGGGATGTCGAACGCCGAGATCGCGGCGGAGATGTTCATCTCGGAGGCGACTGTCAAGTCGCACCTCGGCCGCATCACGGCGAAGTGGAACGTTCGCGATCGCGTTCAGGTGCTGATCCGCGCGACGCAGTTCGGCCTCGTCAACACCACCCGATACCACTCCTAGTGTGTCACGTCGTTAATTCATTTCTAGTTTTGTAGAATGGAGTATGTCGCGACGAGGACCTGTGCTGCCCGAGTTGACGCTCTCGGATGTGGAGCGTGATCAGCTGGAGAGGTGGGTGCGTC
>JASGEE010000067.1:0-10079 GCA_047606715.1 Microbacterium sp.
CGCCGCCCGGGCGCGCGGCGGCCACGCGCGCCACCGCCGCGCACAGCGCGGCACGGTCGACGTCATCGTTGTAGACGTGCGCGGAAGCACGCACGACCGAGGCGATGCCTCGGTCGCCCAGGTCCCACTGCCCGTGGGTGGCGGGCACCGTGACCACGGACACGTCGGTCTCAGCGAGTCGAGCCACGGCGTCGGCCGCCGCCACTCCCTCGATCGTGAACGTCACGATCGCCGAGGTCGATCCGTCGGGGTCTGCGATCACCACTCCGGGGATCTCGGACAACGCGGCGCGCAGGGCCGCTCCGGCCGCGATCAGCCACGATTGCGTGGCAGGCATCCCGCGCTCCCAGGCATCGTCGAGCGCGACACCCAGACCCAGCCGTCCGGCGATGGACGCCTCCCACGTCTCGAACCGCCGCGCGGATTCATCGACGTCCCAGCCCATCGCCTGGGTCCACTGCGATCCGCGCACGTCGGGCGCGGTCGGATGGAGTCGCTGCATCAGAGTGCTGCGGACGTAGGCGAACCCCGTGCCCCGCGGCGCGCGCAGGAACTTGCGCCCCGTCGTGACGAGGACATCGCAGCCGAGGGCATCGACGTCCATCTCGAGGTGACCGACCGACTGGGTGGCATCCAGAATGTACACGCCCCCGTGCCGGGCCACGACCTCGCCGATCCGGGCGGCCGGCTCCACCATCCCCGACGAGGTCGGAATGTGCGCGGCCGTCACGATCGCGGGCGGCCCACCGGCCACGATCGCCTCCAGCGCATCGATGTCGACGCGACGCTCGGCATCGGTGGGTGCGATGATCAGCTCGATCTCGTGCTCGCGAGCGAGAGTCATCAGGTGCAGTGCGTGGCTGACGTAGGTGCTCGTCGAGGCGACGATGCGCTGCCCGCGCACGGGGCGCAGCGCCTCCAGCATGACGCGCAGTCCCGTCGATGCGCTGTCGAACAACGCGATCTCCGACGCATCCGCCCCGATCAGCCGTGCGGCGGAGGAATAGACCGCCTCCAGGTGATCGCGCATCTCGGCGGCCGCTTCATAGCCGCCCCGCTCCTCTTCACGGCGCACGTGGTCGATCACGGTGGCCACCACGCCGCGGGTGGGCAGTGCGGCGCCGGCAGCGTTGAAGTGGTGCGCGCGCGCGGTGCCGGCGGTGCGTCGGCGCTCCTGCGCGACGTCGATCAGCGGGGACTGATGCAGGGCCGTTCCCGACGCGGATTCGGCCGGAGCCACGGCGGGTGTCGAGGTCATGTACCATCCCTGATTCCAGTAGGATCCAAACCTAGCATATATGGATACAATCCAGCCTCGCCGTGATCGCTCGCACGACGGGGCGCGCACGACGCGGGACGGATGCCGGGGCCTCACCCGGCGGCATCCCCCGTGTCCCGCTGCTCGTCGGCGAGCTCGTCGACGAGCAGGGAGCCCTCGTCCAGGCTGCCGTTGCGGTAGGCCTGTCGGCCCACCATGTGCGCCGACAGCGGCGCGGTCGCCAGCTGAACCACGACGACCGGCACGAGGAACGCGGCGACCTGCCACGATCCGATCGCGATCGCGATCGCGACGCAGATGAGGATGAGCCCGAGCACTTGCGGTTTGGTCGCCGCGTGCAGGCGCGTGGGCACGTCGCGAAAGCGCAGCAGGCCGATGGATGCCGTCACGCACAGCAACGCCCCGATCAGGATGAGCACGAGCACGATCGCCTCGATCATCGCCGGGGTCCCTCCTGCGCCTCACCCTGATCCTGCGGCGCCACCTGGTCGCGGCGCGCGACGAAGCGGGCCACCGAGATCGACCCGAACACACCCACCGACGCGACGATCAGCAGCACGGGCAGGGTTCGGGTGTGGTGATTGACGGCCATCTCCGCGCCCAGTGCGCACAGGACCAGGGTCAGCAGCACATCGGCGGCGACGGCACGGTCGAGGATCGACGGCCCGATCACGATGCGCCACACCGTCAGCAGCGCGGCGATGCCGAACGAGAGGTAGATGGGCACGAGCAGCCAGCTCACGACGTCACCCCCGATGCGGATGACGGCGACGCGGCGCGCATCGCCTGCACCTGCGCGCGCGACCCGACGGCGCGCACGATGCGCTGCTCCCAGTGCTCCACGGCGGCGCGCTGGTCGGCGACGTCGGCGAGGGTGCGCACACCGATGACGTGCAGATACAGGACGCGGCGGACGCGGTCGATGTCGACGATGAGCGAGCCGGGGACGAGCGAGGCGGTCACGGCGACGTGCGTCATGATGAGGTCGTCGTCGGTGACCAGCGGCACCGCGATGACGGCCGCTCCCGGCTGGCCGGGTGTGAGCACCTGCCACGCGACGGTGAGCGAGCCGCGCACGAGCGCCACGAGGAACTCGACGACGAACACGAGCCCCCACCACAGGTTGACCCGTCCGGACAGCTCCACCGGCGGCAGGCGGAACACCCTCGTGACGAAGACCGCGACGGCGATGCCGGTCACGAGGGCCAGCACGGTGAACTGACCCCACAGCAGCATCCACAGGGCGACCAGCCAGAGGAAGAACGGCAGCTGCCGCCACAGCGCGGTCACGGTGGAGCGTGGGCTCATTGCGCCACCTCCTCTTCGAGCTGCACGAGCGTGACCGGTTCGGACAGCTCGTCGCCGATCGTCGCGCACAGCCCGTACAGGGGGCCGGCGAACACCGTGAGGGCCACGGTCACGGCCACCATGCCCGAGGTGGTCGTGGTCATGATGCGCGGGATGCGGCGGCGCCCGGCGCCCTCGTCGGCGGCGGGCGCATCGCCGAGGTAGGCGATGCGCCGGGCCGCCGCGGGGTCTTCGGCGTGGTCGTCGTCTTCGCGCCAGAAAGCGAGGTTCCACGCGCGCATGAGCGTGTAGAGGGTCAGCAGCGAAGTGACGATGCCGCCGACGATGAGCGCGTACATGAGCGGTGTGCCGATCTGGGCCGCCGCGTCGAACAGGGCGAACTTGCCGATGAAGCCGGAGAACGGCGGCAGTCCGCCGAGGTTGGCGGCCGGGACGAAGTACAGCACGGCGATCACCGGCGCCGCCTTCATGAGCCCCTTCACCTTCAGGATCGAGGTCGACCCGGCGCGGCGTTCGACCAGGCCCACCGCGAGGAACAGCGTCGTCTGCACGACGATGTGGTGGACCATGTAGTAGACCGTGGCGCCGAGGGCGAGCGGGGTTGCGATCGCGAGCCCGAAGACGAGATAGCCGACGTGGCTGACGAGCGTGAACGACAGGATGCGCTTGAGCTCGGCCTGAGCGAGGGCGCCCAGCACGCCGACGATCATCGTCGCCAACGCCACGACCAGCAGCAGCGTGTTGACGGCGCTGTCCGCGAAGATCTGCGTCTCGGTGCGGATCATGGCGTACACGCCGACCTTGGTCAGCAGGCCCGCGAACACCGCGGTGACCGGTGCCGGCGCGGTCGGATACGAGTCGGGCAGCCAGAACGACAGCGGGAAGACGGCGGCCTTGATGCTGAAGGCGAGCAGCAGCATCAGGTGCAGCACGAGCTGGGTCTGCTGCGGCAGCTGCGCCATCCGCTCGGCCAGCTGCGCGATGTTGACGGTGCCGGTCGCGCCGTAGATCGCCGCGATCGCGACGAGGAACAGGATCGACGAGACGAGCGAGACGACGATGTAGACGACGCCGGTGCGGATGCGGTTCTCGGTGGAGCCGAGGGTGATCAGCACGTACGAGGCGACGAGCAGGATCTCGAACCCGACGTACAGGTTGAACAGGTCGCCGGCGATGAACGCGGTGAAGATCCCCGCCGCGAGGATGAGGTAGGACGGGTGGAAGATCGTCACCGGGGTGTCGTCGTCGCCGTCGGCGGCGCCCTGGCCGACCGAGAACAACAGCACCGCCAGCAGCACGAGCGACGAGACGACCACGAGCAGCGCCGCGAGCCGGTCGACGTAGAGGACGATCCCGAACGGCACCGGCCATCCGCCCACCGAGACGGCGAACGCATGATGCGAGGCGTCGACCGACGCCAGCAGCACGGCGGCGATGACCGCGACGAGGGTGAGGGTGGCAACCGAGACGGTCACCTGCACGCGACGGCGGCGACCGAAGACGAGGGCGATCGCCGCCCCTAGCAAGGGCAGCGTCACCAGCAACGGCACGAGAGCGTTCATCGCGTGTCGCCCCCGCCGCCGTCCGGATGGATGCCGCCGTGCTCGCCGTGCTGCAGCACCGTGATCGGCACGGTGATCGGCGCCGTGTCGACGCCGATGAAGTCCGTCGTGGCATCGTCGTCTTCGGGGGCGACCTCGTCGTCGAACTCGTCGTCGTCTTCGGGCGCGCGATCGCGCAGCGCGACGTCTTCGGCATCGTCGTGCACGGTGTCGGCCTGGCCGAGCTGCCACGACCGGTAGATGAGGCCCAGCAGGAATGCCGACACGGCGAACGTGATGACGATGGCGGTGAGCGTGAGCGCCTGCGGCAGCGGGTCGCTCATCTCGTCCTTGTCGGCCGTGCCGAAGAACGGGGCGGCTCCGGGCTGACCCATCACGACGAGCAGGAACAGGTTCGCCGCATTGCCGAGCAGCAGAAACCCGATGAGCACACGCGTGAGGCTGCGCTCCAGCATGGCGTACACGCCGGCCGCGAACAGCGCGGCCATGATGACGATCAGAACGAGCGAGACGTTCACAGCGCGCTCACCGCCTCTCCTCCCGATGCTCCGGCCGATTCGCGCAGCGCCTGCGCCTGCCGGTCGACCTCGCCGCCGAGCGAGCGCAGCACGTCGAGGGTGAGCCCGATCACGACGAGGTAGACGCCGATGTCGAACAGTGTCGAGGTGACGAACTCCAGGTGGCCGATGACCGGGATGTCCGCCTCCCAGACGGCGCTCGTCAGGGGAGCGGCGCCGAAGGCGAGCGGCACGACGGCGCACGCCACGGCGAGGGTCATGCCGGCACCGAGCAGCCGCCCGGCATCCGTGGGAGCCGCAGCGCCCAACTCGTAGCGGCCACCGGCGACATAGCGCATGACGAGCGCCATGCCCGCCACGAGCCCGCCCGCGAAGCCGCCGCCGGGCAGGTTGTGGCCGGCGAACAGCAGATAGATCGACACCACGATGATCGTGTGGAAGAGGATGCGCACGACCACCTCGAGCATGATGGACCGGTTCTCCGAATCCACCCTCTGCCCGCCCACGAGCCACGCCTGCCGCGTGCTGCCGGGGTCGACCTCGCGGGGCCGAACGCCCTCGTCCGTCTCGACGAGGGGGCGCCGCGTGCCGATCGCGGCGGTCGGCAGCGGGGAGATCGCGCGCGAGAGCAGGTCGGAGCGGTGCGTCACGAACACGAGGGATGCCACCCCGGTCGCGGCGAGGATCAGCACCGAAAGCTCGCCCATCGTGTCCCAGCCGCGCAGGTCCACGAGGGCGACGTTGACGACGTTGCGGCCGTGGCCGAGCTCGTACGCGAGCTCGGGGAAGGCGTCGGAGACCGGGTCGGCCACGCGCGCGCCGGTGGCCACCATTGCGACAACGGCCATCGTCGCCCCGACCGCGACGGCGAGCCCGGCGCGCAACACCGGGCGCACCGACGCGTTGCGCTCGCCCAGTCGCGCCGGAATGCGGCGCAGCACGAGGGTGAACGCGACGAGCGTGACGGTCTCGACGAGAATCTGCGTCAGGGCGAGGTCGGGGGCACCGCTCGTGGCGAACAGCACGACCATGCCCAGGCCCGTCACCGACACGAGGACGACGCCGGTGTAGCGCTTGCGCGCGCGCACCGCGATGATGCCGGCGAAGATCATGAGCGGCGCGACGACGAGCTGCATGGGGGTCTGCCAGGCATCCAGGGCGACGGCCCATTCGGCGCCGGTCAGCAGCGGCGAGATCAGCGCGACGCCCTGCGCGGCGACCAGGACGACGAAGATCGTGCCGACGTAGGCCGGCAGCGAGCCGCGCTGCGTGAGGGTGGTCGTCCCCACCGCGAGGTGGGCGATGCCGCGCAGCGTGGCGTTGTACGCGTCAGCGGCGGTGAAACGCAGCGCGCGCCCGTGCCACCCGGTGCGCACGACGAGCACGCACACGGCGAAACCGGCGGCGAGAGCGCCGGCCGAGAGGAACAGCGCCGGCTCGAACCCGTGCCACAGCGCGAGGTGCGCGTGCGACTCGGTGACCGCCGGTGCCGTGTCGGCGTAGCCGGCGAGCACCTCGTCGAGCACGGCGGCGGACAATCCGGCGACGAGGGTGAGCCCGGCCAGCACCACGGGGGCGGCGAGGAACCTCGACGGCGGGTCCGGCCACGCCGTCGGCGGGGCGGGCGTGCCATCGGCGGCGCGCTTGGTGCAGAACGCTCCCCAGACGAAGCGGATGCCGTACGCCACGGTGAGCACGGAGCCGAGCACGATGCCGATGAGGGCGACGACGGCCCACGCGGCGGCCCCCACCCCGGCGGCCGGATCTGCCGCGGCATCCAGCAGGGCGGAAAGTGCGCTCTCTTTGGCGACGAACCCGATGGTCGGCACGACGCCGATCATCGAGCACACGGCGATCGTCGCGAACACCGCGAGCGTCGGCGCCTGCCGCCCGACGCCGGACAGCTCGGTGATGTCGCGTGTGGACAGCTGCCGGTCGATGACGCCGACGACGAGGAACAGCGCCGACTTGAACAGCGCGTGGCTGACCAGCAGCGCAAGCCCGGCCAGCGCCGTGTCGCGCGTGCCGAAGCCCAGCACGGCGGTGAGCATCCCCAGCTGGCTGACCGTCCCGAAGGCGAGGATGCGTTTGAGGTCGGATTCGCGCAGCGCCTGCACGCCGCCGAGCAGCATCGTCACGATGCCGAGAGCGACGACGATCGGCCGCCAGGGCTCGGCCGCGGCGAACGCCGGCGCGCAGCGCGCGATGAGGTAGATGCCGGCTTTGACCATCGCGGCGGCGTGCAGGTAGGCACTGACCGGTGTCGGCGCGGCCATCGCTCCGGGCAGCCAGAAGTGGAAGGGGAAGATCGCGGACTTGCTGAGCGCTCCGACCAGCAGGAGCACGATGGCCACGTCGATGAGCGGGTCGGCCGCGAGCGCCGAGTCGGCCGCGGCGTACGCGGTGAGGATGCCGGAGAGGCTGCTCGTGCCGGCGTGGACGACGAGGATCACGGCGCCGACGAACATGACCAGCCCACCGAGGGTCGTCACCAGCAGCGCCTGCAGCGCCGCGCGGCGGCTCGCCCCGCGGGCGTGGTAGAACCCGATGAGCAGGTACGACAGGATGCTCGTGATCTCCCAGAACATGACGAGCACGATGAGGTCGTCGGTCAGGACGAGCCCGTACATCGCTCCCGCGAAGGCGAGCAGCACGGCACTGAACAGTCCGACGCCGGTGCGCTTGCCGTCGAAGTACCAGCGACAGTAGACCATCACGAGGGTGCCGACGCCGGTGACGATGAGCGCCATCACCCAGCCGAGGGTGTCCATGCGCATCGACAGGGCGATGCCCAGGCGCGGGATCCAGGCGTAGGTCTCGGTCGGCACCGCTCCGGCCAGCACGGCGGGAGCCTGCGCGACCGCGTGCGCGAACGCCGCCAGCGGCAGGATCGCGGCGACCAGAAACGCCCGGGAGCCGATGCGCCCGACCAACCACGGCAGCGTCAGCGGCACAGCCGCGAAAGCCGCCAGAAGCACGAGCACACAGGCCTCCTGACGGGCTCGGGGGTCGGTGCGCCCAGTTTACCGGGCGGGGGCGGTCGTGGTGCCCGCCCGGAACGTGCACGTGAGCAACACCGACGCCGGCTCGCGCCCGTCGAGCATCGCCGCGACCGCCGCCCCGGCGGCGCGGCCCTTGTCGGCGGCGGCCTGCTCGAGCGTCGTCAGCCGATCGGGCGCGAATCCGTCGACGGCGACGCCGTCGAATCCGGTCACGCTCACATCCACGGGCACGCGCAGCCCCGCTTCTTCGGCGGCGCGGATGACGCCGACCGCGAGCAGGTCGCTCTGGGCGATGACGGCCGTGGGCCGCACAGCGGGGTCGGCGAACAGCACGCGCCCGGCCGCGATCCCTTCGTCGATCGAGCTGAACGCGGTCGCGAAGGCGGCGGCATCCGGAAAGACGTCGCGCGCTCCCGCGAGCCGGTCGCGCGTCACGTCGACCTCGATCTCGTCGCCGCGAGCGATCCAGCCGCGTGTGCCGGCGGCCGTCGCCCGCAGCGCGACGATCGCGACGCGTGTGTGACCGAGGCCCTTCAGATGCTCGGCGGCCTGGCGCTGCGCCGCACGATTGTCGAGCAGGATGCGGGGGATGCCTTCCCCCGCATCGCCCTCGACGACGACGATCGGGACGCCTCGAGCCTGCACGAGCGGCAGCGACGCGCGGGTCGTCGCGTTGCACCCGATGAGCACCACCGCGTCGATGGAGGACGACTCCAGCGTCGGACCGCTCTCCAGCCCGGGGGGATTGCGCACGAGCAGCAGCCCCGCGCCCAGCGGCCCGACGGCTTCGGCGAGGCCGTCCATCATGAGGCGCTGCACGGGATCGACGAAGAGGGAGTTCAGGGTCGAGCCGACCACGACGGCGACGATTCCGCTCCGGCCCCGACGCAGCGAAGCCGCACGCGGATCGGGTCCCGTGTACTCCAGCGCAGCGGCGGCGTCGAGCACTCTCTGGCGCGTCGCGGCCGACACGGCGGTCTTGCCGCTGTAGACGACCGACGCCGTCGACGGCGAGACGCCCGCGCTGCGGGCGACGTCCGCGAGGGTGGCGCGACGCTTCGACACGCTCCGATGATAGCCCGCGCGACAGTGGCCATCGAATCGATTCGGTACAATCGCTCGGTGACGATCGACGCGCTGACGCGCCCACAGCTGGTCCACTGGCGCACCGCCATCTTCGCGATCTTCCTCGCGTGCGGCCTCGGCTTCGCTTCGTGGGCCTCACGCCTGCCCACCGTCAAACAGTCGCTGCACATCGACGACTTCGGCGTCGGCGTGCTCCTGCTCACCTCCGGGGCCGCGGCGTTCGTGGGCCTGTCGATCGCGAACGTCATCGTCGTGCGGTGGGGCGCGCAGCGGGGGATGGTCTTCACCCTCCTGTGCTACAGCTCGGGCGTCGTGCTCGCCGGCATCGGCGTGCAGGTGCTGGAGTCGTTCGGCGTCGCCGTGATCGCGCTCGCGATGATGGGTGCCGGGATGAGCAGCACCGACGTCATGATGAACGTCGAGGCGGCCGCCGTCGAGCAGGCGTTCGGCAAGACCCTCATGCCGCTGTTCCACGCCTTCTTCAGCGTCGGCACCGTCGCCGGTGCCGGCATCGGCATCGCCATGGCGGGCTGGCGGGTCGGCGTCGCGTGGCACCTCGGCGCTGCCGGGATCCTCGTGCTGGCCACGGGTCTCGTCGCGCTCGGCTACGTGCCTCGGCGCGAGAGCGCGCCGGCATCCGACGGCACCCGCGGTACACGTCGCGAGCGGCTCGCGGCGGCACTGGCGGTGTGGCGCGAGCCGCGCATCCACGCGATCGGCGCGATCATGCTCGGCATGGCCTTCGCCGAGGGCAGCGCCACCGACTGGCTCGCGATCGCCGTGAAAGACGGTCACGCCTCGACCGAGGCGATGGGAGCCCTCGCCCTGACCGTGTTCTCGATCGCCATGACCGTCGCCCGGGCCGTCGGCGGCCCCGTCGTCGACCGGATCGGGCGCGTGTGGGCGCTGCGCATCCTCGCCGTCGCGGCGGCGGCGGGCCTGATCACCTTCATCCTCGCCCCGAACCCGCCGGTCGCCTTCGTCGGCGTCGCGCTGTGGGGCGTCGGCGCGTCGCTCGGGTTCCCGCTCGGCATGTCGGCCGCGGCCGACGATCCCGCCAAAGCGGCAGCGTCGGTCTCGGCGGCGGCGTCGATCGGCTACGTCGCGTTCCTGTGCGGTCCGCCGGTGCTCGGCTGGATCAGCCACCAGATCGGCATCCTGTCGGCCCTGTGGATCATCGTCGGACTCATCGTCATGAGCGGGCTGGCCTCGGGGGCGGCGAAGCCGATCGCCGGCTCGCAGGTCGGCGTCGGCCACCGCTGACCCGCAGGCGCACCGCCCGCGTCCGCCTGCACCGCCCGCCTCCGCCTGCACCGCCCGCGCC
>JASGEE010000068.1:0-10506 GCA_047606715.1 Microbacterium sp.
TGTCGCACCTGAACCTGCACAAGACGTTCGCCATTCCGCACGGCGGCGGCGGCCCGGGCGTCGGCCCCGTCGCGGCGAAGGCGCACCTCGCGCCGTTCCTGCCGTCGCATCCGATGGCCCAGCGCGCCGAGCACGCCGGGGGCTTCGTGTTCGAGGGCGGACCGATCTCGGCGGCTCCCCACGGGTCGGCATCCATCCTGCCGATCTCGTGGGCGTACGTGCGGATGATGGGGGCCTCCGGTTTGCGGGAGGCGACGGGTGCTGCGGTGCTGGCGGCGAACTACATCGCGGCGCGGCTGCGTGAGCACTACCCCGTGCTGTACGCGGGGGAGGGAGGGCTCGTCGCGCACGAGTGCATCCTCGACCTGCGGCCCCTGAAGGAGCAGACCGGGATCACGGTCGACGACGTCGCCAAGCGACTGATCGACTACGGATTCCACGCCCCGACGATGTCGTTCCCCGTCGCGGGGACGCTCATGGTCGAGCCGACCGAGTCGGAGGACCTCGGCGAGATCGAGCGGTTCATCGAGGCGATGATCGCGATCCGCGCCGAGGCGGCACGGGTGGCCGCGGGGGAGTGGCCGGCATCCGACAACCCGCTCGTGAACGCCCCGCACACCGCCGAGGCCGTCGTCGCCGGTGAGTGGTCGCACCCGTATTCGCGGGAGGTGGCGGTGTATCCCGTGCGCACGCTGGTCCGCACGAAGTACTGGCCGCCCGTTCGCCGCATCGACAACGCCTACGGCGACCGCAACCTCGTCTGCGCCTGCCCCCCCGTGGAGGCTTTCGCCTAACCCCCGTCGCCCGCCGCGCTCTCCCCGCCCGCGAAACCGCATCCGTGCACCGAGACCGCATCGGGCGCGTGCGGTTTCGGTGCACTACTGCTGTCTCGGCGCGTCGTTGCGGGTGGATGCCGGGACGGCACCCCGTCCGGGGGTGGGAGTGAAGGCGCGCCGCATCGAACGCAGCTGCATGTCGTCAGCGGGCCGGACGATCGGAAGCCCTGCGGCGAGCAGCGTTGCGCGAAGCGGGTCAACCGCGACGACTTCGTCCCAGCCCCAGTGCGCCGTGGCGCGCACGCCCCGGGCAAGCAGACGTGCATCGCGGACACCACGGCGTCGCAGAGCATCGGCGATTGCGCGGGCGTTGTCGCCGAGTTTGCCGAAGCCATCGGCTTCACCGCCGGCGTGCCACGGCTCCCACCAGAAGTCGAGCCGATCGTCGTCATGGCCGTCGGGGCCGAGGATCCACTTCTGAAGCTCGGGACGCGGAAACCCGAGCCATTCGATGGCGGCGATACTGACGTGCTCGAGCGGCGATTCGGGCACTGCGCTGGCCCGCTCGAGCGCCCATGTTGCGTGCCGTCGACCGCGCGAGGAGGCCCGGCGCGCATTCAGGTCGATCAGAGTGTCGGTCGTGAGGCGCCGGTCGGCGCGCAGCGCCGATCCCGCAACGGTCAGTCCGATCGCGTGGTGACGGCTGCGCGCGATGTCCACGGCGATCTCGGCTGCCGTCGCCACGAGAACGCCGCCGATCTCATCGAATGCAGGCATACCTGTCACCGTGTGCACCCTGACGCCGCCGATGGTGCGGGACGATCCGGGTCGTGGCAGCACGACGTGGACATCGCGAGGCTCACCGAACACGGGAAGCCGGCGCAGCGCGGCACCGGACTCGCCGACGAAGACGGCATCCGGATACTTCATCGCTGCGGCATGAACACGTGCCAAGTATCGATCCCACGGCGCGAGAGCGCGCCACGCGGTGGAGGTCGCATAGACGCCGCGCATCACGGGGATCATTTCCCCGCGCCGGACGGCTCGGTCGGCATGCGCATCGCCGCCGCGCGTCACGAGTTCGACCGGTGCGGCGGCAAGTGTGGCATGAGCTGTGGGGGAGAGCGCAATGGTCGACATGGCACCGATCATGCACGATGCGCACCCGGCGGAGACGGCGAATGCGCCGATCCGTGGACAACTTCCGAAACCCGTGCCCTGTGGACAACTCCCGACACCGCGCTCTCACTCCCCGCGAATCCGCATTCGTGCACCGAAAACGCAACGGGAGACCGCGGTTTCGGTGCACCGATGCAGTCTCGCGGGCGGGGGCGAGCGAGCGGGGCGGGGGGCGAGCGGGCGGGGCGGGGGGATGCCGGGGCGAGGGGGTCAGGTGAAGAGGGCGGGGAACCAGGTGGCGGCGAGGGGGTAGCCGATGAACGCGATCACGTCGATCAGGGCGTGCGCGATCACGAGCGGGAGGACCCGGCCCCAGCGGTGGTACACCCACCCGAAGACGACGCCCATCGCGACGTTGCCGAGAATCGGGCCGAACCCCTGGTACGCGTGATACGCCCCGCGCAGCGCCGCCGTCGACAGGATGATCGTCCACGGGCCCCACCCGATCCGGCGCAGCCGGTCGAACAGGTACCCGATGAAGATGACCTCCTCGGTGAGCCCCGCGCGCACCGCCGCGATCACGAGCAGCGGGATTGTCCACCACGACGAATCCAGCGGTGACGCCTCCACCTGCACCGTGATCCCGAGCGCGCGGCCCGCCAGGTACAGTCCGAGCCCCGGCACGCCGATGACGATCACGAGCAGGATGCCGGCGCCGGCATCCCGCCCGAAGCCGCGCAAGCCGCGGACATCCAAGCCGATCCGCCGGAACGCCGACGCGCCCGGCTCCCACAGCAGCCAGATCGCCAGCGCGATCGGGGCGAAGGCGAACAACTGCGCGACGAACTGATACAGCACATCCCAGAGCTCCGCGGCGCTCGCTCCCGGGTTCAGCGACGTCGACTGATCGCCGAGCGCCTCGGTGCGCGTGAGCGCCTGCACGAGCGCGAGCACCGAGTACACCGCTGAGCGCCCGACCGACAGGGCGAGGACGATCCCGATCTCCCACCACAGCCGGGATCGGTGTGCGGATGCCGTCGGATCCGCACCGCTGATCGCCCCGATCCCGCTCATCACCCCGTCAGCCTGCCACACGAAAGTGGAACTGAGTTAAGGCTCTATAACGTTTTCGCCCATCGTTTGGACATCGCCTGGAGCGTGCCTAGCCTGAACGGTATCCGTGTCCGCGCCGTGTATTCGGTGTGGATGCCTTACCCCTTTGCACAGGAGGAACAGTGAAATTCAAGCGCCTCGCGGCCTCGGCGGCGGCCATCGCAGCCGGTGCCATGGTGTTCAGCGGCTGCACGCCGCCCGTCGAGTCGGAGGTCGTCGAGGGATCGAAGATCACGGTCGCCGACGTCGACCAGTATTACGCGTTCAACAACGGCCTGGCCGACACGAACGCCTCGTGGAACGCCAACATCAACTATCTGGCCAACTCGGGCTGGTTCTATTACGACAGCACCCCCGAGCTCGTTCAGAACACCGGCTTCGGCACGTACGAGAAGCTCAGCGACGACCCGCTCGTCGTCAAGTGGAGCGTCAACGAGGGTGTGCTCTGGTCGGACGGCACCCAGGTCGATGCCGCCGACATGCTGCTGGGCTGGGCCTCGGGCACCACTCACCGCTCCGACGGTGAGGGCACGATCGACGAGGAGACCGGCGAGCTGACCGGCCAGGACGGCACGTTCTGGAACACCGGTGCGCAGGCCGGCTACGGCTTCGACCTCGTCGAGGACGTGCCGGAGATCAGCGACGACGGACTGTCGGTCACGCTGACCTACTCGTCGCCCTATGTCGACTGGGAGCTCGCCACGCCCATCGCCGCCGTCTCGGCCCACGCGACGGTCGAGCTGGCCTACCCCGACGTGTACACCAACAACGACGCCGACGACGCCGCCAAGGCCAAGGAAGAGTTCATCGCGGCCGTTCAGAACAACGACCTGGAATACCTCGCCCCGGTCTCGCAGGTCTTCAACCAGGGCTTCAAGTTCTCCGAGAGCGTGAAGGTCGCTGAAGGCGACCCGCAGCCGCTGGAGCTCATCGGCAACGGTTCGTACAACATCACCGAGATCAACATGGAGGAGGGCTACACGACTCTCACGGTCAACGAGCTCGACACGTGGGACCCCGCCACGCACTACGAGACGATCACGGTGCGTGCGATCCCGGACATGGCCGACCAGATCAAGGCGATCCAGAACAACGAGATCCAGATCGCCTCGGGTCAGCCCACCTCCGACATCACCGACACCCTCGAGGCCGGCGTCGAAGGCGTCGAGTTCGAGGGCGCTCCGGAGGGGACGTACGAGCACATCGACCTGCAGGTCGGCAACGGCGGGCCGTTCGACCCGACGACCTACGACGGCGACGAGGACACCGCGCTGAAGATCCGCCAGGCGTTCCTGAAGACGATTCCCCGCCAGGAGATCCTCGACAAGATCGTCATCCCGAACCAGCCGGATGCCGTCTTGCGCAACTCGCAGATCTTCATCCCCGGCACCGAGGGCGCGGCGGCCGCCGAGGCCGTCAACGGCTACGCCGAGATGACCGAACCCGACATCGAGGGCGCCAAGGCGCTGCTCGAGGAGGCCGGTGTCACGGAGCCGATCACGGTGCGCTTCCTCACCTCGACGCGCGACACGCGAGTGAAGACGTACGAGCTGTGGGTCGACTACGCGGAACAGGCCGGTTTCGAGCTGGTCAACGTCGCCGACGACCTGCGAGCCGACTGGAGCAACGTCGTTTTCGCCAACCCGACTGCCTATGACGCCACCCTGTTCGCGTGGGTGTCGGAGTCGCTCGCCGTCGGCGAGTCGGCGGCCAACTACCAGGGCGTCGAAGGCCCGTCCAACACGACCGGCGCCGGTGCGAACAACCCCTACGGGTGGTACAACGCCGATCTGAACGACGTGTTCACCGAGCTCAGCGGTGAATTCGACCCGGCCGCGCAGCTGGAGCTGCAGGTCGAGGCCGAGAAGATCATCGGCGAGGAGGCGTGGTCGGTTCCGCTGTACCAGTGGCCTGGAATCGTCGTCTGGTCCGACCAGGTCACGGGCGTCGAGGCCGGCTTCCTGTCGCCCGGCTACTTCTGGAACTTCTGGGAGTGGGAGCCGGCGTCCTAGACGCCCGCCCCCCTGATGGGAATTTCGGTTCAGCACAACCCCTAGAGCGGGAGGGGATCGTCGGGAAGACCCGGCGGTCCCCTCCTCTCGGAGAGTCCGCGCTTGTTCAGTTACATCGTCCGCCGCCTTCTGCAGGCGGTGCTCATCGTCTTCGCAGCGAGCTATCTGATCTACGTCCTCGCGGCGTACGCGGGTGATCCGCTCGAGGACCTCCGTGGTTCCACGGCCCCCAACAAGGAGCAGCTCATCGCGCTGCGCACGCAGCAGCTCCACCTGGACGTCTCGCCGTTCCTGCGCTACTTCCTCTGGCTCGGCGGCGTGCTCAAGGTGTTCACCGGCAACCTCGACCTCGGCTACACCAACCGCGGTCAGGAGGTTGCCGCCGTCGTCTCCACGGGCATCTCGCAGTCGGTGCAGCTCGTGTTCGCCGCCACCTTCCTGGCCCTTTTCCTCGGCGTCGCCATCGGCATGGCCACGGCGCTGCGTCAGTACAGCGGGTTCGATTACACCGTGACGCTGATCTCTTTCGTCTTCTTCTCGCTGCCGGTGTTCTGGATCGCGTCGCTGCTGAAGATGTACCTTGCGATCGGATTCAATGACTTCCTCGCCGATCCGGTCGCCCCCGCAGGGATCGTGATCCTGATCGGCCTGGCGCTCGGTTTCGTCTGGGCCAGCATCGTCGGCGGCGGGGCGCGCAAATACTTCACCAACTTCGGCGTCGCCGCGGTCGTGTTCATCGCCGGTCTGTTCGGCATCCTGTACACCGGCTGGCTGCTGGCTCCGCAGCTGGGTATCGCGGGCATCCTGCTGCTCGGTGTCATCGGCGCCGTCGCGATCACGTATCTGACGGCCGGGTTCGGCAACCGTCGCGTCACCGGAGCAGCACTGACGGTCGCGGTCGTCGGCGCGGTGCTGTGGTGGCCGATGCAGTTCCTCTACTACTACGTGCCCAACGGGTGGTCGATCGTGCTCACCGTCGTGGCCCTCGTCGTCGTCGCCGTCATTGCCGCGTTCGCGTGGGGCGGTGAAGAGCGTGCGCTGTCGCTGCGCTCCGCGCTCTTGACGGGCTTGGTCCTGGCGCTGCTGTTGGTCACCGACCGCATCATGGGCGCCTGGCCCGACCTGATCACGTTCACGGGCGGTCGCCCGATCGCGACGATCGGCCCGGCGACACCGAATCTCGAGGGCAGTATCTGGCTCGAGTCGGCCGACCGGTTCGCCCACCTGCTGCTGCCGACGCTCGCGCTCATGCTCATCTCTCTCGCCGGCTGGAGCCGCTACTCGCGCGCGAGCCTGCTGGAGGTCATGGGTCAGGACTACGTGCGCACGGCGCGGGCGAAGGGCCTGCCCGAGCGCACCGTCGTGATGCGCCACGCCTTCCGCAACGCGATGATCCCGATCGTCACCCTCGTCGCCTTCGACATCGGCAGCATCATCGGCGGCGCGGCGATCACCGAGACGGTGTTCGCGTGGAACGGCGTCGGCCGGATGTTCGTGCAGGCCGTGATCGCCGTCGACCTGAACACGGTCATGGCGATCTTCATCATCACGAGCATCGTGACGCTCTTCTTCAACCTCCTTGCCGACCTCAGCTATTCGCTGCTCGACCCGCGGATCCGGGTGAACTGACATGACGACGCCAATGCAGCCTGTGTTCCAGGAACCCGAACTCGAGGGCGACAAGGACATCCTCACGATCGAGCAGCAGGAGGTCGCGGGCCTGAGCCAGGGCGCGATCATCCGACGCCGGTTCTTCCGGCACAAGGGCGCCATGATCAGCCTGGCGGTGCTCATCGTCATCGTCGGGTTCGCCTACACCTCGGTCGGGTTCGACGTGTTCGGTCTCCATGTCCCCGGCTGGTATCACCACGACTATGGCGCACACTACGACATCCTCAACGCGAAGGGTGCACCGACGTGGGTGCTGCCGTTCGATTTCGGCGAGTTCCCGCTCGGCCAGTCCGACATCGGCGAGGACATCTTCGCGCAGGTGATGCGCGGAACGCAGCAGTCCCTCGTGGTGATGGTGCTCTTCGGCCTCGTGGCGGGCGTCTTCGGCATCGCGATCGGCGCGATCTCCGGCTTCTACGGTGGGTGGGTCGATGCCGTGCTGATGCGCATCACCGACGTCATCATCATCATTCCAGGGCTCGTGCTGTTCGCCGTCATCGGTCGTTCGATGGGGTCGCTGGGGGCGCCGTTGCTGGCGATCGCGCTGGGTCTGTTCGGCTGGACGGGCCTGGCGCGTCTCATCCGGGCCGAGTTCCTCTCGCTGCGCGAGCGGGAGTTCGTCGACGCGGCACGTGTGGCCGGCGCCAGCGACTTCCGCATCCTGTTCAAGCACGTGCTGCCCAACGCCGTCGGCGTCGCGATCATCACGGTCTCGCTCATCATGAGCGGCGCGATCCTCACCGAGGCGGCGCTGAGCTTCCTCGGCGTCGGCGTGCAGCGGCCCGATGTCTCGCTCGGACAATTGCTCAACGCCTACGAGTCCTCGTTCGAGAGCCGTCCGTGGCTGTTCTGGTGGCCGGGCACGTTCATCATCGTCATCGCCCTGTGCGTCAACTTCATCGGCGACGGTCTGCGCGACGCGTTCGACCCGCGTCAGCGCCGCATGCCGGGAAAGAAGGGTCCGTGGCGTGAGGCGTTCGACATGATCTTCCGGCGCGGAAGTGGCGACCGCGGTGCGAAGACGGATGCCGCCGCCAGCGTGCACGCCCGGGCGGAGGAGTCTCAGTGAGTCGTCAGCGTCAGCACGACGCACGCGAGCAGCAGCGCAACGCTGATGGCGCACGGCACGGGCTGCCACCGTTGAGTCACGGTGCCCGTCGCCGTCTCGGTGGCGGGCACCGCCCCGCGACGGATAAGCCGGGCCGCCGCCTCGGCGGGCGTGATGTCGGCTGCGCGGGCGGCGCGCAGGCGCTTCGGGTTCATGCTGCTGGGGGCCGGTACCGCCCAGGAGCGGTACGCGCGGCCGGATGCGGTCACCGTCAGAGCGAACTGCGTCGTGACGGACTCGACGGCGGAGAACGGGATCGTCACGTCGCGCAGGATATTGCGCAAGCGGATGCCGTCGCCGTCGATGACGACGCTCGGACGCCAGAACAGCAGCCACACGAACCAGCCGGCGGTCACGAATGCGCACGCGATCGCGGGGGAGAGCCCGTCGCTGATCGCGCCGACCGAGCCCAGCGCGGCGATCGCCCAGAACGCGATCGTCAGCACGATTCCATTGCGGCCGCGGAAGACGACGGGGGCATCGGTCATGCCACCATCGTCGCAGATCGCACCACGAGAAAGGCCTGGCGATGAGCGTCGAGTCCTCCCACGCCCCGATCATCGAGGTCGCCGACCTCTCGGTCGACTTCTGGGTCGGCAAGGACTGGGTCAATGCGGTCCGCGGCATCAGCTACTCCGTCAAGCCCGGCGAGGTTCTGGCGATCGTCGGCGAGTCGGGCTCGGGCAAGTCCGTGTCGTCCATGACGCTGCTGGGACTGCTGCCGGGCAACTCGCGTTCGCGCGGCTCGGTCCGCCTCCACGGCAAGGAGATCCTGGGCGCCCACCCGGAAGACCTGCAGAAGGTGCGCGGCGGCAAGATCGCGGTCATCTTCCAGGAGCCGATGACGGCGCTGAACCCGGTGTATCGCGTGGGCTTCCAGATCTCCGAGGCGATCCTCGCGCACGAGAACGTGAGCAAGCACGATGCGCGCGAGCGCGCACTCGAACTGCTGCGCCTGGTCGAGATGCCCGACCCGCAGAAGGCGTACGACTCCTACCCGCACCAGCTCTCGGGTGGGCAGCGCCAGCGCGCCATGATCGCCCAGGCGATCGCGTGCGACCCCGATCTGCTGATCGCCGACGAGCCGACGACAGCGCTGGACGTGACGATCCAGGCCGAGATCCTCGACCTGCTGCGAAACCTCCACAAGCGGCTGAACTCGGCGATCATCATCATCACGCACGACCTCGGCGTGGTCGCCGACATCGCCGACCACGTCATCGTGATGCGTGCCGGCGACATCGTCGAGCGGGGGACCGTGGGCGAGGTTTTCGACGCGCCGCAGCACCCCTATACGAAGGAGCTGCTGGCGGCGGTGCCGCGCCTGGGAGCGACGCTGGAGGGCAAGACCGAGCGTGCCGGTGCGCCGGTGCTCGAGCTGCGCGACGCCGTCATCGAATATCCGGGCGCGCGCTCGGTGCCGGCCTTCCGCGCCGTCGACAAGGTCTCGTTCTCGATCCACCCCGGCGAGGTCGTGGGCTTGGTCGGCGAGTCGGGATCGGGCAAGACGACCGTTGCGCGCGGGGCGATCGGTCTGCTCCCCTTCCTCGAGGGCGTCGCGCGCGTGGACGGCATCGACCTCGTCGGCATCTCCCAGACCGACCTGCGGGCACTGCGCCGCACGATCGGCATCGTGTTCCAGGATCCGGGGTCCTCGCTCAACCCCCGCTGGCCGGTGGGCTCGTCGATCGGCGAACCGCTCGACCTCGCTGGCGGCTTCTCGGCCCGCGAGGTCAATGCGCGCGTGGAGGAACTGCTCGACCAGGTCGAGCTGCCGCGCTCGCTGCGCAACCGTTACCCGCACGAGCTGTCCGGCGGGCAGCGTCAGCGCATCGGCATCGCCCGGGCGCTCGCGCTCAAGCCGAAGCTGCTCATCGCCGACGAGCCCACCAGCGCTCTGGACGTGTCGGTGCAGGCGCGTGTGCTCGACGTGTTCGAGGCCCTGCAGGCCGAGATGGGCTTCGCGTGCCTGTTCGTCAGCCACGATCTCGCCGTCGTCGACCGGCTCGCCGACCGCATCGTGGTGATGAACCACGGCAAGCTGGTCGAAGAGGGCAGCACCGACGAGATCCTGCGCCATCCGAAGCAGGAGTACACCAGGCGCCTCATCTCGGCGATTCCGGTGCCCGACCCCACGGCGCAGCGTGAGCGTCGCGAAGAGCGCACGCTGCAGCGCCCCGCATCCTGACCGCACGCTCGGCGCGCCGTATCCGCCTGTAGAATGGGGTGCCCCCGATCGTCTTTCGGATCGGGCGGCATCCCATCTTCTTTCTCCCGCAAGGACATCCTTCATGGCGCACGCCCTCCGTCCGGACCTCCGCAACGTCGCGATCGTGGCGCACGTCGACCACGGCAAGACGACACTCGTCGATGCGATGCTGCGGCAGACGGGATCGTTCGGCGAGCACGCGCACGTCGAAGAGCGCGCGATGGACTCGAACGACCTCGAACGCGAGAAGGGCATCACGATCCTCGCCAAGAACACGGCGATCACCTACAACGGCATCCACACCGACACTGCCGTGACGATCAACGTCATCGACACCCCCGGCCACGCCGACTTCGGTGGTGAGGTCGAGCGCGGCCTGTCGATGGTCGATGGCGTCGTGCTGCTCGTGGATGCCAGCGAGGGCCCGCTCCCGCAGACCCGCTTCGTGCTGCGCAAGGCGCTCGAGGCGAAGCTGCCTGTCATCCTGCTGGTCAACAA
>JASGEE010000069.1:0-14311 GCA_047606715.1 Microbacterium sp.
CGCGGCGGCGCCGCCGCGCGCGGTTAGTGTGACAGTCGGATCCGCATTCGAGACGACCGGGAGAGCACATGTCCGACTACTTCGACCGCACCGCCGACAAGGGGTACACGCGCGTCTACAAGAACGAGACGCCCGACATCCTCGCCGCCTTCGCCGCCTTCGATCAGGCCGTCTTCGCGGCCGAGGGGCGTGAGATCCCGCTGAAGTATCGCGAGCTGATCGCCCTCGCCGTCGGCATCACGACGCAGTGCGTCTACTGCATCGACGGTCACTCCCAGAACGCGGTGAAGGCGGGAGCCACCGACGCCGAACTCGCCGAGACGGCGTGGGTCGCCACCGCCATCCGCGCCGGCGGCGGCTACGCCCACGGCCGGCTCGCGTTCAAGCTCGCCGGCGACGCCCGCCCGCACGAGCACTGATCGGGCGCGAGCGCCGTCGTGACCGCGCCGGCGGATGCCGCTCCCGCCGCGACGCCCGCGCTGGAGCGGAGCGGGGCGGAGGCCTTCTCCGCGCTCTCCCGCCCCGTCGTTCCCGCCACGGCGCCACGGCCGCACCTGCTGGCGCTGAACGACGATGTGGTTCGCCCACGGCCCTGCTCAGCGGTGATGCAGTGCAGTGGTGACGGCCAGCCGGCATTGCGTGACGATCGGTGACTGCGAGATCACGCCGGGCCGTTCGTCGTGCGTACCGTGTCAGGAATGACCAGACCGCTGCGCTCCCTCGGATTCCTGACGATCGGCCTGTTCGAGCGCGATGACCCCGCCGCCGGCCATCGCGCGACGCTCGACGTCATCGAACGTGCCGAGACGCTCGGCTACGACAGCGCCTGGCTGCGCAACCGACATCTGCAATACGGCATCTCCTCGCCGCTGACGGTGCTCGCCGCCGCGGCGGCGAGCACGAGCCGCATCCGGCTCGGAACCGCCGTGATCCCGCTGGGGTTCGAGAACCCGTTCCGTCTCGCGGAGGATCTCGCGACCGTGGATCTGCTCTCCGGGGGACGGCTCGAACCCGGTTTCTCGGTGGGGGCGCCGCGCCGGTACGAGGCGTTCGCAGACGCCCTCCACCCCGACAGCCGCGACCGCGAGCGGTTCTCCTACGAGCGGCTCGAAAGACTGCGAGGCTTCCTCGCGGGGGAGGCGGTCAGCACCTTCGTGGGCCGGGAGGGATTCGAGGACTACTCCGAACGCATCGAACCGCACGCGCCGGGGCTGGTCGACCGGCTCTGGTACGGGGCGGCCAGCGAGGCGTCGACGCTGTGGGCGGCGCGCCACGGGTTCCACCTGCTGACCAGCAGCATCGTGCAGGCGACGCGCTCCACCGACTTCGACCACGAGCAGTACGCGCAGATCCAGCTCTACCGGGAGCATCACCCCGACGGCGAGAGCGCGCGTGTCTCGCAGGGGCTCGTCGTCATTCCGACCGATTCGGCCACTGCCGCGCAGCGCGAGAGATATCGCGCGTACGCGGCATCCCGGGCCGGCCGGGTCGGTGTGCCGTTCGGTCCGCAGAACTTCCTCGCCGCGCCGGACATCGTGGGCACCTCGGCGGAGATCGCCGACGTCCTCGCCCGTAACCGGGCTTTCGGAGAGGTCGACGAGGTCGCCTTCGCGCTGCCGTTCACGTTCGCCGACGATGACTACGCGCAGATCCTCGAAGACATCGCGCAGCGGCTCGCACCGCTGCTCGGCTGGCAAGGGTCGGTCGGTTCCTGAGGCAAGCGGACTCGGTGGCGTTGGGTTACGAACCGGTTTTGCACCTGCCCGCCGCGCCGGGAGAGTGAACTGCCGCAGACCCTCTCGCGAAAGGAGCTCCCATGACCGAGCGCCTACACCTCGCCGTCGCCCTGGACGGCGCCGGCTGGCATCCCGCCGCCTGGCGCGAGCCGACGGCCAGGCCCACCGAGCTGACCTCACCGGCGTACTGGCGTGGGCTGATCGCGAGGGCCGAGGCCGCCGGCATCGTGTTCGTCACCCTCGAAGACGCGCTCTCGCTCGGCGGCCGCACGTACGAACCCGACGCCGAGACGCGGCGCGACCGGGTGCGCGGGCGACTGGATGCCGTGCTGCTCGCATCCTTCCTCGCCCCGCTGACGACGCGCATCGGCCTGGTCCCCACCGTCACGACGACCCACCCCGAGCCGTTCCACCTCGCGACGGGGCTGCAGACCCTCGACCACGCGAGCGGTGGGCGCGCGGGGGGCCGCTTCGTGGCCGGAGCGAACGCGCAGGAGCGCGCCAACTTCGGTCGCAGGCCCGAGGAGCCCGCCGACCTGGCCGCCGTCGCGGCGACCGCGGGACAGACCCGCGTCGAAGAGCACCCGCAGTGGCTCGCCGCCTTCCGTGAGGCGGGCGAGGTCATCGAGGCGGTGCGGGGCCTCGCCGACTCGTGGGAGGACGACGCGATCATCCGCGACGTCGCCACGGGCCGGTTCCTCGATCGCGACCGCGTGCACAACCTCGACTTCGCGGGCGAGTTCTTCTCCCTCACGGGCGCCTCGATCGTCCCGCGCTCCCCGCAAGGCCAGCCGCTGATCACGGTGCTCGCCCACCAGCGCGTGCCCTACCGCCTGGCCGCCGAGCACGCCGATGTCGTCTTCGTCACTCCCGCCGGGGCCGCAGGGCTCGCCGGCATCCTCGCCGAGCTCGACGAGGCCGCCACCGCGGTGCGCACCGAGACGGAGCGGCTGCGCGTGTTCGCCGATGTGATCGTGCTGATCGAAGACACCCGCGAGCAGGCGCAGCGGGCCTGGGGGCGGCTGGAGGAGCGGGCCACGCTCACAAGCGACGCGCACGTCGTCGTCGGCACGGCGGACGACGTCGCAGCCGAGCTGGAGGCGCTGGCCGATGCCGGTGCCGACGGTGTGCGGCTGCGTCCGGCGCGACTGCCCGCCGACCTCGACGCGATCGCGTCGCAGGTCGTCCCCCGCCTCACCGCCGCGGACCGTCTCGTCGCCGACGGCGGCGAGCCCACCCTGCGCGAACGGCTGGGCCTGCCGCGCAGGCCCAGCATCCACACCCGTCTCACGGCCCAGGAGGCCCGCGCATGACCCGCCGCATCCACCTCGCCGCGCACCTCCCGGGCGTCAACAACACGACCGTGTGGACCGACCCCGCTTCGGGCAGCCAGATCGACTTCGCGTCGTTCGAGCACTTCGCCCGAAACGCCGAGCGCGGACTGTTCGACTACGTCTTCCTTGCCGAGGGACTGCGGCTGCGCGAGCATCGCGGACGCATCCACGACCTCGACGTGCTGGGGCGGCCGAACACGCTCGCCATCCTCGCGGCGTTGAGCGCCGTCACCGAGCACATCGGCCTCGTCGGGACCCTGTCGGCGACGTTCAACGAACCGTACGAGCTGGCGCGTCAGCTCGCGACGCTCGATCACCTCTCCGGCGGTCGGGCCGGCTGGAACGTCGTGACCAGCTCCGATGCCTTCCACGGCGCGAACTTCCGCCGCGGCGGCTACCTCGATCAGGCCGACCGCTACGTGCGCGCCGCGGAGTTCACCGAACTGGCGAAGGCGCTGTGGGCGTCGTGGCAGAGCGATGCGATCGTCGCCGATGCGGCCGCCGGCGAGTTCCTGCGTGATGGCGGCATTCAGCGCGTGAGGCGCTCGTCGCGGCTGTTCGAGGTGGATGCCGTCTTCGACGTGCCGGCCTCGCCGCAGGGCCGGCCCGTGATCGTGCAGGCGGGCGACTCGGCCGAGGGGCGCCAGTTCGCCACCGAGCACGCCGACGTCGTCTTCT
The DNA here is from genome assembly GCA_047606715.1 of Microbacterium sp. GTDB lineage: Bacteria > Actinomycetota > Actinomycetes > Actinomycetales > Microbacteriaceae > Microbacterium. The sequence goes on from JASGEE010000069.1 coordinate 3,749, forward strand.
CGCTGCACACGCAGTTCGATGCGGCGCGGGAGTTCTATCGCGACGTGAAGGGGCGCCTGAGTGCCTACGGTCGGGGCGAGGACGACCTGAAGATCCTGCCGGCGGCGACCTACGTCCTCGGCGACACGGCGGCCGAGGCCGCGGAGCGCTCGCGCGAGATCGCCCTCCAGCAGGTGCGGCCCGAGACGGCGATCACCTACGTCGAGCAGATCTGGAACCGCGACCTGTCGGGCTACGATCCCGACGGGCCGCTGCCGGAGATCGAGCCCGACACCGGGTCGGAGACGGGCCTCGGGTTCGCGAACCGGCACGCCGCGATCCGCGGGCGCATCACGCAGTTGCGCGCGATCGCCGAGGCCGAGGGGTTCAGCATCCGGGATCTCGTCATCCACCTCACGGCGAAGCACACCTTCGTCGGCACTGCGCAGCACGTCGCCGCCGAGATCGACCGTTACGTGCAGGAGCGCGCGACCGACGGGTTCACGATGGTCGGGCACCTGAGCCCGCACGGCCTCGACGAGTTCACCGACCGTGTCGTGCCCCTGCTGCAGGAGCGCGGCTCGTATCGCCGCTCGTACGACGACGGTGCGACGCTGCACGACCTGCTGGGGCTGTCGCCGGTCGGCGCCGCGGCGACCGCGGTGCCGTGAACGATCAACGGCGGCGAGCCGGAGCGATGCGCGTCGTCTTCGTCGGCGCCGGTCCGCGCGCCGTCATGCTGCTCGAGCGGCTGATCGCGCGGCTGCCGGAGGGGGACGACGGGCCCGCGCTCGAGATCGTCCTGGTCGATCCGCACCCGCCGGGGGCGGGGCGGATCTGGCGCCGCGACCAGTCGCCGCTGCTGAAGCTCAACTCGATGGCGCGCGACGTCACGGTGTTCACGGACGAGAGCTGCACGATCGACGGTCCGATCCGCCCGGGTCCGTCGCTCATCGAGTGGGCCGAGCGGGTGCGCACCGGGGAGATCGCCGACGTCGTGATCGCCGACGCCGACATCGCCGCGGAGCTGGATCGGTTGCGCGGAGAGGACTTCCCCACCCGCCGCCTGCAGAGCTGTTACCTCGACTGGTTCTGGCGGACCACTCGCGACTCGGCGCCGGGCGCCGTGCGTGTGCACGCGCGGCGCGGCACGGTCGCCGCGGTGCAGGCCTCGGTGAACGCCCCGTCGCGCGAGGCCGGCGCCCGGTACACGGTCACTCTCGCCGACGGCGCGCAGCTCGACGCCGACCTCGTCGTCTACGCCGTCGGGCACAACGGGCGCGAGCCGGCCGGCCAGACCCTCCGGTTGATCCACGAGGCGGCTGCGGCGGGGTTGAGCTACGTCCCGCCCGACTTCACGGCCGATGCGGACCTGTCGGCGCTGCGCGCCGGGGAAGACGTCATCGTGCGAGGCATGGGGCTTGCCGCGGTGGATGCCGTCGTCCTGCTGGCCGAGGGGCGCGGCGGGCGCTTCGAGCGGCATCCGGACGGCGACGGTCTCGACTACGTTCCGTCGGGGCGGGAGCCCCGCCTGCACCTCGGCTCACGGCGCGGAGTGCCGTACCGCTCGAAGGTCGGGTCGGCGATTCAGGGCGCGCCGCCGGTGCTGCACGTCTTGACCGGCGAGGCGATCGCGGCCCTGCTGGCGGGCGACGCCCAGATCGACTTCACGCGCGATGTCTGGCCGCTCATCTGCGAAGAGCTCGTGTGGGGGCACTACCGTGAACTTTTCACGGGGCATCCCGACCGCGTCGGCACGAGCTGGGAGGCCTTCCAAGACGTGCTGCGGGTGGTGGCCGGCGACGTCGAAGCCCTCCGCGAAGCGGTCGCCGTCGTCGTCCCCGATCCGCTCGACCGGTTCGATGTGCCGCGGCTCGACCGACCTCTGGCGGGGGAGGAGTTCGCGAGCGCCCAGGCGGTGCAGGAGCGAGTGTGCCGGCACATCGAGGAGGACCTGCTGCTGCGCACCACCCCCGAGCGCAGCCCCGCCCAGGCCGTCTTCCTCGCCCTGCTGCTGTCGTTCCTCGCGCTGGCGGACATCCCGACCGAACGCTGGAACGCGCGCTCGCGCGCGGTGACCCTCCCCGTGACGTGGCACACGTTTTTCAGCTACGTCGCCTCGGGGCCGCCGGCGCACCGGCTCGAGGAACTGCTGGCGCTCGCGCGCGCCGGCATCGTGCGTTTCCTGGGCCCCGACGTCGCCGTCCACATCGAACCGTCCCGCGGCTTCGTCGCCTCGTCGCCCCACGTGCCCGGCGAGCTCGTCGCCGCGACCCTCCTCGACGCGTGGCTGCCCGGCTCGGACGCGTCCGTCAGCGACAACCCCGTGCTGCGCGAGCTCGCTCTCGTGCACGGCCGCGAACTGGCGGTCGCCGACGCGGACTTCGCGGGAACGCTCGGCCGCATCGACGTCGACGACGCGGGGCGCGTGCATGCTGCGGGCGGCGACGTGCGCCCCGGGCTGTTCGCGATCGGGTCGTTCACGAGTGCGACCGAGGCGGGCGCGTTCACCCGTCCGCACTCCGATGCGCTGGCCTTCCGCCAGACGGATGCGGTCGCCGGCGCCCTCGCCGACGCGATCGTCGGGTGCTCAGAACACGATCGTGTGGTTGCCGTGGCGGATGACGCGGTCCTGAGCGTGCCACAGCACGGCGCGGGAGAGCACCTGGCGCTCGACGTCGGCGCCGCGGCGGGCGAGCTCGGCCGCTGAGTCGGCGTGCGTGACGCGCACGGTGTCCTGCTCGATGATGGGGCCCTCGTCGAGGTCGCTCGTGACGTAGTGCGAGGTCGCGCCGATGAGCTTGACGCCGCGCTCTTTGGCTTTGCGATACGGCTCGGCGCCGATGAAGGCCGGCAGGAACGAGTGGTGGATGTTGATGACCGGCACGGCCAGGCGCTGCAGGAACTCCGGCGACAGGATCTGCATGTAGCGGGCCAGCACGACGAAGTCGACGTTGCCGACGAGGAGCTTGAGGATCTCGTCCTCGGATGCCGACTTGTGGGGCCCCGCCACCGACGGCACGTGGAAGAACGGCACCCCGAAGGTGCGCACGTCCTCGGCGGTGGTGGTGTGGTTGGAGATCACCATCGGGATCGTCACCGGCAGGTCGCCGCGACGGTGGCGCCACAGCAGGTCGAGCAGGCAGTGGTCCTGCTTCGAGGCGAGGACCGCCATGCGCTTGGGCACCGACTGGTCGGTCAGCGACCACTCCAGCTCGAAGTCGGCGAGGGTCCGCGCGACCTCGGCCTCGATCTGTGGCCGATCGGCGGCGAAATCGGGGCGGTGGAACACGACGCGCTGAAAGTACGCGCCGCCGCGCGGATCGTCGGAGTACTGGTCGAAGGCGACGATGTTGCCGCCGATGCGGGTGATCATCGCCGAGACGGCCGCGACGATTCCCGGGGTGTCCTTGCCGTGCACGATGAGGCAGGCGTGAGCGGGCAGCAGGTGGGGATTGTGCACGGGCATGGATCGATTCTGCCGTGCGGGGGCGGATGCCGCTGCATCCGCGCCCGCCCCGCGTCGGGTCCGTAAGGTGGAGGGGCCGCCCGGGGTCACCCCGGCCGCGACGCGCGACACCTGAAGAAGGAGACCACCATGACCGACTCTCCCGCCCCCGTGCGAGTGCTCATCGCCGGTGCCGGCATCGCCGGCCTCGCCGTCGCCGACGCGCTGGCCCGGCATCCCGGTTTCGCGATCGACGTCGTCGACCCGAACCCGCGCCCCGTGGGGGTCGCCGTGGGGCTGTCGTCGTGCGCGCTGCGCTCGCTGTCGGCGATCGGCGCGCTCGAACCGGTGCTGGCCGCAAGCGCGCCGAGCATGTCGCTGCACATGTGCACCGCCGACGGCACGACGCTCGTGCGCGTGGATCGGCAGACTCCGCAAGGCCAGCCCTACCCCGACAATGTGATCGTCGACCGGCAGAGCCTCGCCGTCGCTCTGGCCGCCCCGCTCGCGGCGCACGGGATCGAGGTGGCCCACGGGGTCGCCGTCACGGGCGTCGAACTCGACGACGACGGCGCCACCGTGAGCTTCGACGGTCGCGACCGGCAGCGCTACGACCTCGTCGTGGGAGCCGACGGCATCGGCTCGCGTCTGCGCGGCACGGTCGTGGCAGAAACCCCGCGCGACCTCGAGCAGTTGGGGCTGCGCTGGGTCATGGGCGCGCTGCCGGAGCTGGATCACGGCACGATGTACGTGGGTGCCCGCGCCGTCAAGCTCGGGCTGTGGCCGCTTGCCGACGGGTCGGTGTACGCGTTTCTCACCCTGCCGCGGCCGGGGCTGCCGCGCGCGAGCCGCCAGGAGGTGCTCGACGAGCTTCGCGAGGTGCTGGAGCACTTCACGTTCCCCGGCGCCGACCAGCTGCGCGCCGAGGTGCCGTGGGACGACGTGCACATCGCGCCGTTCCAGTCGCTCGCCCCCGACGCGCCCTGGCACCGCGGACGGCTGGTGCTCGTCGGCGACGCCGTGCACGTCATGCCGCCGCACGGATCCAGCGGCGCGGCGATGGCGATCGAGGATGCCTTCGTGCTGGCCGACGAGCTCGGCCGCGCGGGCGTCGACGAGGCGTTGGCGGCGTTCGGGCGGCGGCGCGTGGAGCGGGTGCGCCGGGTCGTGGAGTATTCGACGGACAACTGCCTCGCCGAGAACGAGGATGCCGTCGCCGGTCGGCCACTGCGCCCGATGGATGCCGATGAGGCCGTGCGGTTCTGGGAGTTTCTGCGCATCGAACCCTGAGCGTCGATTCCCGTGCCGTCGGCGGGCGGATCAGAATCATCGATCTGATCACATCAGACTTACTTATGCCGCAACTAGACATAAGGCTGATAGTGTGTCGGCATCCGACCAGAGAGCGAGCACCGATGCTTCTCGAACGAGACCTGATCCAGTCCACCGGCTTCCGCAACGTCCGCGACGGGGGCGAGGTGACCGGCTTCCAGTTCCGGGTGCGCATCCCGAACTACCGCGGGTTGTACGCCTCCCTCATCGACGGCATCGCGGTGCGCGTCGGCGAGATCGTGAACGTGCCGCACGACGTGCCGCTGTGGACGCTGGGCGGTCGCACCTACACGCTGCAGGAGCTGTGGGACAGCGAAGACGTGCGCTGGCCGCTGGAGGAGGCGGCGACCGTCACGGTGCCGCTGCCCGGTGGTCTGCCGGACGGCACGCACGAGGTGTCGGTGGAGATCCTGCTGCGCGCCTCGTACATCCCCGTCGAGCACCAGCCCAGCCGCACCGCAGCCTCGCGGTGGGTGACGCTCACCTCCGAGCGCGACGGCGGGCCGTTCTCGTACGGGGTGAGCCTGTACAGCTACACCCACGACTTCAACACCGTGCTGGGGCTGGACACCGCTCTGGCCGCGGTTGCCGATGTCGGCGCGACCGGCGTGGAGATCCTCGGCGAAGGACACGTCGCCGGTTACCCGAACCCGTCTGCGGCGTGGATCGACGAGTGGTTCCGTCTGCTGGAGCTGTACCGCCTGGAGCCGACCAACTTCGGGTCGTGGATCGACACGCGGCTGCACTCCAGCGGCATCCACGCTCGCGACATGACCGCCGCCGAGGGCGCCGCCGCGCTGCAGCGCGACATCCGTCTGGCGCGCCGGCTGGGCTTCCGCTTCGTGCGGCCGAAGATCGGCGTCGTCACCAGCGATCTCGTCCCGCACCCGATCTGGACCGAGGCGGTGGAGCGCAGTCTCGACCTCGCCGCCGACCTCGGCGTCGTCATCGCCCCCGAGATCCATTCGCCGACGCCCATCAAGCACGAGGTCGTCGACGACTACATCGCCCTCATCGAGCGCACCGGCACGAAGAACTTCGGTCTGCTCATCGACACCGGCATCTTCCAGGACCGGCCGATTCCGCTGCGCCCCGGCGAGACGCGCGAGACCCGCCCCGCCTTCCTGGACGGCATCGGCGTCGACCCCGCCGACCTGAAGGACATCGGCGAATACGTCGTGTTCGTCCAGGCGAAGTTCCACGACATCGATGAGAACCGCGTCGACCAGCAGATCCCGTGGCGTCCCGTGCTGCAGGGGCTGAAGGATGCCGGCTACACCGGCTACCTCTCCAGCGAGTACGAGGGCGAGCGGCTGCCGTGGCGCTCGCTCGAGCAGGTGCGCCGCCAGCACTCCCTCATGCGCGAGATCGCGTCGGAGCTGGACTGAATGCGCGCCGGATCACTCGGCTCGTGCGCTGCTGCGGCCGAGCCGCAGCTCACGCTGTGACGAAGGGAACACGATGACCGATTCCGTGGGAGAGGTCCTCGCTGGAACCCAGGCTCATGCGCTGCCGCGGCTGCGGGTCGCCGCCGACGGGCGGCATCTGGAGACAGTGGACGGCGAACCGTTCCTCTACCTCGCCGACACGGCGTGGACCCTCCCGCAGCGTCTGAAGTGGGACGACGCGCGCCACTTCCTCCAGCGCCGCAGGGAACAGGGTTTCACGGCGGTGCAGCTCGTGGCTCTCGACCCCGAGCGCGACGAGCTCATGCGTGATCCGGCGGGGCATCCGGCGCTCTTGGGCGGCGACCTCGACCGGCCGAACGAGCTGTACTTCCGCTACCTCGACTCCGTGCTCAACACCGCCGAGGAGTTAGGGCTGTACGTCATGCTGCTGCCGGTGTGGGGGCAGCTCGTCGTCGGTGAGAGCTGGAGCGGTGCGACGTTCCCGCGCACCGTCACAGCCGACAACGCGCACCGCTTCGGCGTCTGGATCGGCAGGCGCTACCGCGACCGCACGAACCTCATCTGGTGTCTGGGCGGCGACCGCCAGCCCATCCACAAGGGCGTCGACTACCGCGACGTGTGGCGGCGCCTGGCCGAGGGCATCGCAGAGGGGGCCACAGGCCACAGCGCCCGCTGGAACGAGCCGTCGCCGGTGTGGGATCGCATGCTGATGACCTATCACACGTGTTTCGAGACGGAGACCGGGGAGTTCTCCACGATGTCGTACTGGACCGACGAGGAGGCGTGGATCGACTTCATCTTGCTGCAGTCCGGCCACGGCCGCAACGTCCCCGCCCACCTCGCCGTGCGTCGTGAGTACGAGCGGGCGCGCACCCTTCCCGTGCTCGACGCCGAGCCGGCGTACGAGCGGATGCCGACGGCGTGGCCCGAGCCGGCCCCGCTGCACGGCGCGTGGAGCGTGCGGATGCGGGCCTACTGGGCGCTGCTGGGCGGCGCGTTCGGTCACACCTACGGTCATGCATCGGTGTGGTGCATGATCAGCGAGCGGGAGCGGGACGAGATCCTCGACGCGAGCTGGTTCGCGGCGCTGGAGCATCCGGGCGCGGCGCAGATCACGATCCTGCGCCGCTTCCTGGAGGCGACGGACTTCTTCCGGTGGAAGCCCGCGCAGAGCGCGCTCGCACATGACGCCGGGTGCGACAGCACGTGCGTCGACGCCCACCGCCAGGCCGCCGTCGACCGGGACGGCGAGTTCTTCATCGCGTATCTGAGCGACGGCGGTCAGGAGACGATCGACCTGTCGTGCCTGCGACCGGGTGCCGATCATCGCGGATTCTGGTTCGACCCGCGCACGGGCGATGTCACACCGGAATTCCCCGTGGACGCCTCGGGGCCCGTGCGGTTCACCGCTCCGGCCTCCGGGCCGGAGAACGACTGGGTGCTCGTGGTCACCTGCCGCGCCGGCCGCCTCGCCGCCCTCGAAGGGAACACCTCATGACCGCCCCCGACATGCCCACCCCACGCTGGACCATCGCCGACGGTGCCCTGACCCACGACGGCGAGCCGGTGCTGCTGCTGGGCGGGCAGCTGCACAACTCGACACCCTCGAGCCCCGAGAGCATCGCCCGCGCGCTGGCGCACGTGCGCGATCTCGGTGGGAACACCGTCGTCGCGCCGGTGTACTGGGACCTCAGCGAGCCGGAGGAGGGCGTCTTCGACTTCTCCCTCGTCGATCGGCTGCTCACCGAGGCCGAGGACAACGATCTGCGGCTCGTGCTGCTGTGGTTCGGCTCGTTCAAGAACGCCGGGTCGACGTATGCGCCGCGCTGGGTGCGCGCCGACCCCGTGCGGTTCCCGCGTGCGCGCGTGAGCGGCCGCATCCGCCCCGCCTTCACGTACGAGGGGGCCACGCCCAAGCCGGTGCTGAGCGTCTTCTCGCCCGAGCTGCGCGAGGCCGACGCCCGCGCGTTCGCGGCGCTGATGGATGCCGTCTCCCGACACGAGCTGCGCGACCGCGTCGCGATGGTACAGGTGGAGAACGAGGTCGGCATCCTCGCCGACAGTCGCGACCGGTCGCCGGCGGCCGAGGCGGTGTGGGCGGCCGAGGCCCCGCAGGAGCTCGTCGCCTTCGTCCGGGATGCCGCCGCTGACTCCCTGGCCGGACGTCTGTGGCGCGCGGCGGGGTCGCGCGCCGGCGGCACGTGGGCCGAGCTGTTGGGGGAAAGCGCCAACGCCGACGAGGTGTTCATGGCGTGGGGATTCGCCTCGCACGCGCAGGAGCTCGCCGCGCGGGGTGCGGCGGCGTGGCCGGTGCCGTTCTACGCCAACGCGTGGCTCGGTCCGCAGCCGGGACAGCCCGACCCGGGGCAGTACCCCAGCGGCGGGCCCGCCTCGCGCGTGCTCGACGTGTGGCGGGCGGCGGCGCCGGCGCTGTCGATGGTCAGCCCCGACATCTACGTCGACGACGCGGCGTCGGTCGTCGAGACGTACGCGTTCGAGGGCAATCCGCTGTTCGTTCCGGAGTGCCGGCTGCGCGCCGGTGACGCTGTGCTGACGATCGCTCGCGGCGCGCTCGGCTGGTCGGCCTTCGGCGTCGACGATGCCCGCGTCGGGGGGCAGTGCTCGCAACTGCTGCGCCTGCTCACTCAGATCGAGGGGTCGCTCGTGGCGGCCCAGCGCGAGGGACGGCTGGCGGGGGTCGTGCTCGAGCCCGGGGTCGAGTCTCACGAGTTCGTGCTCGGTGGGTACCGCGTCGTCGCGCGTGGGTTGCGTGCCCTGTTCGACCGGATGCTGCGCGACGTCGGCGTCGCCGACCTGCCGCCGGCGCCAGAGCTGCCGGCGGAGACCTCCCCGGGGGCGCGCATGCTCGTGCCGCACGACACCCGTCCGCTCGCGCTCGTGATCGCCGAGAGCGACGACGAGTTCCTCGTGATCGGCGAGGGCGTCGCACTCGACTTCTTCGCCGACGATGCGGTGGTCGAGATCGACAGCGTCGTCGAGGGGGTCTTCGAGGGCGGGCGATGGATGCCGGGGCGTGCCCTCAACGGCGACGAGCGGCTCGATGTGCTGCCCACCGACCGGATCGGCGCGGTGCGCATCCGTCTGCTGCGCCTGCCCTCCTGACCGCTGCACGCGGACCCGAGATCGTCACCGAGAAAAGAGGACCAGAAATGACGACACCTTCCTTCAGTCTCGACCCCGAGGCCGAGAGGCTCCGCCGGGAGAACTTCGCGCTCATCGAGAGGTTCATGCGCCTCGAGGGGCCGAACCGCAACATCGGGCGCGCTCCGCTGCTGCACGACGACGGCTTCGCCGTCATGGCGTTCACGCAGTCCGGAACCCCGCACAAGACGCCGCTGCCGCTGTGGAACCAGCGCACCGTGGAGCACTTCCCGGTGTGGGGGTACCCGAGGTTCGAGATCTTCATGACGCAATACCCCGACCGGTTCTGGGGTGACGTGACGTGTCGCGGCGCGTTCGGCGACGGCGAAGTCAGCGACGGCCAGATGTATACCTATTACGAGTGCACCGACGGGAAGATCAGCCTCTACATGGAGATGTACAACCCCATCGTCGAGGCCCCCACCGTCGGTCAGGAGCAGAAGGCGCGATAGCGCCATCTCGCGCTGCGGGGAGACCGCCGGACCCCGAGCGCACCCCGCGGGATGAGGTGCACGGGCGTCTTCGCGGCGGTGGGCCTCGACAATGCGGAAGTGATTGCCGACCGGGCTCTCCAATGCGGCAATGCCGACCGACGGGTCCCGACATTGCGGCAATGCCGGCCGAGCACGGCGCGCCCGAGTACGTTCCGGTGCTCGTTCCTTCGTGTGTGCGATTCGTCGCCCGCTCGTGCGCGCTCATCCGTCAGAAGGGTGGTGGTTGGGGTTCGGGGGTGAAGGTGACGCGGGGGGGTGGTGTGGTCGGGGTAGTGTCGGCCGGTGGGGCGGTTCAGGTTGTGGTCTGCGGTGGGTCCGCCGAGGGCGGCGTCGATCTCGTGGTCGAGATCACATTTTCGCGCGGGCATCATGCACCCCGGGAACCGGCACCGCTCATCGATGGCTTTCAGGAACCGCTGCAACTGTGCCGAAGGACGATACCGGTCCACCGCGAGCACGGCACTCGTGATCGGATGGGTGAGCACGCGATCCCACCCCGACGACGCACCCACCAGCCGCAATGCGGTGGCGGTGTCGACCGGCTGGCATCCGTCGAGCATTCCGGGCTCGTCACAGACCCCCGCGAGCGTCAGCACCGGGACGGTGATGTGCACGTCCCCACGGATCGCGCCGAGGGGAATGCTGAAGTTTTGGTTGACTCTGGGACTGCTTTGATCTGATCGATTGGGGCGGGAAGGATGGCTGTCATGCCAGTGAAGTACTCAGACGAGTTCAAGCG
>JASGEE010000070.1:0-14556 GCA_047606715.1 Microbacterium sp.
CCGTGACGTAGGCGACCTTGAACGGGCTCGCGCGCAGCCCGTGGGCACTGGAGATGTTGACGATGCGCCCCCAGCCGCGCGCATACATCCCGGGCAGCACGGCGCGGATCAAAAGGAAGGGCGATTCGACCATGAGGCGTTGCATGAAGCGGAACCGCTCGACGTCGAACTCGTGGATGGGTGCGACGGTCTGGATGCCGGCGTTGTTGACGAGGATGTCGGCATCCAGCCGCAGACTTTCCAGCGCGTCCGTTTCGGACAGGTCGACGGCCCACGCCTGGCCACCGAGCTGCCCGGCGATCTCGCGAGCACCGTCGCCGTCGACATCGGCGACGGTGACCAGCGCCCCGCGCGAGGCGAGCTCGCGCACGCAGGCGAGCCCGATGCCGCTCGCGCCGCCGGTGACGATCGCGCTCTTGCCGTCCAGATCCCGTTGCGTCATGAATCCCTCCTTCGCCTACTGCGCCGCTGGCCGCTAGCCCTGGGAACGCATCGCCGCCGCATCGCATCATGCCACCGTTCGCGACTCCCGTGTGCGCGGGAGCCGCGAAACCTGAAAATATCAATACCTCAGGTATATACTTGCGATATGCAACACGAAGAGGACATCCTTCGACTGGTCGTCGGCGCGCACGCACTCACCCGCGTCGCGTCGCTGCAGACCCGCAATGAGACCCCCGCCGCCCAGTGGCGGACGATCACCATCCTGCGCGAGCACGGCCCGCAACGCGTGGGCGATCTTGCGACGCTGAGCCGCGTGAGTCAGCCGGGAATGACGCGCCTGGTCGCGCAGATGGCCGATGCGGGGCTGCTCCGGCGCAGCGCCGACGAAGCCGACTCGCGCGCGACGGTCGTCTCGGTCACGCCGGCGGGTCTGGCGGCGTTGGACGAATGGATGCAGGTGCTCGGTGACGCGCTCGCCCCGCGATTCGCCGATCTCGACGACGATGACTGGAGCGCCATCCGCCGCGCCGCTGATATCGTCGCCGCGCGCACCCGGGTCGCGGAGGCGGCACGATGAGCGCCTCCCCCGCCGTCAACGTGTGGCGCCAGCCCGCCCAGGTGTGGGCCGTCGCGTTCGCCTGCGTCATCGCGTTCATGGGCATCGGCCTGGTCGACCCGATCCTCCCCGCTATCGCCGAGTCGCTGGAGGCCACCCCCGTCGAGACCGAGATGCTGTTCACGAGCTACCTGTTCGTCACGGGCCTGGCGATGCTGTTCACAAGCTGGATCTCTTCGCGCATCGGAACGAAGGCCACCCTCCTGGCAGGTCTCGGGCTCATCGTCGTCTTCGCGCTCCTGTGCGCCCTGTCGGGCAGCGTCGACGCCGTGATCGGGTTCCGCGCCGGATGGGGCCTCGGCAACGCCCTGTTCATCTCCACCGCGCTGGCGACGATCGTCGGCGCCGCTTCGGGCGGCACCGCCGCGGCGATCATCCTCTACGAGGCCGCACTCGGCCTCGGGATCGCGGTCGGCCCGCTGCTGGGCGGCATCCTCGGCGAGATCAGCTGGCGCGGCCCGTTCTTCGGTGTCGTCGCACTCATGGCGATCGCGTTCATCGCGGTCACGGTGCTTTTGCGCGGCGATGCCGCCAAGTCCGCTCCCGTCAAGCTGTCCGCGCCGTTCACCGCCCTGCGTGAGCCGGCGCTGCGCGTGCTCGCGATCGCCGCCGTGTTCTACAACATCGGGTTCTTCGTGCTGCTGGCCTTCTCGCCGTTCCCGCTCGGGTTCGGTGCGATGGGGATCGGCCTCACCTTCTTCGGCTGGGGCGTCGCCCTGGCGATCACGAGCGTCTGGGTGGCGCCGATCCTGCTGCGCCGGATGACCCGCAGCTCCGCGATGCTGCTCGTGCTGCCGCTCCTCGCGCTCGATCTGCTGGCCGCCGCCGTCTTCGTCGCCTCCGCCGCCGCCCTGGTGACGTGCATCATCGTGGGCGGCCTGTTGCTCGGCCTCATGAACACGATCCTCACCGAGTCGGTCATGGAAGCCACCGACCTGCCCCGCTCGGTCGCGTCGTCGTCGTATTCGGCCGTGCGCTTCCTCGGCGGCGCGGCCGCTCCCCCGATCGCCGCAGCCCTGTGGCACGCCGCGGGCGCCTCCGTGCCGTTCGTCTTCGCCGCCGCGTCGGTGCTGATCTCGGTCCTGACGATCCTGATCGGCCGCCGCGCCCTGGCCCGCATCGACGAGCACGAGGCGGATGCCCCCGAAGAGGCCGCCGCCGTGCTCATCGGCGACGCGGCGTAGGCGGGCGCTGCGCGGTCCCCTGCGGTTCGCCGCCATCGGCGCGGTCGAAAGCGGCTCGCGCTGCACATCTCTCGGCTCATCGTGCGGCCGCACGTGCGGTTTTCGGCCGCGCGAACACCGGGCCGCTACGACGGCGGACGGGACACGGCGCGCACATCGAGATCGCCGACGCCGTCGAAGTCGACCGGGTTACATGTGTAGAGCGGTAGGCCGTGGGCAACGGCCGTCGCGGCGATGAGCGCATCGAAGGCACGCGCCGAGGTCTTGCGACCGGCGCGGCGAAGATCTGCAGCGACGCGGCCGAACGCCCGCGCGACGCCAGCATCCAGCGGAAGCGAGTCGAAGTCCGCCTCGGCCTGCTGGAGATGCGCCTGGCGAGCAGCACGTTCCTGGACATCGTCAGTGACGAGCGGGCCGACCGACAACTCGGCGAGCGTGATCGCGCTGATCAGAGGCTCGTCCGGAAGCGCACTCGCATCGAGGTGCTTCAGGAGCACGACGACGTTCGTGTCGATGAGGCCACGCTCGGATGCCGTCACAGCGTCATGTCCACGATCGTGTCGATGTCACGGCGCAACGCTTCGGGGTCGAGGTCGGGGAGCATTCGACGACGCGCGATGAGTTCCACAGCACAGAGCCCTCTCCGAGCAATCGGGCGCAGTTCCGCGATCGGCGTTCCGTCACGGGTGACGACGTACGTCGAACCACGAGCCACCTCGTCGAGCACGCGCCCACCCTGATTGCGGACGTCGCGCACGGTGACGGTCGGGACAGGGGCCATAGGGTAAGCGTATCACCGGTGAGACATCACGTCTCGTTGAGTTTCCCGCTCCGCTGGCCCAACCCTCCTACAGCCGCGCGGCAGCTCTGCGAGCGCCCTCGCCCAGCGCGTCGAGCTTGGCCCACGCGATCTGCGGGTGGATGCGTCCGCCGAGCCCGCAGTCGGTCGATGCGATGACGCGCTCGGGCCCGACGATCCGGGCGAAACGCTCGATGCGCTGCGCAACGAGGTCGGGGTGCTCGACGAGGTTCGTGGAGTGGCTGACGACGCCCGGCACGAGAATCAGGTCGTCGGGGATGACGTCCTCGTTCTGCTCCCACACGGCCCATTCGTGCTCGTGGCGGGCGTTGGCCGCCTCGAAGGAGATCTGCCCGACGTGCGCGCCGAGGATCGTGCGCAGGATGTGCACCAGCTCGATGTCGGTCGTGTGCGGGCCGTGCCACGATCCCCAGCACAGGTGCAGGCGGACCTGCTCCTTGGGCAGTCCCCGGATGGCCTCGTTGATCGCATCGATGCGGATCTGAGTGAACGCGAGGTAGTCCTCGACGCTGGGCTCCGGGTTGATCTGATCCCAGTTCTCCGCAAGCGAAGGATCGTCCAACTGCAGGATGAGGCCGGCGTCGGTGATCGCGCGGTACTCCTCGCGCAGCGCCTCACCCCACGCCCGGATGTGCTCGCGCTCGCTCGGGTAGTACGCGTTGGCGATGCGGGCAGCCGATCCCGGCGCGATCGCGGTGATGAATCCCGGCTCACCCTCACGCAGCGCGGCGGTGAGGTGGCGGACGTCGGCGGCGACGGCATCCTGCCCCCGGTAGGAGAGCTCTCCGGTGGTCGTGGGGAAAGCCGTGGCGTTCTTGCCCGTCGAGATGCCGCTGTCGGGATCGAAGTACGCCTCGTGGAAGAGCGTCCAATCGCGGCGATCGGGGAAGGAGGTGAGCCGGATGTTGCCGGGCTCGGAACGCACGGGCTGCTGCGTGAAGATGTTCTCCTCGGTCAGCGACAGTCCGCCCACGCGCTGGAACGAGTAGCCCCACCACGCTCCGTAGTCCACTGCGCTGGACATCGCCTTGCCGAACTCGCCGTCGCCGGGCTGGGTGATGCCGGCAGCACGCTGACGGGCGACGACGTCGGCGACGGCTGCGGCGACGAGCTCCTCGAACTCGGGCCCGGCCTGAAGGGTGAAGCCGTCGTCGGCGAGGGTGCGCGCCGCGTTCGCCGCGATGAGGGCGGGCGTGCGCGGCAGGCTTCCGGCGGTGGTGGTCTGAATCTCGGTCACGGTGCGCTCCTCGCTGATCACGGAAGCACCCACGCTAGGCAAGAGCACCTCGGCGGTGCACATCCTGTGACGTACCGTGACGGGGAAGCCCCCGAGCGTCGGAGAGTGTCGCGAAGTTCGGAGGGTGACGCCGAAAGGCTCCGAAGATGGCGACATTCTCCGAGCTTCCCGGTTGACGGATGCGCGGCCACGCGCGGGTTCGCGCGCCGGCTCTAGGCTGAACGCATGACCGCACTGAGCACCCTCGAGGTCGACGCTGAAGCCGCCCTCGCCGCTGCCGGCCACCTCGACGACGCGTTCCGCACGCGCTTCGACGAGCAGTTCCCACGTCTCCACAACCTCTTCGAGCGCCTGTACGCGGGCCGCGACGACGGGCAGGAGGCGCTCGCGCAGACGGTGGCCCTGGCATCCCAGTCGTGGAATACCCGGCCCATCGACCTGAAGCTCCACGATGCGCGCCGTCTCGAAAACCCCGAGTGGTTCTCCTCGCAGCACATGGTCGGGGGCGTCTGCTACGTCGACCGGTACGGCGGCAACCTCGCCGGCATCCGCGATCGGCTCCCCTACTTCCGCGAGCTGGGCCTGACCTACCTGCACCTCATGCCCCTGTTCGACGTGCCGGACGGTGACAACGACGGCGGCTACGCCGTGTCGAGCTACCGCAAAGTCAACCCGAGCCTCGGCACGATGAGGCAGCTCGCCGACCTCGCGGCCGACCTTCGTACGGCCGGCATCTCGCTCGTCGTCGACTTCATCTTCAACCACACCAGCAACGAGCACGAGTGGGCACGAAAGGCCGTCGCGGGAGAGAGCGGCTTCGAGGATTTCTACCTCATCTTCGAAGACCACACCATGCCCGACGCGTACGAGCGGACGACGCGCGAGATCTTCCCCGACGACCATCCCGGCTCGTTCGTGCAGCTGGGCGACGGCCGCTGGATCTGGGCGACCTTCTACCACTATCAGTGGGACCTCAACTACGCGAACCCCTGGGTGTTCCGCGCAATGGCGGGCGAGATGCTGTTCCTTGCGAACCAGGGCGTCGAGGTGCTGCGAATGGATGCCGTCGCCTTCATCTGGAAGCAGCTCGGCACGGCGTGCGAGTCGCTGCCCGAATCGCACCTGCTACTGCAGGCGTTCAACGCGGTGCTGGCGATGGCGGCCCCCGGCGTGGTGTTCAAGTCGGAGGCGATCGTCCACCCCGACGAGGTCGTGGCCTTCATCTCCCCGGACGAGTGCCGCACGTCCTACAACCCGCTGCAGATGGCGCTCACGTGGGAGGCGCTCGCCACCCGCGACGCGCGGCTGCTGCAGCAGGCGCTCGAGCGCCGCCATGCCCTGCCGCCCGGCACGGCATGGGTCAACTACGTGCGCAGCCACGACGACATCGGCTGGACGTTCGCCGACGAGGATGCCGCGGAGCTCGGCATCGACGGCTACCAGCACCGCCGATTCCTGAACCGCTTCTACACCGGCCGCCACGAGGGCACTTTCGCGCGCGGCGTCGCCTTCCAGGAGAACCCGAAGACGGGAGATGCCCGCGTGACGGGAACGGCGGCATCGCTCGCGGGCATCGAGGCCGGCGACCCCGGCGGCGAGGACCGGCTCGTGCTGGCGTATGCGATCGCGCTGTCCACGGGCGGCATCCCCCTCATCTACCTCGGCGACGAGGTCGCCCAGCTCAACGACTACACCTACGCCGATGACCCGGTGCGCCGCGGCGACTCGCGCTGGGTGCATCGCGGACAGTGTCCGCGCGACCGCTACGCGCAGAAGGCGGATCCGACGACTGCTGCCGGTCGCGTGTACGCACGGTTCACCCGGCTCATCGCGGTGCGCAAGGCGACGAGCGAGTTCGCCGGAAACGAGCTGACCGGTTTCACGGTGCCGCACCACGCCGTGCTGGGCTATCAGCGACCCGGCGCGGATTCCACGGTGCTCGTGCTCGCGAACGTCGGCGACGAATCGGTCTTCGTCGAGCCGCTCACGCTGTCGGGTCTCGCCCCCGCGGCGCGCGATCTGGTGACGGGCGCCGATCTGGATCTCGGCGTCGGGCTGACCCTGCCGCCGCACGGCTTCGTGTGGCTGCGAGTGACCCCGCGTCAGTCCGCCTGAATATCAGCCGCGGCTCGGGGAAGGATCCAAGACGGCGCTGTGGTACGCCTCGACGAACGAGGCGACGAGCGAGAGGAATCGTTCCCGATCGTCCCCGAGCGCCGCGAGGGCGGTGCGGTACGCGCTGAGGCTCGCATCGAGCGTGCGTTCGAACTCGCGCGCCCCCTGCGTCGAACTCGTGAACGAGTAGGAGCCCCCGTCGCGCGTCTTGAGCAGCAGACCCGCGGCCACCGCCGCATTGACCTGTCGATTGACGGTGGACTGCTCGAGCCCCAATCGCTGGGCGATCTGTCGCAGCGTGTACGCGTCGCCGTCGGTGAACAGCCACAGCAACCGCATGTCGGCGGTGCCGAGCGTGGCGCGCTGACTGAGGACGCGACGCGCGCTGTCGAGGGTCGAGAGCAGGCCGGCCAAGCGGCGTGCTGCTGCGACCTCGGCATCCGCTCGTGTGCCGATCTCGCCTACCGACGCATCCATCGCCTCGCCCCTGCTCATTTGGTCGAATCACCTCACCGTGTGTATTCTACATATACTCTCTTATGTAACTTACACATCCGCGATGCGGGATGGGGATGACCGATGACCCACGCTCACTCATCCGAAGGCGCCGGCACGAACCCGGTGGCGCACCCGCTGCTGGTGGTGATGGTGCTGGGCTTTTCCAGCCTGTGCGCCGCCCTGATGCAGTCGCTCGTGATCCCCATCCAGTCCGAGCTGCCCGAGCTGTTGAACACGACGGCCAGCAACACCTCGTGGGTGCTGACGGCGACCCTGCTGGGCGGAGCCGTGGCGATGCCCGTGGCCGGCTGCCTCGCCGACATCTTCGGCAAGAAGCCGGTACTCGTCGTCTCCGCGATCGTCCTGCTCACCGGGTCGCTGCTGTGCGCTGTGACGGATGCGTTCCTGCTCGTCCTCGTCGGTCGGGTGCTTCAGGGCGTCGCGATGGGATACATCCCCGTCGCCATCAGCATGGTCCGCGAGGTGACGCCTGCACACATGACCAACGCCGCCCTGTCGGCGGTCAGCGCGACACTCGGCGTGGGCGGCGCGCTGGGTCTGCCGCTGGCGGCGATCATCGTGCAGAACATGGACTGGCATGCGCTGTTCTGGCTCTCCACGATCCTCGCGGTCGTGGTCATCGTGCTGTCGGCGGCTCTGCTGCCGCACCACCGGCGCGAGCACCCGGCCAAGATCGACGTGATCGGCGCCATCGGGCTCGCGATCGGCCTGGTCAGCGTGCTCGTCGGTGTCACCAAGGGCAACGACTGGGGGTGGGCCAGCGGCGGCACCCTCGGGCTGATCGCGGGCGGCGCGCTCGTGCTGGTCGCCTGGGGCTTCTACGAGGTCAAGCACGATGCCCCGCTCGTGGATCTGCGCACCACGGTGCGCCTGCCCGTGCTGTTCACGAACCTCGCCGCCCTGATGGTCGGCTTCGGCATGATGGCTCAGTCGGTCGTCGTCCCACAGCTGCTGCAGATGCCCGAGTCCACCGGGTTCGGGCTGGGCCAGTCCATCGTGCAGACGGGTCTGTGGATGGCACCGGCGGGGCTGATGATGCTCGCGATGTCCCCGGTCTCCTCCACGCTGCTCACCCGCCTCGGCGGACGGATCACCCTCGCGATCGGCGCCGGAGTGCTCGCCGTCGGATACCTCATCGGCGTGTTCCTCACCGACGAGCCGTGGAAGCTCATGCTCGCCACCATCGTCGGCTCCGCCGGCGTCGGCATCGGCTACGCCGCCATGCCCGCCCTGATCCTGGGCAACGTGCCGCGCGACGAGGCTTCCTCCAGCGTCGGCGTCAACTCCCTCATGCGCTCGATGGGCACGACCATCGCCGGCGCGGTCATGGCTATCGTCCTCACGAGCCAGACCATCACCTTCGGCGACGCCGAGATCCCCACCCACAGCGCCTTCCAGACCTGCTTCATCATCGGGGCCGCCGCCGCGGCCGCTGCCGTCGTGCTCACCCTTCTCATCCCTCGCGCCAAGACCGCCGCGCTGGTCGAGCCCGAGTCGTCTGCGGAGAAGGCTGCCGCCGCCGCGTGAGAGTGAGGGCGCCGAGCCGCTTTCCCGAGGGGACGAAGAAGGCCCCCGATCCCGGTGTTTCCCAGGGATCGGGGGCCTTCTCGGTGGTGTGCACCCCCTGGGACTCGAACCCAGAACCCACTGATTAAGAGTCAGTTGCTCTGCCGATTGAGCTAGAGGTGCAGGCGTCCGCCGCGAGGCGAACCGAGGATCAACGTTACCATCCCGGTGCCGCACATCGCCAATCGGACGTGCGGCGCCACGTATCCTTGTAACGTGAGCTCCCCCACCGCACAGTCCTCGTGGCGCGCACCGTTCGACGGCGATCTGGACACCGATCTCGCGCTCGCGCTGCGCCTGGCCGACGCGGCCGAGGCGGCCTCGATGGCGCGGTTCGACGCCGCCGACCTGGACGTGCAGGTCAAAGCCGACTCCACCCACGTGACCGAAGCCGACCTCGCGGCCGAGCGGGCTATCCGCGGCATCCTCGCCGCCGAGCGTCCTGACGACGGCATCTTCGGCGAGGAGTACGGCACCACCGGCGAGAGCACCCGGCAGTGGATCATCGACCCGATCGATGGCACGGCGAACTATCTCAAGGGCATCCCGATGTGGACGACGCTCATCGCGCTGACGATCGACGGCGTACCGCGCGTGGGCGTGGCCAGTCAGCCGGCGATCGGCCGGCGCTGGTGGGCGGCATCCGGCCTCGGCGCATGGACGAACACTCCCGCCGGTGCGCCGCGTCGCCTGCGGGTGTCGGCGGTGGATGCCGTGGCCCAGGCGAGCGTCAGCTTCCAGTCGATCGCCCAGTGGGACGGTGCCGGCCGCGCCGACGATCTGCTGCGCCTCAGCCGGGCCGTGTGGCGCGACCGCGGCTACGGCGACGCCTGGCCGTACGCGCTACTGGCCGAGGGGCGACTGGAGCTGGTCGCCGAGTTCGGTGTCAAGGAGTACGACATCGCCGCTCTCGTGCCGATCGTCCACGAGGCCGGCGGCCGGTTCACCGACATCGACGGCGCCGACAGCCTCTCCTCACGATCGTCGCTGGCCACCAACGGCGTTCTGCACGACCGTTTCCTGACCCTCCTCAACACGCCGATTGAGAGCGACCCCCGATGACCCTGCGCACCCGCATCGCCCTGCCCACCGCCGTCCTGGTCGCACTGACGACCGGGCTCGTGACCGGTTGCGCCTCGTCGGCCGAACCAGAGCCCACCGAGACGGTCACCGCACAGAGCCCCAGCGCGCCGGCGAGCGAACCGACCCCCGAACCTTCCGACACCGAGACCGCCGTCGCCATCGATCCCACCTCGGTGACGTGCGAGAACCTCGTCGTCGAAGAGGTTCTCGCCGAGTTCGATGCTCAAGGCTGGACCGCCGAGAGCACCCCGCTGACCGTCGGCGGCCAGACTCTCGACGTCGGCCTGGAGTGCTCGTGGGCCGACTACGAGGAACCGTCGGGCAACCTCATGATCTTCGGTTGGGGGCTGCTCACCGCCGAACAGGCCGAGGCCGCCTCCGCACAGCTCGTGTCGGAAGGCTGGCTCCGCGAAGAGAGCGACGACGGCTTCTACATCACGGAAGACCCCGAGCAGGCGCCCACGCTCGACGAGAACGGCTACGGCATGACGTATCAGTTCGGCGACGGCTGGGTCATCGTCTCTGACGTGAAGGAGGGGCTGCTGCTCATCAACCGTCCGGGCGCCTGAGCCGGGGCGCGCCCGATGGAACACTTCGACACGATCGTCGTCGGCGCCGGCGTCGCGGGCCTGAGCGCCGCCCGGTTGCTCAGCGCAGCCGGCCGACACGTCGTCGTCCTCGAAGCGCGCGACCGCATCGGCGGGCGCGTCCACACCGAGCGCGATGGCGGTGACGTCACCGACCTGGGAGCCTCGTGGATCCACGGCATCGAAGACAGCGTCGTGGCGGCCGCGGCAACCGCATTCGGGATGCGCACGGTCGAGTTCACCGTGGGCGGCTATCAGTCCGACAGCAGGCCCATCGCGCACTACGACCCGTCGGGAACGCGGCTGACGGATGCCGCCGCCCGCGCGTACGTCGCCGACATCCACGCCGTCGACGGGGCGCTCGCCGAGGCGATCGCGGCCTCGTCGCCCGACGCCTCGTACCGCGACGTGACCGAGGCGGCGCTGTGCGCGCAGAGCTGGGATGCCGACCGCACGCAACGCGTGCGGGAATACCTCGAGCACCGCGCAGAGGAGCAATACGGGGTGTGGATCGAAGATCTCGCCGCTCATGGCCTCGACGACGACGCGATCGCCGGCGACGAGGTCGTCTTCCCCGACGGCTACGATCGCCTTCCTGCCCACTTGAGCGAAGGCCTCGACGTGCGGCTCGACCACGTGGTCACGCACGTGTGCTGGAGCGAGGGCGGCGTCGAGGTGACGACCGATCACGGCGCGTTCCATGCCGACACCGCCGTCGTGACGGTTCCCGTCGGTGTGCTCCGCTCCGATGCGTTCGCGATCCACCCGCCGCTGCCGGAGCCCGTCGCCGGCGCGCTGTCACGACTGGCGATGAACGCGTTCGAGAAGGTGTTTCTGCGCTTCGAGGAGAAGTTCTGGGACGACGGCGTCTACGCGATGCGCCAGCAGGGAGCCGAAGCCGCATGGTGGCACTCCTGGTATGACCTCACGGCGCTGCACGGCACCCCCGCTCTCCTGACCTTCGCGGCCGGTCCCGCTGCGCGGGCGATCCGCTCGTGGACGGATGCCGACGTGGCGGCATCCGTCATGCACCAGTTGCGACGGCTATACGGCAACCGGGCCGTGCAGCCCGTGCGCGTGAGGGTCACGCACTGGCAGGACGACCCGTACGCTCGCGGCTCCTACGCCTACATGAGCATCGGCTCGACCACAGCCGACCACGACGACCTCGCCACACCGGTCGGCGGGGTGCTCCACCTCGCCGGAGAGGCCACCTGGACCGACGACCCGGCGACGGTCACCGCGGCGCTGTGCTCCGGGCAGCGTGCCGCCGAGAACGTCCTCGGCCACGCCGTGCCGATCGAGCGCCTGTGGACGACGAGCCTCAGAACAGCAGCGACGCGAGGCGGCCGCGAGCGCGCGTGACACGCGGATCGGTCTCACCGACCAGACCGAACAGCTCCAGCAGACGCGCGCGCACCGGCGGGCGTGCCTCGGTGGGCAACTGCGCGAACAGATCGAGGAGGCGAGCGAAAGCGTCGTCGACGTGACCGCCGGCCAAGTCCAGGTCGGCGACGGCGAACTGCGCCGAGACATCGAGCGCATCGGCCGCGGCCGCGGTGCGCGCCTGGTGCGGATCGAGATCCTGAACCCGTTGGAGCAACCGCACCTGACCGAGGCCGATCCGCGCCTGCTCGTCGCGCGGGTCCTCCGCGAGCGCCGCTTCATAGGCCGCCACGGCCCGCGCGTAATCGCCGACCTCGATCGCGTCGAAGGCCTCCTGGTGGAGCGGCGGCAGAGCCGGTTCCTGCTCCTCGGGCACATCGGCATCCGGGCCGTCGGGCGGCACCGTGCCGGTCACCCCGTGCTGAGCGGCCAACTGCAGCAGCTGATCGAACACGTCACGCACCTGCTGCTCAGGCACCGCGCCGGTGAACAGCGGCACGGGCTGCCCGGCGACGAGGGCGACCACCATCGGGATCGACTGCGCGCGAAAGCCCTGCGCGAGCTGCGGATTCGCATCGACGTCGACCTTGGCGAGCACGAGGCGCCCGGCGAGCTCGGTGACGACCTTTTCGAGCACGGGGCTGAGCTGCTTGCACGGGCCGCACCACTGCGCCCACAGGTCGACGACGACCGGCACGCTGCGCGAGAGCTCGAGCACCTGCCCGAACGTCGCGTCGGTCGCCTCGAAGACGAGCCGGTTCTCACCCGGGGCCGGCTCGGAAGGGGCCGGGGATGCCGCGCGCGAGCGCAGAGCGGAAAGGTCGACGGCGCCGCGCAGCACGGCACCCGGAGTCGGGTCGGTCACTTCTTCAGCTCCTCTGCAGAGAGCAAGGCACTGGAATATCCCAGTAGTTGGATGCGCTGATTCGAGCTCTGCGCGGGGACGAAGAAGAACAGCTGATCGGCCCACGTCGTCGTGAACCCCTCCGCCGACTGCGTCACACCCGTCAGCGTCTTCACGGTCGGGTTGTCGGTGACCTTGATCACCGCATCGTCGTCGGTCGGCGTCACCTTGTCCGTCTCCGTCACGGTCACCGCGACGATGGCACCCGAGTCAAGAGTCGCGAGCGCAATCGGGTCCGCGTCACCGGCGGCAGCCGAGAACGTGAGCTTGCCCGTCTCCGCGCCGGTCTCGTTGAACGCCTTCAGCCGCTCCACCCGGTTGTCCGCGATCAGCGTGCGGAACGTGTCGCCGGCCGCATCGAACAGGTCGGCGTATTCGCTGTCATCGCCGTTGGTGAGCAGGTCGGCATACGCGGCAGCCAGCTGGGCCGGAGGCAGCACGAGGAAGGGCGAGTCGGGATCGATCGCGATGGCGCCGACATACGACGGGGCAAGGTTCAGACTGGGTCCGCTGACCAGCTCGGCCTCGGCGTTCACCTTGTAGGGCGACCAGGGATCGTCCTGCGTCACACTGAGGATCACGTCCGCCTTCTCGTCGCCACCCGCGACGACCGCGAAGAAGGTGCGCGGCCAGCCATCGAACGCTTCGGGCAGCAGCACCTCCAGCGGGGTGCCCGGAATCGCCGGAAGCGCCTCGTGGTCCTTCACATCGCGCAGCTTGTAGTCGGTCTCGCGCGTCTGAAGCGCCGTTCCCGACAGGCGCAGCGCGGCCGCGGCAGGGTCGGCCGCTTCATCGGCGGCGGCGACCTGATCGGAGACGAGCTGCAGGATGCGTGCCGCCTGGGCCTCGGTGACGGCAGGGCTCCCCTGATCCTCGGGGACGACGATCGATTCCGTCGGCGTCGGGGTCGGCGATGCGCCGAGCTGCGGCCAGGCATCGGCCGAGCATCCCGCGAACAGCAGCGCGGACACCCCGAGCGCCGGCAGCGCGAGCAGCGGGCGTGTGCCGCGCGAGAGCTGTCTACGAGTGGGGGTGGCGCTGATGACGCCCTTGTCCGCCTCTTCGATCGCGAGATCGATCGGCTCGGTCACCACCATGGGCAGCCCCCGCCGACGGGGTCCACGAGCACGACGGGCGTTGCGCACGCCGAGCGCGTACAACACCAGCCCGACCAGAAGCAGGATGCAGCCGCCGACGATGAGCGGTCCCGCCCACGGAGTGGTCACACCGGTCGGCCACGTCACGCTGATGTCGTGGGGTGCCGGCTCGACGCCATCGGTGGCGATGAGCAGGCTCATGTCCTCGGGGAGCTGCAGCGGAGTGATCAGCACGTCGTCCTGCTGGAACTCGTCGAGCCACAGATCCGAGCCGACAGGACTCGGCGCGACGACGTCGTCGGCCAACGGCGTCTGAGCGGCGATCGTCTCCGAGCCGATCACGTCGCCCTCGACCGTGACATGCGTATAGGCGGAGGTCGTCAGCCAGGCCTCGAGATCAGACGTGCGACCGTACGCCGCGAAGATCGTCCCGTCTTGTTGCACCCGTAGCGTCTGTGCTCCGTCGTGGCTGGTCAACACGGCTCCGTCGATGAGCACGTACGCAGCGTCGCCGGTGATCGAGATCGCCTCGCTCTGCGTTTTCGGCCCCAGGAAGACGGTGCGCTGCGCGATGCCGGCTCCGATCAAGACAGCGGCGAGCACGAAGGCCGCAACGGCCCAGACAAAACGCACGAACGACACCTCCACGCGCTCCGCCTCGGGTACGGAGCACACACACTCGACGTTCCAGACTAGCGAAAGCGACCTGAATGTCGACCCGGAGCCGCCGGCATCCACCGGCGGAGCACCGGCGTGCGTATTCTGGCACCGTGAAGATCCATCAGCCGTTCCGCACCGCGCTCGTTGCAACGCTCGGCGTTGGCGTCGGGATCATGCTGATCACGAGTATGCAGAGCCTGTCGACCGTCCTGTTGTACGTCGGAACGGCGCTCTTCCTCGCACTGGGTCTGGACCCGCTCGTCAGCTGGCTCGCCGGCCGCGGCCTGCCCCGGTGGGCGGCACTGCTGATCACCTTCGCCGCCGTGCTCGCCGTCTTC
>JASGEE010000071.1:0-4022 GCA_047606715.1 Microbacterium sp.
CCACCGCTCGTAGCCGAGGCGGTCGGCCAGACGCGTCGCGGCCAGCGACGCGGCGACCGACTGCGCGGCCGTCTGGCCGTCACGAATGGGCACCGGGTCGAGAATCGACAGCTTCGGGTACATGCGTTCTCCTATCGATGACATCTGCTGTGGTCGGATCCGATGCGCGGCTACGCGCCTCGTTGGGCTGTCCGCAGCTCGACCGCGCGGCGCAGCGCCGCCATGCCCTGGACGAGCGCGGCGAGATCTGCCGCCTCGAGCGAGGACAGCACCTCATCCGGCGCGTCACGCTTGTCGAGGAACTGGTCGTAGAGCCGGGTGGTCATCGCGGTGCCCGTCAGCTGCTTCACACGCCGGTCGGTGTCCATCACGTCGCGGGCCAGGTAGCCGAGTTCGACGAGCTTGTCGACGCTCGCCGATACCGTGGCATGGGTGACCTGCAGGATGCCGGCGAGCTCCTTGCCGGTGCGGGCCGCATCGGTCGCCACGAGGAGCACGATCTTCAGCTGTTGGACCGTGAGTTCCAGCCCGAGCACCGGCTGCAGACGCTGCGTCGCCAGCAAACGCGTGATCTCGCGCCGCTCGCTCGCGAACCGCGCGATCAGCTCTTCCGTCGCCTCCCGCGTCATGGGCCGCACCTCCGCCATTAATTTAGCATTAAGCTAACTATCTGTAATGACCTAAGTATCGTGCGTCGTCCACGCTTGCGGCTGCGCCCCGCCGGTAGCCGCACGACGCCCCGGCTCATCCCCTGACGGTTGCTACAACGTCGACGCGAAGGGGTCACGGTCCTCGGGGACCAGCGGCACCTCCGCCACGGTGCTCTCGATCTCGACGAACCGTCCGAGCTGCACGGACTCCTCGATCGCGGTGAGCGTGTCGAAGATGTGGTAACCCAGCTCGCCGGTGGCGATGTGCGGCCGTTCCGCGCGGATGGCACGTGCCATGTCCAGCACACCGAGACCGCGTCCCGCCTCGACGCCGACCGGTGCGACCCTCTCCCACCTCGGTGTGTCGATGTCCTCGTAAGCCGTGGCGACCCGGGCGATGCGCACGGCTCCGGAGAAGCGGTTGGGGTCGGGAATCACCAGAGTGCCCTCTGTGCCGGTCACCTCCAGAACCCCCGAGCGGGTCAACTGCGAGTCGAAGCTGAAGACGCTCTGGCTGGTCATCCCGCGCTCGAACTGCGCGATGGCCTGCACGTGCGTCGGAACCTCGACGGGGAACTCGTCACCGGCGCGGTCGCCGACACGCACTCGTCGCCTCTCGCGCCCCTTCAGGCCGACGGCGGCGACGCGGGCGACCGGGCCGAAGAGGTTCACGAGCGCACTGATGTAGTACGGTCCCATATCGACCACGGGGCCGGCGCCGTGCGAGAACAGGAACTCCGGATTGGGGTGGAACAGGTCCGGGCCGGCATACTGCATGCTCGTCTGCGCCGACAGCGGAACACCGATGTCACCCCGGCGCAGCGCGCGCAGCGCGGTCTGCAGACCGGGGCCGAGAACGGTGTCGGGAGCGATCCCGAGGCGGAGGTCGGCAGCCTCTGCGGCAGCCAGCAGGGCGCACGCCTCTTCACGGTTGACACCGATGGGCTTCTCGCTCCAGACGTGCTTGCCCGCCTCGATCGCCGCCATGCTCACCGGGACATGAGCGACCGGGACCGTCAGGTTCACGACCAGCTCGACCTCGGGGTGGGTGAGGACGTCCTCGGGCAGGCCGCTCACCGAGACACCGTACTTCTCCGCCTGTGCGGCGGCGCGATCGGCATCCAGGTCGCCGAGAGCGATGACGGTCACATCGGGGAACGCGCTGAGGTTGTCGAGGTACTTCGAGCTGATCATCCCGGTGCCGATGACACCGACACCGAGCGGCGCCGTGCTCATAGAACGCCCGCCCCGCGCAGCCACACCCCGCTCTTCTCGATCGCGTCGAAGATGTCGCCGTCGTAACGGTCGAACTCGATCACGACGAGCTCGGCCGCCGACGCGGCTCGGAGAATCTCGGCGAGGGGCACGGACCCCTCGCCGGCGATCCGCTGGTCGAGGACGACCTTCGAGCGGTCCTCGGCGAGGAAGGGATCCTCCCCGATCACGCCGTCCTTCGCGTGCAGCAGGCGCACGCGAGCACCCAGGCGCTCCAACAGCGCAGGGACATCCTGACCGCCGGTGGCCGCCCAGAACACATCCAGCTCGAGTGCGACGCGCTCGTCGAGCAGGCTTGCGAACAGCTCGTAGGCGCTGATGCCGTCGACCTGGTGATGGAATTCGTGCGAATGGTTGTGGTAGCCGAGACGGATGCCGCGGGCCGCTGCAGCGTCCACCGCACCGTTCAGCCGCTCTGCGGTCTTCTCGATCTCGTCGCGGCTCTGCCAGCGTGCCGCCTCCACGAAGGGGTCGACCAGAAACTCCAACCCCAGCTCGGCGGCGTGGTCGAGCGTCTCCTCGACAGGCCGCACGGCGAAGGAGCGGGTCGGGGTGGTGACGTGCTCGGAAAGGAAGTACTCGTGACCGCTACGGATGCGCAGGCCCGCATCGTCGGCCGCGGCGCGCGTCTCGGCAGCGTTCTCGTCGACGGAGAAGACCTCGACGTTGCCCAGGCCGGCGGCGGCGAGCCGCTCGAAGGTTCCCGGGAGGTCCGCGGCGAGAGATTCCCTCACCGTGTACAGCTGGACGGACAGGTCAGGACGTGTCATCGGTATCTCTCGTCGAAGGGATCGCGCCGGGGAACGCGGCGCCATTGAGCACACTACATTACGAGCGAGTTACAAATCGACCAATGGTTGATTTTTAATTTCAACCACAGGTAGAGTTTTGGCATGGCATCACAACCCCGGGTGACGCAGACCCGCGGCTCGTACGCAAAGACGGAGCAGTTTCGTCACGACGTGCTCGACGCGGCACTGCGCATCGTCGCCGAGGCCGGCTTCGATGCGACCACGCTGCAGGACGTCGCCGAGGGGGTCGGCCGCTCGAAGGCGGGCGTGCTCCATCACTTCGGCTCGCTCGACAACCTCATGCTCGAGATCGTCAAGCACCGCGACGAGGTGAACCGACGCACCTTCCCCACCAAGGACGGGGCTGAGTTCGAGACACTGTTGACGCTCGTCGCCCACAACGCGACCGTGCCCGGTCTGATCGGGCTGTTCTCCGTCGTCTCGGCGCTCGCCGCGACCGATGCCAGCCAGTCGCGGCGACGCATCTACTTCAGCGAGCTCTACACGCGCAACCGCCAGGTCTGGGCGCAACGTATCGAGCGCGCTCAGGCGGCAGGCGCCATCCGTGCCGACCTCGACCCGCACACTGTCGCCGTCGTGATCCTGGCGACCCTGGACGGTCTGCAGGTCCAGTGGCTCCTCGACAACGACATCGACATGCTCGAGTCCCTGCGCACCCTGATCCGGATGCTCAGTCCCACGCCCTGATCCCCCGGCATCCCGCCTCACACACCCTGCCCAACACACCATAGAAAACTGGAATCCCATGACAATGCACACCCGCGCCTCGTCTTCCGCGAAGCGGGCGATCGGCTTCACCGCCGCCGCACTGGTCTCCTCTCTCGCTCTCGGCGGATGCGCCACCACGACGTCGGGAGAGTCCGACTCGAACGAGGACCGCACCCTCACCGTCTGGTTCATGCAGACCGGCGCGTTCCTGGACGTGACCGTCCCCGAGGTCAACGAGCGCTTCGAGGAGGCCACCGGCGCCACGGTGAACGTCGAGGTCCAGCAGTGGGACAACATCGTCACGAAGCTGACGACCGCGCTGTCCTCGGACAATCCTCCGGACGTCGTGCAGATCGGCAACACGAACATCCAGCTGTTCGCCGCCAACGGCGCCGTGCGCGACCTCACCGACGTCCTCGACGAGTTGTCGCACGGCGTGGAATGGAATCGGGTCTGTCCGATAAACGGTGTGTGGGGTCCGGCGGTTTTCATTAGTGGGTGGTTCTCTCGAACCGTCCGGCGAAGGTGATCGCGAACGCGTTCAGCGCGGGCTTCCACCTCATCACCCAGCGTGCCC
>JASGEE010000072.1:0-9186 GCA_047606715.1 Microbacterium sp.
GCCGTGGGTTGCGGCGACCCACGCCGCGATCTCCGGCTCGCGCCGCCGGCCGTGCTCCGTGTAGGCGTTTCCCGAGAACCCGGAGCCGGCAAGCTTCGCGTCGGCGGCGCGGGCGATCGCGGTGTGGCTAGTCAGCTGCGCGACGTCGGTGGCGGTGATGCCGCGCGAGCGCGCCCGCATCCAGCCCACGCGGTCGCGTGAGTCGGCGACGATCCGCGAGGCCACCTCGGGCGCGATGAGCGCGAGGTCCTGCGGTGTCATGACATCGAGGCTAACCGGCGCCGTCAGCGGCGGCCGAACAGGCGCGCCGGGTCGCGGTTCAGATAACCGTTCTGCACGCGCTGCACGCCGCCGAACTGCCCGCCGCACACCGCCGCGAACAGCACCGCCCAGCCCGACCACAGGACGAACTCGTCGGCC
Organism: Microbacterium sp.; assembly: GCA_047606715.1. Taxonomy (GTDB): domain Bacteria; phylum Actinomycetota; class Actinomycetes; order Actinomycetales; family Microbacteriaceae; genus Microbacterium. The sequence goes on from JASGEE010000072.1 coordinate 421, forward strand.
GCAGCGCTGGCGACGACCGAACGCACCGCGAGCGCGACCGCGAACATCGTGACGAGCGCCGCGAGCGCCGATGTGATCAGCCGTAGGAACAGATCCGCCGAGAACGCGGCGAAACGCACGGTGAACCAATCGCCCCGCGTCGGCGCGCGGCGGCCCAGGCGGTACGGCAGCGCCGCCCAGTACGCGGCCGCGCTGGCGAGCCGCCGCCCCGAACGGTGCAGGGCGATCAGCAGCCCAATCGACGGCACGGCGAGGGCCGCCGCGACGAGGAGCGCGAGCAGGATCAGGAGAAGGTCGCCGGTGAGATCGGTGGTCGACGTGACGACGTCCGCGGCGAACGACGCCACAGCGATGCCGAGCGCTGCACCCACGGTGCCGAGCACTCCCAGGCCCCAGCGGGACACCCGGCCGTAGTCCGCCCGCGTGCGGGCGGCCGCGGCATCCGCCTCGTTGGTCGGCACGCTGAGGCCGGCATCCGCCTCGGCCGCGACGACATCGGGGAGGGTGGCGGGGGAGATCAGTCGGAACATGTCACCCGCCATCGGCCGGTGCGGCGCGGTCCCACGCGGTGACCCGTCCGTGCGGTGGGTATGCCGGGGGTGCCTGATCGGGAGCCAGGAGGCAGGTCGAGTCCAGCGCGAGGGCCGCGTACGGCGCCAACTCGTCGAGACGCTCTGGGTCGAGGCTCAGCGCCAGCACGAACACCGTGCCACCACCGGCAGAAGTCGAGGGCAGCGGCACTTCGCCGGTGATCGCGGCGAACGAGGTGCCGTCATCCGTCGTCGCACGCCCGAGCGTCGCCGACCCGATGCGCCCGTCGAGGGCGACGAAAGGCTCGCTGCGCGCCTCGTCGCCGAAGCGGACGAGGCCGCTGAGGCTTGCGGCGGTGCGAGCCGCGCGCTCATCCGCGGGTGCAGGAAGAACTGTGGTGCCGATGAAAAACACCGTTGGGTCGTCGACCAGATATGGAAAGATCCCCGCGACGGCATACGGGCTGTCGCGCAGCGCCTCGCGCGCCGCGTCGAATCCGCGCGTCAGTGTCGCGATCGTCGCGGCATCCACGACGCCGTCGGCTGATACCTCGGGTGGGACACCGGCCGGGCTGAGATACGTGCGCCACCACTTCTGTGCCAGCTCATCGTCGGCGAAGGCGACAAGCTCGATCCACCCCTGCGGCACCCGCTGCCAGACGACCGGCGGCTCAGTCTTCGTCACGGTCGGCGAGCTCCTGGTCGGTGCGCGGGCCGTTGCCCTGGATGAGATTGCGCGTACGCTCGACAAGATTGACCGCAGGCTGCCCCGTCGAGGTCGCGAGGTCGGAGCCGGCAACGTGCGCCTCGGTCAGTTTGGTCGCCATCCACATCGTGTTGGCCTGCAAGGCCTGTGGATTGACGTGAAGCGCGATCGACAATGTTGTGGATGCCGCCATCGACCCGCCGCCGGCCAGCGCCATTGCGCTGCCGCTGTTGATCTGGATCGCGGGCAGCAGCACCTCGCGGGTGCCGTTGCCGAGCGCCGTGCCGATCTTGCCGAGCGCGCCTCCGACGGCCAGCCCGGCAAGACCCACGAAGAAGTCCTGCTTCGCGCCCTCCTCACCGTGCAGCGCCTGCAGACCATCGATCCCGACCGCGGCAATCGACAGGCCCAGCGCCAACGGCCCGAGAGCGGGGACGAACAGCGCAGCCACAGCGATGATCGGCACGATCGTGTCGACGATGTCTTCGAGGATGGGCATCACGTCGTCCATGAACCACTCGTAGCCGTCCGCGATTGCCGAGCCCACATCGGACACCCACGAGGTGAATCTGTCCCACCCGCTGCCGGCGTAGGCAGAGATCAGTGCGATGCCGCCCTCGAGCTGGCCCGCGCATGCCGCCGCGCGACCGTCGGCCTCCGTCTGCAGAGCAGTGGCGCGCCGACGGACATCGTCCAACGTCGCCTGTGCCGCTCGCAGGCGACGTGCCGCATCGGACAGACCGGTGTCGGTCGCGGCGGCGATCGGGTCGGCTTGCGCTTCGCTGCGCGCCTGCGCAAGCTCGTTCCGGCGGCGACTCAGCGATCCCGTTGCCAGAGCCGCCTCCTGCTCCAGCTGGCGTGCGCGGGCCTGGAACCCGGAGAGTTCGCGCGCCCACCCCGAGAGAGCGTCGCGTGAGGTGACGAATGCGTCGCGAACGTCACGCAGTTGCGGACGGAACTCGTTGTCGAGCGTGTGACGGAAGGCAACGGCGGCCTCGCCCTTCCACGTGCCCCCGCCATCGTCCATCAGTGAAAGCGCGTCGGACGTGCTTCGCGCGCCGCGGTCCAGCTGGGTGATGAAGCTGCGGATGGCCGAGACATCGCCCGGTGCGGGATCGAAGCCGAGGGCGGAGAAGTCGCTCATGCCGACCGCCGCCCGGTACGAGTCTGCGACGATGACTCGCTGGAGTGCTGCTCCAGAGCACTCGCGAGCTCGTTGTCGACCGACTCGAACGCGTCGGCGATGCCGCTCAGGGCGGTCGCCGCCGATTCGGCGAAGGCTCCTAGCTTCTTGATCCCCACCCCCACGACGATCCGAGTTCATCGAGGCGGTGTCGCAGGTCGTCCTGAGCGACGGTTGCCCCCGATACCGAACTGAATCCCGCGACCGCTTCCTCCAGCCGGTCGCGGATATCGGCGAACGTCGCCTGACTTCGCCGGATCGCCCCGGTGTCCACTCTGAGATCGGCCACCCGTCCTCCGTCGCCTCGATTTTGCCGTCCGTCGCCGTGAGCATACACTGGACCCAGCCAAAGACCGCTGGTCTCGGCATGCGTGCGAACGGATGCCGACGAAGCCTTGCACTGCAGGAGCCCGCGCAGGTGACACGAACTCCCGGGAGACCGGACGCTCCGTGCGCTTGCGCCGGAGCTTTTTTCATGCGCACGGCATCCAGCCCTGAGGTCGGCGCCCCGCCATCGCGGGACGTCTCGTAGACACAAGGAGTGGCCATGGCGCACAAGGATGCATCGGTTGCCGAGCTCACGAAGAACTTCGAGGACTCGACCGCCGTTCTGCTGACCGAGTACCGCGGTCTGACGGTTGCAGAGCTCAAAGAGCTGCGCAACAGCATCCGTCAAGACGCGGAATACGCCGTGGTGAAGAACACGCTGACCAAGATCGCGGCACGAGGCGCCGGGGTCGAGGGTCTGGACGACGAGCTCAAGGGTCCGTCAGCCATCGCCTTCGTGCACGGTGACCCGGTCGCCGTCGCGAAGGGTCTGCGTGCCTTCGCCAAGGCACACCCTCTTCTCGTGGTCAAGGGCGGGTACTTCGACGGTGCCGTCCTGAGTGCAGAAGAGGTAGGCAAGCTCGCCGACCTCGAGAGCCGTGAAGTCCTGCTGGCGAAGCTCGCCGGCGCGATGAAGGCCTCGTTGACCAAGGCGGCATACGTCTTCACCGCGCTGCCGTCGAAGGCCGTTCGCACGGTCGACGCGCTGCGTGAGAAGCAGGAGTCCGCGGCCTGAGATCGGGCCTCGGCGTAGTACAACCCATACAAGGAGAAAATCATGGCAAAGCTCAGCACTGAGGAGCTGCTCGACGCGTTCAAGGAGCTCACGCTCATCGAGCTGTCCGAGTTCGTCAAGGCCTTCGAGGAGACCTTCGACGTCACCGCTGCCGCGCCCGTCGCGGTCGCCGCCGCGGGTGGTCCCGCCGCGCCCGTCGAAGAGGTCGAGGAGAAGGACTCGTTCGACGTCGTCCTCGAGGCCGCCGGCGAGAAGAAGATCCAGGTCATCAAGGTCGTCCGCGAGCTCACCTCGCTCGGCCTCGGCGAGGCCAAGGCCGTCGTCGACGGTGCCCCCAAGGCCGTCCTGGAGGGCGCCACCAAGGAGGCCGCCGAGAAGGCCAAGGCCGCTCTAGAAGAGGCCGGCGCTTCGGTGACCCTGAAGTAATCTCGACCGTCAGGTCTGCGCAGGCCCCCGGGTTCATCCCGGGGGCCTGCGTGCGTCCCGAGGGCCTGCGTGCGTCCCGAGGGCCTGCGGATGTGTCGGCATCCGCCCGCGTGAGCGTGTGCGACGGCGGATGGTGACACACCTGCCGGGCGGGCGGCTGGGCGGCGTCGGGGACAATGGGGCGATGAGCACTGCGCGACCGGTCGATGACGAGGTGATCACGACCGCGCTGCGGCAGCTGGTCGTCGGAGCGGCGCTGGTCGCGATTGCGGCCCTGGTCGGCATCCTCGTCACGACTTTCGAGGGGCCGCACCTCGACCAGTGGTGGAACGACGCGGCGGCGCGACTCTCGTCGCTGCAGTCGTTCGCCCTCGGGATGGACTTCGTCGGCGGCGGCTGGTTCGCGTCGTTCGTCGTTCCGCTCGGGGCACTTGCCGTTCTGGTGCTGCTGCGGCGCCCATGGGCGGGCGCGTTCGTCGTGGCGGCATCGGCGGGCAGCGCGCTCGTGGTGCAGGCGCTGAAAGGGCTGTTCGGGCGCGCGCGTCCGGAGGAGATGATCGTCCTCTCCGACTACGGCTCGTTTCCCTCCGGGCACACCGCGAACGCGGCGACGCTCGCGGTGATCGCCGTCGTGCTGTGCGCGCGGATCTGGGTGGCGGTCGTGGGCCTCGCGTGGGTGATGGCGATGGCGCTGAGCCGCACCCTCGTGCATGCGCACTGGCTCACCGACACGATCGGCGGCGCGCTCGCCGGCTGCGGCGCCGCACTCGTCCTCGCCGCCGCGTTCGCCGTCGTGCTGTCGCGCGAGCGCGAGCGGATGCCGCATCCGGCCTGAGTAGGCTGATCGACATGAGCGCTGCTGACGACGCCGAACTGGCACGACTGGAGGCCGAGGCGGAAGCTGCCGAAGCCGCTCTGAAACTCGCGCAGGCCAAGGCCGCTCTGGCGGCGGCCCGGGCGAAGGCGGCCGGGCCTGCGGTGGACGCCCCGCTCGAGGCCGCCGGCGCTCCGGATGTCCCGGCCGAGCCGGCCGCTGCGGAGGAGATGGCGGTTCGGGAGGATCAAAACGGCGCCGGCGATCCTCCCGAACGCACATCTCCTCCCGAAGCGCCGGCGGCCGCCGCGTCGGCATCCGGCCCGCTGGATGCCGACCAGGTCGCCGCGGTCGCCAAGGGCTACACGTTCGAGGCGGCAACCCTCGACCTCGGCGCTCTCATGAACACCGACCCCGTGCCGGCCGCGCAGATCCGCATTCCGCTCGCGATGATGAACCGGCACGGACTCGTCGCCGGTGCCACCGGCACCGGCAAGACGCGCACGCTGCAGGGCCTGGCCGAACAGCTCGCCGCGAAGGGCGTGCCGGTGTTCGCCGCCGACATCAAGGGCGACCTGTCGGGGGTGGCGACGCCGGGAGAGCCGAGCGACAAGCTGCTCGCGCGCACGCGGGCGATCGGTCAGGACTGGGAGCCGACGGCATCCGTCACGGAGTACTTCGCCCTCGGCGGCATCGGCAAGGGCGTGCCGGTGCGGGCGACCGTCAGCGGATTCGGGCCGTTGCTGCTGAGCAAGGTGCTGGGCCTGAACGAGACGCAGGAGTCGAGCCTCGGACTCGTGTTCCACTACGCCGATGCGAACGGTCTCGCCCTCGTCGACCTCTCCGACCTGCGCGCCGTGCTGACCTACCTCACGGGAGACGAGGGCAAGGCCGAGCTCAAGGGCCTCGGCGGCCTGTCGGTGGCGACGGTCGGGGTCATCCTGCGCGAGCTCATCACGTTCGCCGACGGCGGCGCCGACGTCTTCTTCGGCGAGCCCGAGTTCGACGTGCGCGACTTCTTGCGCACCGCCCCCGACGGCCGCGGGATCGTCTCACTGCTGGAGGTGCCGGGAGTCGCCGACAAGCCGGCGCTGTTCTCGACGTTCCTGATGTACCTGCTGGCGGAGCTGTTCGAGATCCTCCCCGAGGTGGGGGATGCCGACAAGCCCAAACTCGTGTTCTTCTTCGACGAGGCGCATCTGCTCTTCAAGGACGCTTCGAAGGACTTCCTCTCCGCGATCACCCAGACCGTGCGCCTCATCCGTTCGAAGGGTGTCGGGGTGTTCTTCGTGACCCAGACGCCGAAGGACGTGCCCTCCGACGTGCTCGCGCAGCTCGGCTCGCGCGTGCAGCACGCGCTGCGCGCGTTCACCCCGGACGACGCGAAGGCGCTGCGCGCGACCGTCGGCACATATCCGAAGAGCGGGTACGACCTGGAGCGTGTGCTGCAGGAGCTCGGCACCGGCGAGGCCATCGTCACGGTCATGAGCGAGAAGGGCGCCCCGACCCCGGTGGCCTGGACGCGCCTGCGCGCGCCGCAGGGCCTCATGAGCCCGACCCCCGACCCTGACATCGAGCGGGCCGTGCATGCTTCGCCGCTGCTGGCCACCTACGGCACCGCGATCGACCGCGAGTCGGCGCGCGAAATCCTGACCGCGAAGATGAACGCGGCCGCCGCGGCCGCGCAGGCGCAGGAGGCGGCTGTCGCCAAAGCGAAAGCCGACGCCGAGTATGCCAAGCAGCAGGCCGCGATCGCCAAGGCCGATGCCGCCGCCGAGAAGGAGCGGCAGAAGGAATACGACCGGCTCATGAAGGCCTCCGGCGGATCGGCGCGCACGGCGCGCACGGCGCGCAAGGTCGAGAAGAGCCCGATCGAGCAGGTGCTGAACGCCAAGACGACCCAGACGATCCTGAGCTCGGTCATCCGCGGCGTGTTCGGCACCGGGAGGCGGTGACGCGGCACCGCGCATCCGCCCGCCGCCTTCTCGCGCGGTCGAAAGCTGCGCGCGCTGTCGAAGAGTCCGTCGAAAATCACCAGCGTGAGCAGGATCCGACAGCGCAAGACGACCTCCGGCCGCGCGCAACCCGCGCACACACGGTCGACGGAACTCAACCTGAGAGGATTGTGGATATGACACTGCGCACGGATGCCGCACCACTGCGCGTCGGCGTGATCGGGCTCGGCTGGGCCGGGCAACAGCACCTGGCCGCCTACACCGCGCTCGACGGCGTCGAGGTCGTCGCCCTCGCCGGCAAGGAGAGCGAGCTGCTGCAGAGCCTCGGTGCGCGCCACGACGTGCCGCACCTGTTCGAGGACTGGGAAGACCTCGTCGCGCTCGACGGCATCGATGCCGTGAGCGTCGCCGTGCCGACCTTCCTGCACGCTCCGATCGCGATCGCCGCCCTGAAGGCGGGGCTTCATGTGCTCAGCGAGAAACCGATCGCGCGCACCGGCGACGAGGGGCAGCAGATGGTCGACGCCGCGCGGCGCGCGGGGCGGGTGTTGGAGGTCGCGTTCAACCACCGCCTGCGCGCCGACGTGCAGCACCTGGCCGCCGTGATGGCCCGTGGCGAACTGGGACGGCCCTACTACGCTCGGGCGTCGTGGATGCGCCGCCGGGGGATCCCGATGCTCGGCAGCTGGTTCACCAATCGCGATGCATCCGGCGGCGGGCCGCTCATCGACATCGGCGTGCACGTCCTGGACTACTCGCTCCACCTGCTGGGAGACCCGCGAGTGCTCAGCGTGACGGCATCCGCCTACTCCGAGCTGGGCACACGCGGCATCGGCGGCTCGGAGAGCTACACCGCGCATGCCGGGCGTACCTCGGCGTTCGACGTTGAGGACTTCGCCGCCGCCTTCCTGCGCCTGGAGGGCGGTGGCACCCTCGCGATCGAGACGTCGTGGGCGGTCTTCCGCGACGAGGACGACCTGATGGACTTCCGCGTCTTCGCCACCGACGGCGGAGCGGAGTTGGCTGCGGGGCCCGGGTTCGGCGACCTGACGATCCACCGCGATCGCGACGGGCAGATCGCCGACGAGCACGAGCGCGTCGCCGTGTCGGCGGGGCACCCCGGGGTCGTCCGCGCTTTCGTCGACCACGTGCGCGACCCGCGGACCTGGCACGAACACGACGGCTCGCTCGCGCTGAGTCGCGCGCGCATCATCGACGCCTGCTACCTGTCCGCCCTCGAACACCGGGAGATCCACCTCTCATGACCCTGCGCGTCACCGTCTGGAACGAGAACGTCCACGAAACCCACAACAACCCGTCGTCGATGGCGACCGACTACCCCGACGGCATCCACGGTGCGATCGCCGCGGGGCTGCGGCGTCTGCTGCCGGATGCCGAGGTGCGCACCGCGACGCTGCAGGAGCCCGAGCACGGGCTCAGCGCCGGAGTGGTCGAGAGCACCGACGTGCTGCTGTGGTGGGGGCACGCCGCACACGACCAGGTCGATGACGCGATCGTCGAGCGGGTGCACGACCGCGTGCTGGCCGGTATGGGACTGCTCGTGCTGCACTCCGGGCATTTCTCCAAGATCTTCCGTCGGCTCATGGGCACCTCCTGCTCGCTGCTGTGGCGCAACGAGGCCGAGCGCGAGCTGGTCTGGACGGTGAACCCCGGCCACGAGATCGCTCAGGGCATCCCGCATCCGCTCATCGTGCCGCGTCAGGAGATGTACGGCGAGCTGTTCGACATCCCCGAACCCGACGAGCTCGTCTTCATCTCCTCGTTCTCCGGCGGCGAGGTCTTCCGGTCGGGTGTGACGTATACGCGTGGCCGTGGCCGGGTGTTCTACTTCAGCCCCGGCGACCAGGACTACCCGGTCTACCAGCAGGCGGAGATCCAGCGGGTGCTCGCGAACGGGGTGCGTTGGGCGGCGCCGCGCGGCGCGCTGCTGCTGCCCGAGGTGTCGAACCCGCCGCGGGGCTGGTTCGAGCCGTTGGCGAACTGACGGCGGCCAGCCTGGCTGGCGTGCCAAAAGCAGGCCAAAGGAGCCGTTTCTCGCTGTGCGCGGCGCGGGTGTCCCGATTTGGCC
>JASGEE010000073.1:0-6780 GCA_047606715.1 Microbacterium sp.
CGGTCTGGGATGCCGACGGGAACCCGACCTCGATCTCCTTGTAGCCCATGCTCACGAGCAGGTCGAACATGATGCGCTTGCGCTCGGGGCTCATCGGGTCGATGAGGGCCTGGTTGCCGTCGCGCAGGTCGACAGCGCACCAGCGGGGCGCGGTCGTGATGCGCTGGGCGGGCCAGGTGCGGTCGGGCAGATCGACGCGGATCTGCTCGTGGAACGGACGGTATTTGTGGATCGGCATGCCGGAGGGCTGCTGCGTGTTTCGCATGATGTGGGGTTCGCTTCTCTTCGTCGGATGATGCGGGCCGGTGTCAGGCGATGCCAAGCTCCGCGACGAGGAGGGCCCTAGAACGAGGTCTCGTCGCGGCGACTAAGAAGGAGGAGCCGGCCGAAGCGCATGCGCCCAGGTTACACCCCGGCGGCGCCTGCTGGCGACCGCGCGACGCGCGCCGATGAGACGGTCTGCCGCTCCGCGACACTGGGAGGGTATGAGTCATTCGCCTGCGGTGACCGCCGCCCTCGTCGTCGTGTGTGCCCTCGCGCTGTCGGCGTGCACCGCTCCGGCCAGTTCCGGGCCGGCCGACGCCACGCCGGCCAGCGCCACATCGGCCACCACGGACACCCCCGCCCTGGGCGAGGTCGCCCCCGGGCTGCCCGATCGCGATGTGATCGGGCAGGGGCTCGTCAGGGACGTCGCTGGTCGCGCCGAACTGTGCCTGGGAGCGATTGCGGAGACCTGCCCGCCGGAGTGCAGCGGCATCCCGATCGAGAACTGGTCGTGGGACGGCCTCGACGATGCCGAGGATCCGACCGGCGGGCAGCCCGGTGCGAGCACCGAAGCCGAGCTCCTCGCGATTCAAGAGCAGGTGCATGATCGGCTCGGCAGCGCCGGGCGCGGGTCCGCTGTCGACCGTCATGAAGCTCGGAGAACGCGACCGACTTCGGAGGATGCGGGCGAAGCGCTCCGAAGTCGGTGACATCCTCCGAAGTCTGTGATCGGGTCGCGAGTCAGGATGCCGGGGCTCTCGCCGCCGGTACGCGCCGCAGGCAACCCTGTGCGCTCAGAACCCCAGCCGGCCGAGCTGCTTCGGGTCGCGCTGCCACTCCTTCGCCACCCGGACGTGCAGCTTCAGGAACACCTTCGTGCCCACGAGGGGCTCGAGCTGAGCACGGGCGCGAGAGCCGACGTCGCGCAGCCGCGACCCCTTGTGGCCGATGACGATGGCCTTCTGGCTGTCGCGCTCGACGACGAGGCTGGCGTAGATGTCGGTGAGTCCCGTGCCGGAGCCTTCGTCGTCGACGCGTTCGGCGATGTCATCGATCGTGACCGCGATCGAGTGCGGCAGCTCGTCGCGCACGCCCTCCAGCGCCGCCTCACGGATGATCTCGGCGATGCGGTCTTCCAGCGACTCATCCGTGACGACGCCCTCCTCGTACAGCGCCGGGCCTTCCGGCATGAGCGCGAGCAGTTCGTCGGCGAGCACATCGAGCTGCTCGCCGGCGAGAGCGGACAGCGGGATGACGGCATCCCAGTCGTCCCGAAGACTGTCGACCTCGACGAGGCGTTCGGTGATCTCATCGCGCGCGGCGATGTCGGTCTTGGTCACGATCGCGATCTTCTTCGCCCGCGGGTAGCCGTCGAGAGAGGCCGCGATACGCCGGTCGCCGGGGCCGACCTTCTCGGTCGCCGGCACGAGGAAGCCGATCGCATCCACATCTCCCAACACCTGCTCGACAAGATCGTTCAGCCGCTGGCCGAGGAGGGTCCGCGGCTTGTGGATGCCGGGAGTGTCGACGATCACGAGCTGACCGGCCGGGCGGTTCACGATGCCTCGGATCGCGCGCCGGGTCGTCTGCGGCTTGTCGGAGGTGATCGCGACCTTCTCCCCCACGAGAGCGTTGGTCAGGGTCGATTTGCCGACGTTGGGGCGCCCCACGAACGTCACGAAGCCGGATCGGGTCTCGGTCATCTCTCGTCGTCCTCTCCTCGCTCAACGAAGACGGTGTCCAATCCCCGCCCGCGCCCGCGGGAGGTGCCACCGGTGAGCACCAGGCCGGCATACGTCGCCGTCGCGCCCGGCAACGGCACCCGGCCCAGCAGCTTGCCCAGGAGCCCCCCGATCGAGTCGACGTCGTCGTCTTCGAGCTCGAGACCGAACAGTTCGCCGACCTCGTCGACCCCCAACCGCGCGCTCACCCGGTAGCGACCTCCGCCGAGATCGACGACCTCTCGTGAGCGCGGGTCGTATTCGTCGGCGATGTCGCCGACGAGCTCTTCGATGAGGTCTTCCAGGGTTACCAGACCCGCCACGCCGCCGTACTCGTCGACGACGAGACACACGTGCACGGCTTCGCGCTTCATCTGCTGCAGCAGGGTCTCGGCCTTCATCGACTCGGGGACGAAGACGGCCGGGCGGGCGATCTGGGCGACTGCGGCGGCGCGCCAGGCCGTCTCTTCACGGTACGCGAACTGCACGAGGTCCTTCAGATACACGACCCCCGTGATGTCGTCGGCGTCGCCGTCGGCGACGGGGACGCGCGAGACGCCCTTGTCGAGGAACAGCTGCATGGCCTCTTGAGTGGTGGCGGCGGCATCCATCGTCACCATGTCGGTGCGGGGCACCATCACCTCGCGCACGAACGTGTCGGTGAACTCGAACACCGAATGGATGAGCTCACGATCGTCTTCTTCGATGAGATCTTGGGATGCCGCCTCGTCGACCATGCTGAGCAGCTGCTCCTCGCTCGCGAACGAGCTGCCGCGCGCCACGCCCGGTGTGACGCGATCGCCGACGACGACGAGCAGCTGCGCGAGCGGTCCGAGCACGATGCGCGATGCGCGCACGACCGGGGCGAACGCCCCGAGGAGCCCCTTGGCGTGCTGACGGCCCACGGCGCGGGGACTGACACCGACCAACACGAACGAGACGATCGTCATGAGGATCGCCGCAGCGAGCATCGCCCACCAGATGCTGTGGAACAGCACCGTGAAGGCGACCGTGACGAGCACCGCGGCCGCCGTCTCGGCGAGGATCCTGATGAAGACGACGGCGCCGGCGTGCGCTTCGGGGTCGGCGGCGATGCGCGTGAGCGCGGCCGGATTGCGGCGAGTGGCGGCGAGGTCGGCCAGGTCGCTGCGCGACGTGACGCCCAACGCCGCATCCAGCGCCGCCATGAGGCCCCCGAAGGCGACCAGCAGCACGGCGGCGATGAGCAACAGCGCCTCGGTCATCGGCGCCGTCGACGCTCGGCGGCGTGGAAGGCGACGATCAGCTCGCGCTGCAGACCGAACATCTCCCGCTCCTCGGCCGGCTCGGCGTGGTCGAAGCCCAGCAGATGCAACAGCCCGTGGGTCGTGAGCAGGATGAGCTCTTCGAGGGTGGAGTGTCCCGCCGTCTGCGCCTGGCCCTCAGCGACCTGCGGGCACAGGACGATATCGCCGAGCAGTCCGGGAGGCGTCGGCGACTCCTGCGTGCCGGGGCGCAACTCGTCCATCGGAAAGCTCAGGACGTCGGTCGGGCCCGGCTCATCCATCCACTGCACGTGCAGCGCCTCCATCGCCCCCTCGTCGACGAGGAGGATCGCCACGTCGGCGTCGGGGCTGACGTGCAGTTCGGCGAAGTTGTTCTCGGTCAGGCGCAGCAGCACCGTCTCATCGATGGCCACGCCCGACTCGTTGGTGATCTCGATCGTCATGAGCGTCCTCGCTTCGGGAGAAAGTCTCGGGGCCCGTTCGGTCGTTGCCCCTGGTGCCCACGGCGCTCGGCGCGACCGGCAAGCTCGGCGGCCTCGTCGCGCTCCCGACGGGCGGCGAGCCGCTGCTCGTCGTACTCGGTGTACGCGTCGACGATGCGCCCGACGAGGCTGTGCCGCACGACGTCGTCGCTGGTGAGCATCGCGAAGTGGATGTCGTCGATGTCCTTCAGCACGCGAGTGACCAACCGCAGCCCGGAGGCTCCCTGGGGCAGGTCGACCTGGGTGATGTCGCCCGTGATGACCATGCGGGTGCCGAATCCGAGGCGGGTCAGGAACATCTTCATCTGCTCGGGAGTGGTGTTCTGCGCCTCGTCGAGCACGACGAACGAGGCGTTGAGGGTCCGACCGCGCATATACGCCAGCGGAGCGATCTCGATCGTTCCCGACGCCATGAGCTTGGGCACCAGCTCGGGGTCGAGCATCTCGTTGAGCGCGTCGTACAGGGGCCGCAGGTAGGGGTCGATCTTGTCGGTGAGAGTGCCGGGCAGAAACCCCAGCCGCTCGCCCGCCTCGATCGCGGGGCGACTGAGGATGATGCGATCGACCTCTTTGCGCTGCAGCGCCTGAACGGCCTTGGCCATGGCGAGGTAGGTCTTGCCGGTACCGGCCGGCCCGATGCCGAAGGTGATCGTGTTCTCCTCGATCGCGTCGACGTAGCGTTTCTGGCCGAGCGTCTTGGGGCGGATGATGCGTCCCCGCGAGGAGAGGATCGCCTCCCCCAGCACCTCCGACGGCCGCTCGCCGGTGTCGGCGCGCAGGATGCGGTCGGATGCCGCCACGTCCGAGGGGTCCAGCCCCTGACCGGCGCGGGTCATCGCGATGAGCTCGTCGACGAGCGCGCGGGCGCGGGCGACGGCATCCCGCTGCCCGGCGATGGTGATCTCGTTGCCCCGCACGTGCACCCGCACGTCGGGGTGCTCGCGTTCGACGACGCGCAGCAGGCGGTCCTGCGGGCCGAGCAGCTGCACCATCGCGACGCCGTCGACGTCGATGCGTTCGACGACCTCCGGAGCCGGAACGTCGGCGGGGGCGTCAGCCACCGAGGCTCCCCTCCGCCAGTACGCCGCCGAGCACGTGGGCGTGCACGTGGAAGACGGTCTGGCCGGCACCGGCGCCGGTGTTGAAGATCAGCCGGAAGTCGCCGCCGGTGTGCTCGTCGGCAAGGGTGCGGGCAAGGCCGACGACCTCGGCGAGCAGGCCCGGATCGCCTGCGGCGAGCGCGACGACGTCACGGTACGCGTCGGTCTTCGGGATGACCAGCAGGTGAACCGGCGCCTGCGGAGCGATGTCACGGATCGCGAACACCCGGTCGGTCTCGGCGATGATCTCCGCGGGGATCTCGCCCCGCAGGATGCGCGTGAAGATGGACGGCTCGCTCATGCGATCGAGTCTATCGGCGGGGCTCACCAGCGGCCCAGCCGCGCGCTGATGACCGCCAGCGCGGCAGGCCCGGCGGTCGAGGTGCGCAGCACCGTCTCGCCCAGGCGCACCGCGACCGCCCCGGCATCCGCCAACTCCCGCAGTTCGTCGGTCGCGATGCCTCCTTCGGGGCCGACCACCAGGACGATCTCGTCGGCATCCCCCAGCGACACCTGCGTGAGAGCGACGGATGCCGTCGGCTCCAGCACGAGCACACACGCGGTCGCGGCGCGCCGGGCAAGCTGGGCGGTGGAGACCGGATCGGTCACAGTCGGCACCCACGAGCGGTGGGCCTGCTTGGCCGCCTCCCGCACGATGGCCTGCCAACGGGCGACCCCCTTGGCGAGCTTGTCGCCCGTCTCCCCACGGCCTTCTGCGCGCACCGCGTCGCGCTGCGCAGAGCCACGAGCCGCGTGGGTCCACCGCGAAACGCTGCGCGCCGCCTGCCACGGCACGATCTCGTCGGCGCCGAGCTCGGTGGCCGCCTGCACCGCCAGTTCGTCGCGGTCGCCCTTGGCCAGCGCCTGCACGAGCACGAGGCGCGGTGCGGCGGCGGCGATCTCATCGCGCGAGCGCACACGCACGACGACACGGCCCCGCTCGGCCGCCTCGACGACGCCGGTCAGCCACACCCCCGCACCGTCGCCGACGGTCACCTCCTCACCCACGCGCACGCGGCGCACCGCGACGGCGTGGTGGGCCTCCGCCCCGGTGAGCACGGCAGTGTCCCCGACCGCGGCCGAGGCGTCGTCGACGAGGAAGTGCAGGGCCATGTCAGCTGCGGAACCGGTCGCGCAGCTTCGAGAACATCCCCTGGTGGAACTGCGCCAGATGCGGACCGGGCGCCTTCGTCCTCGCCGCGAACTCCTCGATGAGCGCGCGTTCCTTGGCGCCGAGCCTGGTCGGGGTGACCACCTGGACGGCCACACGCAAGTCGCCCCGGTTGCCGCCGCGCAGCGGTGTGATGCCGCGCCCCTTGATCGTCAGCACGTCACCCGACTGGACGCCGGCGCGCACCTCGAGCTCGACATCGCCGTCGAGCGAGGCGATCGTGGTCTGCGTGCCGAGGATCGCGTCGGACATCGACACCTCCAGGGTGGCGAGCAGATCGTCGCCGTCGCGGCTGAAGACCTCGTCGGTGGCGACGGTGACTTCCAGATAGAGGTCGCCGTTGGGTCCGCCGGCGGGGCCGACCTCGCCCGAACCGGGCAGTTGCAGTCGCAGACCGCTCTCGACGCCGCCGGGGATGTCGACGGAGACGGTGCGGCGAGCGCGCACGCGACCCTGCCCCTGACACGACGCACACGGGTACGGAATCGTGGTGCCGTACCCCTGGCAGCTCGTGCACGGCTGCGAGGTGACGACGTTGCCGAGCAGGCTGCGCACCGTGCGCTGGATCTGGCCCGATCCGTGGCAGATGTCGCACGTGGCCGGCTGCGTGCCGGGCTGACAGCACTCGCCCTGACACGCCTCGCACAGCACCGCGGTGTCGACTTCGATGTCGCGGTGCACCCCGAAGACGACGTCGGCCAGGCTCAGGGTGACGCGCACGAGCGCATCCTGGCCGCGCTCGCGGCGCGACCGCGGCCGGCCCGTGCGGGCGCCGGC
>JASGEE010000074.1:0-12696 GCA_047606715.1 Microbacterium sp.
CGGGCTTCGGCGGCCGCGCCGCGCAGAAGCTCGACCGCCGGCGCGCCCGCACGCTCCGACAGCGACAGCGCCGCGCTCGTGGCGGCATCCACCGCTCCCCCGCCTGCGCTGTCGACCACGGCGAGGGCCCGCTCGATCGACACCCCACCCGACAGCGCGATCGCGACGACGTCGGCCTGCAGCCCGACCAGCCCCGCCGCGGGCTGAGCCGCCACGACCAGGCGCCCCGTCCAGTGCCGCGCGGCGATCATGAGCGTCGCGCCCGCAAGCAGGCAGGCGATCCCCACGGGCTGGGAGAAGACGACGGCGACATCGAACCCGAGCACGAGTGCCAAGCCGACGGCGACCAGCGGCAACCACGCCACGAGACGCGCCGTCGCCGCGGGATCGGCGAGCGCCACCGCGATGTCGTCCCGGGTCTCCTGCGCGTCGCGCAGCGCGACGGCGAACTGCCGCAGACTCATCGCGAGCGGCGCGCCGACCGTGTGCGCCACCCGCCACGCGACGGCGACCTCGCGCCACACCCCGCCCTGCGCGGCGAGCGCCTGAGCGGTGTCGGACGCGGGTGAGCCGACGGTGGCCGCGACGGCTGTGGCATCCCCCGTCTCGGCCAGCAGCTGCCATGCGCGCATCGGGGCGATGCCGGCCTCCAAGAGCACGGCGAGCTGCTGGAGCGTCGTGGCGGCGCCATCCGCGCCATCAGGCCCACGTGTTCGGCTCACGACAGCGCCTCCATCTCCAGGCGCCCGCCGTCCAACACGGGCCGGGCGAAGCCTGCGATGCGGCGGATGCCGTCGGGCCCGCGCTCGATGTGGATCACGGCGCCGATCGCGCTGGCGACCTGCCGGGCCAGCGCACGGTCGTCCATCCCGGCGAGGGCGCCGAGCGCCTCCAGACGGGCGGGCAGATCGCCGATGCTGCCGGTGTGGATGGTGCCCGCGCCTCCGGCGTGACCGGTGTTGAGCGCCGTGAGCAGTTCGCGCACCTCTTCGCCGCGGCACTCTCCGACGACGAGCCGGTCGGGGCGCATCCGCAGTGCCTCGCGCACCAGCCGCGCCAGGCTCACTCCCCCGGCACCTTCCAGGTTGGGCTGACGCGCCTCCAGGGCGACGTGGTGGGGATGACGGATGCGCAGTTCGGCGACGTCTTCGATCGTGATGATCCGCTCGTGCGGACCGACCCGCCCCAGAAGCGCCGCCAGCAACGTCGTCTTCCCCGCTCCCGTCGCCCCCGAGATGAGCAGGTTCGTCCGCGCAGCCACCAGAGCGTCCAGCCGTGCCGCGGTCGCGTCGTCGCACAGCCCGCGCCGGACGAGTTCGTCCAGATCGGGCAGGTCCGCTCCCGGCAGACGAATGGAGATCGCCGTCCCCGAGCGGGCCACGGGAGGCAGCACCGCGTGCACGCGGGCGCCGTGCTCCCAGCGCACGTCGACCAGCGGGCTGCCGTCGTCGAGATGCCGACCGCCGATGCCGATGAGCGCGACGGCGAGCGCACGCAGCTGCTCGCCGTCGGCATGCCATCCGGACACCTGCTCGACGCCGCGGCCACGATCGACGAACAGCCCGTCCGGCCCGTTGACGAACACGTCGGTGACGCACGGGTCGCCGAGCACGGCGCGCAGCGGCTCCAGGGCGGGGTGATCGGGAAGCCGGCGCGAGGTCGGCCCGACCACCGGAACCGCGGTCACCGCGACGGCCCCGTGGTGGGCAGGGGCGGCATCGCGGCGCACGGCTTCGACGGTGCGGCGGCGGACGACGAACGGCTCTGACATGCCACGACGCTAGAGCGCCGCCCCGCCGTGTGGGGGCCGAAAGGGCCGATCGGTGGACAGATCGCGAAAGTCGTGATCTGTGCAGGAAGCGATGATGCCGAAGGCCACCGTCGGTGGTGATCGCAAACGCCGCCCGGAAAAGAGGGGGGCGGCACCGCATCGGGGAAATGGGTGCCGCCACACGGCGACCGGATGGGGGAAAAGGCCGCCGCAGGCCAGCGTCGACTGACTGGCCAGGGACCAGCCTACCCACCCGCAGCGGCTAAGCTGCGCCACTTCGCGTGTTGGCGGTGAAATTTCACCCCGCACACCACCCCGCCAGTGGAGGGCGTGGACGAGGATCGGGGAGACTAGATTCTTGACACCGCCCGGGGCCGTGTCCCGACCCTCGTCCGACAGACCGGGCCGCAAAGGAGCGCAACGCATGAGCAGCCAGATCGATCACCTCCTGACCGAGACCCGACGATTCGCCCCCTCGCCGCAGTTCGCGGCCGCCGCGAACGCGACGGCTGAGCTGTATGCCCACGCCGACGCGGATCGCGAGGCGTTCTGGGCCGAGCAGGCACGCGCGCTGCACTGGCACAAGCCCTTCACGCAGGTGCTCGACTGGTCGAATCCGCCCTTCGCGCAGTGGTTCGCCGACGGCGAGCTCAACGTCGCGTACAACTGTCTCGACCGCCACGTCGAGGCTGGCCTCGGCGACCGCGTCGCGCTGCTGTGGGAAGGCGAGCCCGGGGACGAGCGCCGTGTCACCTATGCGGAGCTGACCGGCGAGGTGGGGCGCGTCGCGAACGTTCTGGAAGGTCTCGGCGTCGGCCACGGCGACCGCGTCGCCATCTACCTGCCGATGATCCCCGAAGCCATCGTCGCAATGCTCGCATCGGCGCGCATCGGTGCGATCCACTCCGTCGTCTTCGGCGGCTTCTCGGCCGACAGCCTACGCTCCCGCATCGACGACGCCGGGGCGAAGATCGTCATCACCGCCGATGGCGGCTACCGCAAGGGCAAGGTCTCACCGCTCAAGCCCGCCGTCGACCAGGCGCTCGGCGACCGCGGCGCCGGTGTGCAGACCAGCGTCGAGCACGTGCTCGTGGTGCGCCGCGGCGGCAACGAGGTGTCGTGGACCACAGGTCGCGACCTGTGGTGGCACGAGGTGGTGCCCGCGGCATCCGCCGATCACGAAGCCCAGCCCTTCCCCGCCGAGAATCCCCTGTTCATCCTCTACACCTCAGGAACCACGGGAAAGCCCAAGGGCATCCTGCACACCTCCGGCGGATACCTCACCCAGGCGGCGTTCACCAACCGCGTCGTACACGACATCCACCCCGCCACCGACGTGTTCTGGTGCACGGCCGACATCGGCTGGGTCACGGGGCACAGCTATGTGGCCTACGGTCCCCTCGCGAACGGCGCGACGCAGGTGCTCTACGAGGGAACCCCCGACGCGCCGCACCCGGGACGCTGGTGGGAGGTCATCGAGAAGTACGGCGTCACGATCTTCTACACGGCGCCGACCGCGATCCGCTCGTTCATGAAGATCGGCCGCAAGGTGCCGAAGAAGTTCGACCTGTCGTCGATCCGCCTGCTGGGCTCGGTGGGCGAACCCATCAACCCCGAGGCATGGATGTGGTACCGCAAGATCATCGGCGGCAAGACCGCGCCGATCGTCGACACGTGGTGGCAGACCGAGACCGGCGCGATCATGATCTCGGCCCTCCCCGGCGTCACCGAGACCAAGCCGGGCTCGGCGCAGGTGCCGCTGCCCGGCATCTCGATCGATGTCGTCGACGAAGACGGCACCCACGTCGGAAGCGGCAACGGCGGGCTGCTGGTGATCACCAAGCCCTGGCCGAGCATGCTGCGCGGGATCTGGGGCGATCCGGAACGGTTCGTGGAGACCTACTGGGAGAAGTTCCAGGACAAGGGCTACTATTTCGCCGGCGACGGCGCGCGCCTCGATGACGACGGCGACGTCTGGTTCCTCGGCCGCGTCGACGACGTCATGAACGTCTCGGGCCACCGCCTGTCGACGACCGAGATCGAGTCGGCGCTCGTGGCCAACGAGGCCGTCGCCGAGGCGGCCGTGGTGGGCGCCTCGGACGAGACCACCGGCCAGGCGGTCGTCGCCTTCTGCGTGATCAAGGAGAGCTACCTCGACACGCACCCGCCCGAGGGGCTCACCGCCGCACTGCGCCTGTGGGTCGGCGAGCAGATCGGCCCGATCGCCCGTCCGCGCGATGTCTACCTCGTCGGCGAACTGCCCAAGACCCGCTCGGGCAAGATCATGCGCCGACTGCTGCGCGACGTCGCGGAGGGCCGCGATGTCGGCGACACGACCACCCTTGCCGACACGCAGGTGATGCGCACCATCTCCGCCCAGGTGACGTGATCCCGCGCGAAAGGACAACGGACGGTCGAGAGAACGGTCATCACCCGTTCTCTCGGCGACGTCCCGTCCTTTCGCGGCCGGAGCGGGGGCTCAGGAGAGCGTGAAGACGACCTCGACCTCGACGGGGGAATCCAGCGGCAGCACCGGCACGCCGACGGCGGAGCGGGCATGGCGCCCGGCGTCCCCGAAGATCTCGCCGAGCACCTCGCTCGCGCCATTGATGACGCCGGGCTGACCGGTGAACTCGGGCACCGACGCCACGAAGCCGGTGACCTTGAGCACCCCCGACAGACGGTCGACGCCGCCCGCCGCAGTCGCCGCTGCGGCGAGGGCGTTGAGGGCACTCTGACGCGCGAGGGCCTTGGCGTCGGATGCCGGGACCAGTCCGGGCCCGTCGCCGACCTTGCCGGTGGCCGGCAGAGCACCTGCGACCATCGGCAACTGCCCGGACGTGTAGACGAGATCGCCGTGGACCACAGCGGGCACGTACGCCGCCAGGGGCGGGACGACGGAAGGCAGCTCGATGCCGAGCTCGCTCAGACGGGCCGAGACGCTCATCGCTCCCCCTCGAACTGCTGTGCCGCCACGGCGGCAGCCCCCAGTCCCGCGTTGACCGCCCCGACGCCCGACGGGCGCTTGAGGTAGGCGACGAGACCGCCTTCGGGGCCGGTGACGACCTGGACGAGCTCCCAGCCCTGCTTGCCCCAGTTGTTGAGGATCGCCGCCGTGTTGTGAATCAGCAGGGGTGTCGTGAGATATTCCCACGTGGTCATGAACGCTCCGATCGAGTGGATGCCGCATGCCCCGCGGCGGTCGCCTCACCCCGTCGGGGTTCGGGTGGCTTGCGGGGTGCCCCAAGGCTTCGCCCAGGGTTGTCCCCTACGATCAACCATATGCCCCTAAACAAAAGGACGGCCAGCGGCGTGCTCGGCGGCCTCACCGGCATGATCGGGCTGAGCGCCGTCGCCGGCATCCTGGTGACCGCTACGATCACGCCCGCGATCGCTCTCACCGGCTACGCCGCTTCCAGTGCGCTCGAGACGTTCGAGAACCTGCCGAGCTACCTGACGATCGATCGGCTCATGCTGCCGACGGAGATCTACCGTGAGAACGCCAACGGCAAGAACGTGCTGATGGCCGAGTTCTACGACCAAGACCGCATCCCGGTGACCTACGACGAGATCAATCCGGTCATGTTCGACGCGATCGTCTCCAGCGAGGACAAGAACTTCTACACGCACGGCGGCGTCGACCTCGTCGGCACCCTCAAAGCCCTGGCCGACAACGCCTCGGAGGGCTCCAACCGCGGCGGCTCGACGATCACCCAGCAGTACGTGAAGAACGTGCTGCAGCAGAACTGCGAGTCGAAGACATCGACGGAAGAGGGCCGGCTGGCCTGCTATCAGCAGACGACCGTCTCGACGGGCTCGGAAGGCTACCAGCGCAAGCTGCAGGAGATGCGCTACGCGATGGCGCTGGAGAAGCGCTTCTCGAAAGACGAGATTCTCGTCGGCTACCTCAACATCACCAACTTCGGCGGCACGGTCTATGGCATCGGCGCCGCGGCAGAGCGCTATTTCGGTGTGTCGGCGGCCGACCTCACGATCGCCCAGGCCGCGACGATCGCCGGGATGGTGCAAGAGCCCAACACATACCGCATCGATCTGCCCGAGGGGTCGGTGACCGACGACGACGGCAACATGATCAACAGCGAGGCCGATGGGTACTCGCTGACCCTGGAACGTCGCGACTACGTGCTCGGCCGCATGTACGACGACGGAAAGATCACGAAGGCCGAATACCAGGAGGCGATCGACTCCCCGATCGAACCCAACCTCACCTACCGCGACCAGGGATGCGCGACGGCCAAGAATGCGGAGTTCTTCTGCGAATACGTCGTCTCGATCATCAAGAGCGACACCGCGTTCGGCGAGGACGAGGACACGCGTCTGGCCAATCTCCGCCGTGGCGGCATGAAGATCTATACGACGCTCGACGCCGATCTGCAAAAGACTGCGCTCAATGCGATCGACGTCGTGCCGTCGACGGTCGACTACATGGATCTCGGCGCCTCGGGAATACAAGTCGAAGTCGGCACCGGCCGCATCCTGTCGATGGTGCAGAACCGCACCTACAGCGCCACAGGCGAAGAGGACGATACGACACCGGTCAACTACAACGTCCGCGAAGCCAACGGCGGTGGCGGACACTCGGCGGGTTCGACGTACAAGGTGTTCAGTCTGCTCAACTGGCTCGAACAGGGACACTCGGTCAATGAGGTCATCAACGGGCGTCTCGGGGTGAAAAAGGTCATACAGTGCGACGGGCAGACCCAGACCGTCACGGCGGCCAACAACCGCGACAATGCGGTCGGCAACTTCGAGAACAGTTCCGGTTACGTGGGCACGATCTACAACTTCACCCGTGATTCGCTCAACTCCGGCTTCCTCTCGATGGCTCAGACCATCAGTGTGTGCACGACGAACCAGCTGGCCATGAAGCTCGGCGTCATGGCTGGCGACGGCAGCGCGCTGGACGAGACCAATCTCGCCTACAACGTGCTCGGCGATCAGGCGGTCGCACCGATCGACATGGCCGAGGCCTATGCCGCGATCGCCGCGAACGGCATCCTGTGCGAGCCGAAGTCGATCGACAAGGCGCTGGATGCCGACGGCAACGACATCACCCCCGAGACGACGTGCGAGCGACAGCTGACCAAGTCGGTCGCCTCGACCGCCGCGTACACGCTGCAGGGCGTGATGACCTCGGGCGGAACCGGTAGCGGGTCGATCATCGGAGACGGCACGCCCATCTTCGGCAAGACCGGTATCCACGAGTACGAGCAGACCTGGATGGACGGCTCGTCGACCGAGGTGACGACAGTCGTCTGGGTCGGCAACGTGACCGGCCACGTGAAGCTGAATCTGCACTACGAGTCCGGTTGGGTGCTCTCGCGCATCCGAAACTCGATCTGGCCGACGATGCAGGGCGCCGCGAACGACAAGTACGGCGGCGACTCCTTCCCCGACCCCGACACCTCCCTCACCAAGAGGGTCCTCGTCGACCTTCCGTCGGTCATCGGGATGACCACCGACGAAGCGGAGGAGACGCTCGAGGAAGCCGGGTTCAGCGTCACCGTCGCCGACGCTGTCGCGGGTGTCGAAGCGGAGGGCATCATCATCGCCCAGTCGCCGTCCGGCAGTCAGGCCGCCTCCGGCACCACCGTCACGATCACCCCGAGCAGCGGCGACGGCGTGACCGTTCCGGCCGTCAGCGGCTCGCTCAGCGATGCCGTCAGCGCTTTGCGCAGTGCCGGGTTCTCTGACGTGACGACATCGTGCACGGCATCGGACTCTGCCTCTTCGGAGGGCACCGTCACCGGCACGTCCCCGTCGGCGGGCAGTGTGGTCAGCAGCAGCGAGCAGATCACTGTGGAGTACATCGCGCAAAGCTGCGGCAGCAGCGGCAGCAGCGGCAGCAGCGGCAGCAGCGGCAACAGAACCAGCAGCAACAGAACCAGCAGCAACAGAACCAGCAGCAGCAACGACAACGACAACGGAGGCGACCGCTGACGTGACGCCCACCACGCGCACCGCCCTCGCCGCCACCTCGGCGGCGGGGGCGGTCGCCGTCGGCGCGGCCGTGTGGGGCACGTGCATCGAGAGGTTCCTGTTCACCGCGCGACAGCACACGCTGGCGCTGCTGCCCGCAGGGTCGCCCCCGATGACGGTGCTGCACCTCTCCGACGCTCACATGGCGCCGTGGCAGCACCGCAAGCAGCGCTGGATCGCCGCACTGGCCGAACGGGTGCAGCCCGACCTCGTCGTCAACACGGGCGACAACCTCGGTCACCCCGAGGGCCTTGCCGGCATCCGTCGCGCCTTCGAGCCGCTGCGGGGGGTCGCGGGCGTGTTCGTCCACGGCTCGAACGATGTGGTCGCTCCGTCCGGGCGCAACCCACTGCACTACTTCCGGGGGCCTTCGCAGCAGTCGCATGAGGTCGAGACCCTCGACACCGCCGCGATGGAAGCGTATTTCGCAGACGACCTCGGGTGGACCGACCTGAACAACGCGGCTGCCGTCCTGCGCGTCGGCGGCCTCCGACTCGACGCCTTCGGCGTCAACGATGCCCACCGCGACTGGGACGATCTGTCCGCGTTGCCCGAGCAGATCGCTCAGATGCGGCGTCCACGACTGTTCCGCCGGACGGAGCCGACCGCGCTCACCGTCGGGGTCACACACGCGCCCTACCGGCGTGTTCTCGACCGCTTCGTCGGCCTGGGTGCCGATGCGATCTTCGCGGGGCACACCCACGGCGGACAGGTGCGCATCCCGTTCTCGCAGGCGGCGCTCGTGGCCAACTGCGACATCCCACTGGATCAGGCCCGTGGGCTGAGCGCGTGGAGCTGCGACGGGCGCGCGGTGCCGCTGAACGTATCGGCCGGGCTCGGGCACTCGATCTACGCGCCGGTACGGTTCGGTTGCCGCCCGGAAGCGTCCGTCATCACTCTGCGTGCCATCGATTCGTGACTGGCGCCGCGAGCGGGTAGACTCTCAGGGTTGCCACCGGGGTGTGGCGCAGCTTGGTAGCGCGCGTCGTTCGGGACGACGAGGCCGCAGGTTCAAATCCTGTCACCCCGACCGCAGAGAGGCCTCACCTTCGGGTGAGGCCTCTCGCATGAGAGCCATCGGAATCGGAGCCGCCATGCCCACGCCGCGCCTGGTCGCGTTCGATCTCGATGACACCCTGGCGCCGTCGAAGAGCCCGATCGATGCGCGCATCGGCGCTCTGCTGCTCGACCTCGCGACGCGTGTCGAGGTGGCGATCATCTCCGGCGGTCAGCTGCAGCAGTTCCAGACGCAGGTCGTCGATCGGCTGCCCGAGACGGATGCCGCCACCCTCGACCGCTTCCACCTCATGCCGACGTGCGGCACGCAGTACTACCGTCTGCGTGACGGAAGAACGGTTACCGTCTATGCCCACTCCTTGAGCGCCGACGAGAAGCAGCGTGCCCTGACCGCCGTCGAGGCGGAGGCGCGGCGTCTGGACCTGTGGGAGGCCGAGCCCTGGGGTGACATCCTCGAAGACCGCGGGTCCCAGATCACCTTCTCCGCGCTCGGCCAGTTCGCACCTCTTGCCGCCAAGACCGCGTGGGACCCGACCGGCGCGAAGAAGAACGCGCTGCGCGACGCGGTCGCTGCGCGCCTGCCCGATCTGGAAGTGCGCTCGGGCGGCTCCACCTCGGTCGACATCACCCATCGCGGCATCGACAAGGCGTACGGCATGCACCGGCTCGCGGAGGTCACCGGCATCCCGCTCGAAGACATGCTCTTCGTCGGCGACCGCCTCGACGAGCACGGCAACGACTACCCTGTGCTCGCCCTCGGCGTCCCCTGCCACGCCGTCGACGGCTGGCAGGACACCGCCGCCTTCCTCGACACCCTCATCCCGACGCTGCCCGCGCGCTGACGTCCCTCGCCCCGTACCTCCCCCGGCGCCATCACCCCCCGGTGCTCTCCCCCGTCCGGTCCGCGAAACCGCATCCGTGCACCGAGAGCGCAAACGGCAGCCGGTGTCTCGGTGCACGGATGCCGTCTCGGCGAACCGCGCAGGCGCCGGCCAGGGTCAGAACCTCACGCCGTGGCGTGCTCCGGCAGCGTCGGAGCCACCGGCGCCAGCCGCTGCAACTGGGTGACGTGCCGCGGCTCGAGCTCGGCGATCGACGAGACCCCCAGCAGTTGCATCGTGCGCTCGATCTCGCTGCGCAGGATGGCGATCGTGCGATCGACGCCGCGGCGACCTCCGGCCATGAGCCCGTACAGGTAGGCCCGGCCGATGAGGGTGAACTTGGCCCCGAGCGCCATCGAGGCGACGATGTCGGCGCCGTTCATGATGCCGGTGTCGATCATGACCACGGCATCCTTGCCGACTTCGCGCACGACGTGCGGGAGCAGGTGGAACGGGATGGGCGCGCGGTCGAGCTGACGCCCGCCGTGATTCGAGAGCACGATGCCGTCGACGCCCAGATCGACCAGGCGCTTGCTGTCGGCGACATTCTGCACGCCCTTGATGACGATCTTGCCCGGCCACAGTTCGCGGATCACCTGGAGGTCGTCGTAGCCGATCGTGGGATCCATCGCGGCGTTGAGCAGTTCGCCGACGGTGCCCCCCGTGGTCGACAGCGATGCGAACTCGAGCTTCGGCGTCGTGAGAAAGTCGTACCACCACCACGGCCGCGGGATCGCGTTGACGATCGTGCCGAGCGTCAGCTGCGGCGGGATGGAGAATCCGTTGCGCTTGTCGCGCAATCGGGCACCGGCAACGGGAGTGTCGACCGTGAACATGAGCGTGTCGAACCCGGCCTCGGCCGCGCGGCGGACGAGGTCGTAGGAGATCTCGCGCTCACGCATGACATACAGCTGGAACCAGTTGCGCCCGTGCGCATTGGCAGCGCGCACGTCCTCGATCGAGGTCGTGCCGAGCGTCGACAGTGTGAACGGGATGCCGGCCGCTCCCGCAGCCGTCGCGCCGGCGATCTCGCCCTCGGTCTGCATGAGACGCGTGAATCCGGTCGGGGCGATGCCGAACGGCAGGGCGGATGTCCTCCCGAGGATCTGCACCGAGGTGTCGACGTCCTCGGCGGGATGCAGGATGTCGGGGTGGAACTCGACGTCTTCGAACGCCTGGCGGGCCCGTGCGAGCGACAACTCGCCCTCGGCGGCCCCGTCGGTGTAGTCGAAGGCCGCCTTCGGCGTGCGGCGCTTCGCGATCGTGCGCAAGTCGGCGATCGTCAGGGCGGCATCCAGACGCCGCTTGGTGCCGTCGAGCTCGAGTTTTTTGAACTGCATGAGCTCGAGCAGTTCGGGGATCTTCGGGAGTTGGCGCTGGACCATGGTGTTCTCCAGAGGGGTGGGGGTTCAGACCCGCACCGCGTGTCGGTGGGTGGTGGCGTCCGTGTAGTAGCCCGCGATGTGGGCACGCACGAGCGTCTGCGCCCGAGCGCCGTCGCCGATCTCGATCGCGCACAGCACCTCGGCGTGCTCGTGCCGCAGCCGGTCGGCGGTGGCCGCCCAGTCGGGCAGACGGTCCAGGCCCCGGCGGATGTAGCCCTCGATCGCGGTGCGCAGTCCCGCCATCGTCGCCACGACGACGGTGTTGCCGGTGGCTTCAACCAGACGCAGATGGAACTGGGCGTCGAGGGCGAGAAACTCCTCGGCCTCGAGGCCGTCGGCATCCATCGCCGACAGCGTCGCACGGGCTTCGGACAGGTCGGCGTCATCGCGATCGGCGAGGTGGGCGACCGCCCACTCCTCCAGCAGCAGGCGTGTCTCGTACACGTCGGGGACGGGGAAGCCCTGCGCCGCGACCTGCAGTCGCAGCAGCTGAGCGAGGCCGCCGTGCGGCGTCGCGGTCACGATCGCGCCCGCCGCCGGCCCGGAACCGGTCGCGGTGCGGATGAGGCCCATCACCTCGAGCACGCGCAACGCTTCGCGGACGCTGGAGCGGCCGACACCGAGGGTCCCGGCGAGCTCACGTTCGGGCGGCAAGCGGTCGCCGGGACCGAGGGCACCGTCGAGCAGGTCGGCCTCGATCTTCTCCAGCACGACACGCCAGGCACGCGCGGGAGCCGGGTCGGTCATCGTCGTCCTCCGGAGAGCGGTGGGTGGTCAGGCCACACTAGCACTGTGGTCGGACCACTCTCAACCGCCGTCAGGACAGGCGCCCGCCGGACTCGCGCAGATAGCACTCCGCACACATCGACTCGTAGGTCACCCGATCGGCCGACAACTCGTCGATCGCGACCTGGTCCCCGTGGAAGACGAATCGACCGCCGACCAGACGCGCATTGAACAGCGCCTTGCGCCCGCACCGGCAGATGGTCTTGAGCTCTTCGAGGCTGTGGGCGAGTTCGAGCAGCCGCGCCGAGCCGGGGAAAGCACGCGTCTGGAAGTCGGTGCGGATGCCGTAGGCGAGCACCGGGATGCGATCGTCCACGACGATCCTCAGCAGATCGTCGACCTGGGTCGGGGTGAGGAACTGCGCTTCATCGATCATCAGGCACGCGACGTCGGGACGGGCACCGGTGGCGACCGACTCGGGGATGATGGCGTCCTCGGCTCGCTCCCGCACGCGCGCGCGGTGCCGGGCGAACAGGGCACGCACATCGTCGGCGGGCCGGATCAGGAAATCGACGGCGCGGCGCACTCCGAGGCGGCTGGAGACCTGGTCGGCATCCTTCGTGTCGACCTCGGGCTTGGCCAGCAGGACGTGCTGCCCGCGCTCCTCGTAGTTGTAGGCGGCCTGCAGCAGCGCGGTGGACTTGCCGGAGTTCATCGCCCCGTAGCGGAAGTAGAGCTTGGCCACGCGGGTCAGGCGTTGATATGCAGCTCGGCCGCCGTGCGGGCCAGCACGTCGTGCGCCTTCGCGGCGTCCTTGTTCAGCGTCCGCCCGTACGTCGGGATGAGCTCGGCGATCTTCGGCCGCCAGCCGGCGATGCGGTCGGGGAAGCAGTCCTCGAGCAGCCCGAGCATGATC
>JASGEE010000075.1:0-7522 GCA_047606715.1 Microbacterium sp.
CCGCGGGCTTGGCCGTACTCGAAGCCGTAGGTGCGGCTCATGCGCTCGGAGAACGCCTCGAGCAGGCCCACTGCGGCGGTGTAGCCGAACGGGAGGAAGATCGCTCCGGCCAGGACGCCCCAGCCGAAGGCGTTCTTCAACAGCGGCTCGTACACGAGGATCGCGAAGGGCGCGAGGCAGGCCATCACCGCCGACGACAGGATGACGAGGTGGCGCTTGAGGACCAGTCGGTCCTGCAGCATGCCGTAGAGGAACATCACGGCGATCGTGGTGAGCGAGTTCACCGAGTAGACGGTGCCGATCTCGCCGCCGCTGAGGCCGAGGGTCTGGTCCAGCCACGTGGAGAAGAACGACCACCAGATGCCCCATGATGCGAAGAACACGAAGAGCGTCGTCGAACTCTGCCAATAGGCACCGTTCTTGAAGAATGCGGCTTTTGTTGCCACGAGCAACCTCCTTTGGTTACATATGAATCGCGATGCTGAATCCATTTAGCACTCGACAAGTGAGAACACTAGCAGCTGGCGAAATCGGTGCGCAAGCATCAGGCTGAATCAATTCAGCAATCGGTCGCTATGGTGGGAGGGACGACAATGGGCACAACCGAGGGATCAATCGTGGTCAAGCGCACGTCTGCACCTGGCGATGGTCATCGTCCCACGCTTGCGGACGTGGCCACGCGCGCCGGTTTGTCCAAGGCTGCGGTCAGCATGATCCTCAACGACCGACCCGGGTCGCGTCTGTCGGCGGGAGCGGCTGAGAAAGTGAGGGCCGCAGCGGCCGAGCTCGGTTACCGTCCGAACCCCGCGGCACGAAGTCTGCGGCTGGGCACCACCCATTCGATCGGACTCATCTCCGACCAGGTCACAATCACACGCTATGCAACCGCGATGGTGCGCGGCACGCTGCGAGCGGCAAAAGAGCATGACGTCTCCGTGCTCATCGCCGAGACCGGCGACGAGACCAGCCTCGGCGAGGCCCTCGAGGAAATGCTTCACCGTCGAGTCGACGGAGTGATCATCGGACTCATGGCGGCGCGTCTGGTAGATGTTCCGCCCGCACCCGAGCACGTCCCCGTGGTCATCGTCAATGGAAGAACCCCCGACGATCTGCCCAGCGTCCTGCCGGATGAATACACGGCAGGACGCACCATGTCGGACGTCCTGCTCAATGCGGGCCACACACGCGTCGGCTTCATTGGCGACATTCCGCGCGTCGCCAGCGACCCGCGCAACTCCGTGACGATCGCACACCGGGTCACCGGCATCCGAGACGCGTTCGGTGAGCGTGACGTGCCGCTGATCGAAGTCGCAGTCGATGCATGGGGGCCCGAAGTCGGCTTCACCGAGATGAATCGCATGCTCGACGCTGAACCACATCTCACCGCAGTCGTGGCCGCAACCGACGGCGTGGCGTTCGGGATCTACCAGGCGCTTGCCGAGCGCGGTCTGCGGGTACCCGACGACGTGTCTGTCGTCTCGTTCGACGACGAAGAACTCGCGGCGATTCTCCGACCAGGCCTGACGACCGCGCGACTGCCCTACGAGCAGATGGCACGACACGGCGTCGAGATGCTCCTCGGCGCGCGCGAGCGCACACACGAGCTGGTGCCGATGCCCCTGATCACACGTGAATCGGTGCGAAGCCTTCGCTGACGACTCCTCTGCGCACGTCCCCGAAGCGTCCCCCGCCGCGAGGGATCAACCTCCGCGCAGCCCCAGCAGCTCCCGCGCGTGTTCGAGGGCAGCCTCAGAGTCGGGCATGCCCGACAGCAGCCGCGCCATCTCGGCTTCGCGATCGGCCCCGCCCAAGACGCGCACGCTGGATGCCGTCACCGAGCCGTCGCTCGCCTTGACGACACTGAGGTGGTTGTCCGCGAATGCCGCGACCTGCGCGAGGTGGGTGACCGCGATCACCTGACTCGTGCAGGCGAGAGCGGCCAGACGCCGTCCGACCTCGATGGCGGCCGCCCCGCCGATGCCGGCATCGATCTCGTCGAAGACGAACGTCGGCACGCTGTCGACGCCGGCGATGACGACCTCGATCGCGAGCATGACGCGGCTCAGCTCGCCGCCCGAGGCGCTGCGGGTGACCGGTCGTGGCTCGGCGCCGGCGTGCGGGGCGAGCAGGATCGCGACCTCGTCACACCCCGACGCGGTCTGGGGCCCCGGTTCGACCGCGATGACGACTCGGGCATCGGGCAGGGCAAGGGCACGCAGTTCGTCGGTGACGGCATCCGCGAGCCGGTCGGCGGCAGCGCGGCGCGCCCCCGTGAGCGTCGCGGCGGCCTCATCGAGAGCGGATGCCGCCACCGCGACCTCTGCCTGCAGGCGTTCGAGGCGGTCCCCGTCGTCATCGAGCTCGGCCAGTCGTAGCCCGCCGGAATCGCGCAGGGCGAGCGCCGCATCGAGACTGCCGTGCGCACGCACGAGCACGGCGAGCGCCGCCCGGCGCTCTTCGACGGCGGCCAGCTCGTGCGGGCCCGACTCGTCGAGGTCTGCGAGGTAGCCGCTGAGGTCGGCCGCAAGGTCGGCGACCCGATACCCGAGGTCGTCGAGGGTTGAGACGAAACCTGCAAGAGCCTCATCGGAGCGGGCGGCGCGCTCCAGCGCGCGGCGCGCCTCGGCCAGCAAGAGGCCGACGTCGGGTGCGTCGCCCTCGCCCGAGAGGGCGTCGTGGGCAACGGCTGCGGCGTAGCGCAGTTCTTCCGCGTTGGCGAGCCGCTCGGCGCGCTGGGCGAGCTCGACCTCCTCCCCCGGCTGCGGGTCGAGCTGTTCGATCTCGACCAGCGCGGCACGCAGCCCGGCGGCCTCGGCCGCGCGGGCGTCGCGGTGTTCGGTGAGGTCGGCGAACTCAGCCGAGAGCTCCCGCGCCCGCGCGAACGCTTCGCGGTAGACCGACAGCGCGGCGGAGACCGCGGCGCCGCCGAAGCGGTCGACGGCGTCGCGCTGCGCAGCCGCCGAGCGCAGCCGCAGCTGGTCTGACTGCCCGTGGACGACGACGAGCCGTTCGGCGAGATCCGACAGCACGCCCGCCGGGGCGGAGCGTCCACCGACACTGGCGCGGCTGCGGCCCGCAGCCGTCACGGTGCGCGCGAGATACAGTTCCGCGCGTCCGCCGCCGATCGGCTCGACCTCGCCGCCAGCGTCGGCGACGCGGTCGGCGACGGCCCCGGCGTCCGGAACCACCCACACCCCCTCGACGGCGGCCTGGGCGGCGCCCGAGCGTACGACGGAGGAATCGGCACGCTCACCCAGCAGCAGGCCGAGGCCCGTGACGACCATCGTCTTGCCCGCGCCGGTTTCTCCCGTGATCGCGGTGAATCCGGGTCCGATCGGCAGCGTCGCCTGCGCGATCACGCCGAGACTGCGCAGCGTGATCTGCTCGATCACGCGCCGCTCTCCCCGCTCGCGCTGTCGAAGCCGCGCAGCGAGATCGCCTCGGTCGGCGACTCCGCCGGCCCGCGCCATCCCGTCACCGGCAGCTGGAACTTGCGCACGAGCCGGTCGGTGAACGGCGCCGGATGCAGTCTCGCCAGCCGCACCGGCTGCGGCGCTCTGCCGACGACGACGCGGGCACCGGGTGGCAGATCGTGCGAGCGACGGCCGTCGCACCACAGGATGCCGGTGCCGTCGGTGCGGGCGAGCACTTCGATCGCGACGGTCGCCTCCGGCCCGACCACGAGGGGCCGGGCGAACAGCGCGTGCGCGGAGAGCGGGACGACGGCGATCGCTTCGACACTGGGCCAGACGATGGGTCCACCGGCGGAGAAGTTGTACGCGGTCGAGCCGGTCGGAGTCGACACGACGACGCCGTCGCAACCGAAGCTCGACAGCGGGCGGCGGTCGATCTCGATGACGACCTCCATCATGCGTTCGCGCGACGCCTTCTCGACGGTCGCTTCGTTGAGCGCCCAGGTGTCGTAGATGACGGCGCCGTCGGCGTCCTTCACGCGTACCGCGAGGGTCATCCGCTCTTCGACCTCGTAGTCACGGTCGATGACGCGCCGCATCGCGTCGTCGAGCACATCGGCCTCGATCTCGGCGAGAAACCCGACGTGCCCCATGTTGATGCCGAGGATCGGCGCCGTGCCGTCGCGGACGAGCTCGGCGGCGCGCAGGATCGTGCCGTCGCCGCCGAGTACGATCGCCAGCTCGATCCTCTCCACCGGCACGTCGACGCCGAGCGCGGCAACCGGGCCGAGGTCGCCGAACGCCTCGAGCAGGCCCTCTTCCCCGGCCGGCAGGACGGCGCGGGCTTCGGCGGCGGCCAGAGCGGTGATGACGCGGCGCGCGGCGGCGACGGTGTTCTCGCGCCCGGCATGTGCGACGACGAGGATCTCGCGCTCGCCCGTGGTGCTGCTCATCTCGCTCCCGTCACGGTGTCGACCTCCGACAACCATTGTGTCGGATTGCCCCGCGCCTCGGCGGGCGCGACCGGCCGCAGGTGCACGAGGAACTCGCTGTTGCCGTGGGTGCCGACGATCGGTGACGCGATGACGCCAAACGTGCCCAGACCCGCATCCCACGCCGCCCACAGCACGCCGGCGACGGCGTCGGCGCGCGCGGCCGGGTCGGTGACGAGTCCTTCACGTACGCCGGTGCGACCGACCTCGAACTGCGGCTTGACCAGCAGGACGATGTCGGCGTCGGATGCCGCCACCGCGGCGATCGCCGGCAGCACGAGGGTGAGCGAGATGAACGAGAGGTCGCCGGTCACCACTCCGGGGGCCTGTGCGGTTCCAGCCGAGACGGCCAGCGCGTCCGGCGTCAGGTGGCGCGCGTTGACCCCCTCGACGGAGGTCACCCCCGGGTCGGCGGAGACAGCGGCCGCAAGTTGGCCGTGGCCGACGTCGACGGCGATCACGCGGCAGGCCCCGCGCTCACGCAGCACCTGGGTGAACCCGCCCGTCGAGGCGCCGAGGTCGAGGCACAGCCGCCCATGGCACTCGACGTCGAACGCGTCGAGTGCGGCAAGAAGTTTGTGCGCACCGCGACTGACGTAATGGTCGGCGCCGGCGACCGTGATGACCGCATCGTCGGTGACCTGTATCGAGGGTTTGACCACCCCGACGCCATTGACGCGGACCAACCCGTCTGTGATCTGCTGCGCGGCCTGCGTGCGCGAGCGCGCGAGGCCGCGGGCGGCGATCGCCGCATCCAGTCGCATGAACGCCCCTTACGCCGAGGCGTCTCGCGGAGCCGACTCCAGGCGCCGGGTCAGCTCATCGTGCAGCGCACCGTACGCGGCGGCCCGTTCGGCGAGCGGCTGCGCCTCGATCACCTCGAGCGCCGACAGCAGGTCGTCGCGATTCGCATTCTCGTGCTGCTCGTCCACCGCTCCAGGATAGGCGACGGCACATCAGGCCGCGCTACGGCCGGTGGAACGGATCGGCGTAGAGTCGCTCGGGCACCCGGAAGCCGTAGATGGCTCGGCCGGTCGCCCAGATCGCGGCGCAACCGGCGCGAACGAGGTCGATCGGGGCAGACCCCTCCGAGACGATGTGGATGTCGGGGCCGTCGATGCGCACGGCCGCGTCGCGCACCGCCGTGACGTCGCCGCGCACGACCGTCTCGGGGTAATCCTCATGCAGCTCGCGCAGGTCGCCCAGGATGAACGTCGGGCGCGAGCTCACCGGCGCGGCGAGCACGTGCTTGGGGCGATCGATGCCGGTCAGCACCAGCGCCGATGCGATGCCCGCTGCCTGCGCCCCGGCGATATCGGTATCCAGGCGATCGCCGATGAAGAGCGGATGCCGCGCGCCGAAGCGCGCAACGGCCTCGTCGAAGATCGGGCGCTCAGGCTTTCCCGCGACCACCGCCAGCCGACCGACGGCGGTGTGCACGGCCGAAACGAGTGTGCCGTTGCCCGGGGCGACCCCCCGCGCCTGAGGGATGGTCCAGTCGGTGTTGGTGGCGATCCACGGGATGCCGCCATCCTCCTCGGGCACGGCCAGCGCGTAGGCGGCCTCTGCCAGCTGCGCCCAGCCGACCTCGGGGGCGAACCCCTGCACGACGGCCGCCGGATCATCCTCCGCGCTGCGGGTGACGCAGTAGCCGGCCTTCTCCAATTCGTGCACGAGTCCGTCGCCGCCCACGACGAGAACCGTCGCGGGAGCCGGAACCCGCTCGCGCAGCAGCCGCATCGCCGCCTGAGGGCTCGTGACGATGTCGCCCGGCTGGGTGCGATCGAGACCGAGCGCGCGCAGGTGATCGGCGACGACGACATCGCGGCGCGAGGCGTTGTTGGTGATGTAACCGACTCGCCGGCTCTGACCGGCGTGATTCAGGCTCTGGATGGCATGCGGCAAAGCGCCGGGTCCGGCATAGACCACGCCGTCGAGATCCGCGAGCACGACATCGACGTCATCGAGCGGCGTGAACGACGCGCGGCGCGAGAAGAGCCCCATCAGGCCTGCGCCCCGGGTGCCGCGGCTCCGGGTGCGATGTCGTCATCGAGCTCGTCGATCACGAGCACTTCGTGATCGGCCTCGACATCAGCAATAGCCGCTTCCGCGATCTCAGCGCGACGCAGCCACCGCGCGGCTTCGTCGGCGCGGCCGAGCTCTTCGAGCACCGCTGCCCGCGCGCCGAACAGCCTCGGACTCCAACGAAACGCGCGATCGGGGTCGAGCTCGGGGATGTCGAGCTCTTGCAGCGCCCGGTCGGTCTCGCCGAGGTCCAGGCGCGCTCCCGACATCGCGATGGCAAGTTCCACGCGTACCTCCACGGGCAGCGCCGTGCGATCGACCGACCGGCCCACTTCGAGGGCACGGTCGGGTCGACCCACTCCGCGCTCGCTGTCGACGAGCAGGGCGATCTGGTCGTCGCGGCCCGAAATGCGCCGATAGGTGCGCAGCTCGCGGATGGCGAGGGCGAAATCGCCCAGTGCGTAGGCGGTGATCGCGACCGTTTCACGCACGATCGCGATGCGCCCCGCGCTGCGCGAGGCGGCAAGGGCGTGCTGGTGCGCGAGTTCGGGATCCGTGTCGATCAGCTGCGCCGCCATCGCCAGGTGCCGGGCCACCTGCTCGGCATTCTCTTTGCTGAGTGTCTTCAGCTCATTGCGGGCAGCGGGGTTCAGGTCCTTCGGTGTCACCTCGTCCGGGACGACCGGGCCCGCCGGAGCCGAGCGGCGATCGGAGTCCTGCGGCGGACGCGAGGTGCGCTGCGGGCGGCCTGCGGAGCCGTCACGAGAGACGGAGCGCTTGTTGTCCCCGTCGCGCTTGGCGTATGGCCTTTTGGCCTCGCCGTCACGCGAACCATACGGCTTCTTGTCGCTGGAGCGTCTCGGATACGGCTTCTTGCCGTTCGACGCTGACCCGCTCCGGGGCCGTCGTTCCTCAGCCATCGCCGCATCCTCTCCTGCGCAGCGTGTGCGCGTTAACGAGAAATGGCCACCCAACTCTGGGTGGCCATTTCACGAAAGAAGTCCGGCGGTGTCCTACTCTCCCACAGGGTCCCCCCTGCCGTCCCATCGGCGCTGTGAGGCTTAGCTTCCGGGTTCGGAATGTAACCGGGCG
>JASGEE010000076.1:0-12800 GCA_047606715.1 Microbacterium sp.
CGTCCCTACGCTCCCGGCGAGCACGGCCGCACCAAGCGCAAGGCCGACAGCGACTACGCCGTTCGCCTCCGCGAGAAGCAGCGTCTGCGCGAGCAGTACGGCATCCGCGAGAAGCAGATGCGCAACACGTTCAACGAGGCGCGCCGCAAGGATGGCCTGACGGGTGAGAACCTCGTCGAGCTGCTCGAGATGCGCCTCGACGCGCTCGTGCTGCGTGCCGGCTTCGCCCGCACCACCGCGCAGGCTCGCCAGCTCGTCGTGCACCGCCACATCCTCGTGGACGGCCAGCCCGTCGACCGCCCGTCGTTCCGTGTGAAGCCGGGCCAGCTCATCCACGTCAAGCCCAAGAGCGAGGGTCTCGAGCCCTTCCAGGTCGCTGCCCTCGGCGGACACGCCGACGTGCTGCCCCCGGTTCCCGGTTACCTCGAGGTCGACCTCTCCACGCTGCACGCCCGTCTCGTGCGTCGCCCCAAGCGCGCCGAGGTGCCCGTCACGTGTGACGTCCAGCTCGTCGTCGAGTATTACGCAGCTCGCTGACGCGTTGCGCCAGCGAGCGGAGGGCGTCGGGGTTCCCCCCGGCGCCCTCCGGCGTTAGCGCATAACATGGAACCCATGAAGAGCGTGTTGTGGTTCGTGCTGGGTCTGTCCGGCGGCTTCGTCGCCGCGCACTTCGTCAACAAGGATCCGCGCGGTCACGAACTGCTCGCCGAAGTCGACGCCCGCATCTCCGAGTTCACCGACCGCATCGGCGAGGCCTACCGCGAGCAGGAGGCGAAGATCGACGGCATCGCCGATGCCGTCAAGGATGCCGCGCGCCTCGCCGACTGACCCTCTCTCCGGTCGCGCCCGCTCCGGGCGCTCCGCTTCACCCTGCCCGAGGAACCCCACGAATGAAGACCGCCGAGATCGCCCAGCGTTACCTGGACTACTTCGCACGCAACGGGCACACGATCGTGCCGTCGGCATCCCTCGTCACCGACGACCCGGCGCTGCTGTTCACGGTCGCGGGCATGGTCCCCTTCATTCCGTACCTGTCGGGCGATGTCCCCGCCCCCTACCCGCGCGCCGCGGACAACCAGAAGTGCATCCGCACGAACGACATCGAAGAGGTCGGCAAGACCCCGCGGCACGGCACGTTCTTCCAGATGCTCGGCAACTGGTCGTTCGGGGACTATTTCAAAGAGGGTGCGATCCGCTTCGCGTGGGAGTTGCTGACGGCACCCGAGGACGACGGCGGGCTCGGCTTCGACCCGAAGGATCTCTGGGTCACCGTCTACGAGGACGACGACGAGGCGCACGAGCTGTGGCTGCGCCTGGCCGACCTGCCCCAAGAGCGCATCCAGCGGCTCGGCAAGGACACCAACTACTGGTCGACGGGCCTGCCCGGCCCGGCCGGCCCCTGCTCGGAGATCTTCTTCGACCGCGGCCCCGCGTACGGCATCGACGGGGGACCGGCGACCGACGACGACCGCTACGTGGAGATCTGGAACCTCGTGTTCATGCAGTACGAGATCACCGACGTGCGCAGCAAGTACGACTTCACGATCGTCGGCGAACTGCCGAACAAGAACATCGACACCGGCATGGGGCTGGAGCGCATCGCGTTCATCAAGCAGGGCGTCGACAACATGTACGAGACCGACCAGGTGCGTCCGGTGCTCGACGTCGCCGTCGCTCTGTCGGGCAAGACGTACGGCGCCGATCACGACGACGACGTGCGCTTTCGCGTCGTCGCCGACCATGTGCGCTCGGCGCTCATGCTGCTCTCCGACGGTGTGACGCCCTCCAACGAGGGCCGCGGCTACATCCTGCGCCGCCTCATGCGTCGCGCCATCCGCGCCATGCGCCTGCTCGGGGTGGAGGGGCCCACCTTCGCACAGCTGTTCGCCGCCTCCCGCGACGCGATGAAGGATGCCTACCCCGTCGTCGCCGACGACTACGAGCGGCTGTCGGCGTACGCCCTGGCCGAGGAGGCGACGTTCCTGCGCACCCTGGCGGCGGGCTCGGAGAGCCTGGATGCGGCGATCGCGGCGACGACGGCAGCAGGAGGCACTCGTCTCGGCGGGGCGGAGGCGTTCCTGCTGCACGACACCTACGGGTTCCCGATCGACCTGACGATGGAGATCGTGGCGGAGGCGGGGCTCAGCGTCGACCGTGACGCCTTCGACACGCTCATGCAGGAGCAGCGAGCCCGCGCCAAAGCGGATGCCCGTTCGCGCAAACGTCAGCTGGCCGACACGAGCGTCTACCGCGACTTCCGGGCACAGGGCGAGACGGTCTTCACCGGCTACCGCGACCTGGAGACGGAGTCGACGGTGCTCGGCATCCTGGTCGACGGACAGCCGGCGCAGCGCGCGACGCAGGGGCAGATCGCCGAGGTGATCCTCGCCGAGACGGCCCTGTACGCCGAGAGCGGCGGTCAGGTCGCCGATCGGGGCATCATCGTCGGCCCGGGGTTCGAGCTCGAGGTGCTCGACGTGCAAAAGCCCGTACCGGGTCTGGTGAGCCACACCGTCGAAGTCACCAGCGGCGAGGTCGGCATCGGCCAGAGCGCGACGAGCATCGTGGACGGGGTGAACCGTCGTGCCGCACAGCAGGCGCACTCCGCGACCCACCTCGTGCACGCGGCTCTTCGCGACACGCTCGGACGCACCGCGACGCAGGCCGGCTCGCTCAACCGCGCCGGCTACCTGCGCTTCGACTTCTCCTGGGGCCAGACCCTGTCGGAGGCGACGAAGACCGAGATCGAGGAGATCGCCAACAACGCGGTGCGTGAGAACCTCCAGGTCACCACGCGCGTGCTGGCGCTCGACGAGGCGAGACAGCTCGGCGCGATGGCGCTGTTCGGCGAGAAGTACGGCGACACGGTGCGCATGGTCGACATCGGCGGGCCCTGGTCACGAGAGCTATGCGCCGGCACTCACGTCGCCTCCAGCGCCGAGATCGGCCTCATCAACCTCATCGGCGAGTCGTCGGTCGGGGCATCGACGCGGCGCGTGGAAGCCCTCGTCGGTGCCGATGCGTTGCGTGAGCTGACCGCGGAGCGTGCGATCATCGCGCAGTTGACGGCGTCTCTGAAGACCCCGCGCGAGCAGTTGCCGACGCGCATCGCGGAGCTCGCTGCGAGCCTGAAAGCCGCCGAGAAGCGCATCGCGCAGTTCGAGGCGAAGGCGCTCGCCTCGCGGCTGCCCGAACTCGTCGGTTCGGCCCAGGCGGTCGGGCCCTATCGTGCGGTGGCCCAGGCGCTCGGCGATGCGGCGTCGGCCGACGACGTGCGCTCCCTCGCCTTGCAGGTGCGCGAGCGCGTCGGCGCCGGCGCCGTGGCGGCACTGGGCGCTGTGGTGAACGGGCGCCCCGTCGTGATCGTCGCGACCGACGATGCGGCCCGCGCGGCCGGGGCCAAGGCCGGTGTGCTCGCGAAGGCCGCGGCGGGCGTGCTCGGCGGGGGCGGCGGCGGGCGTGACGACGTCGCTCAAGGCGGCGGCACCGACGCGACGGCGCTGCCGCAGGCGCTGGATGCCGTCGTGCGTCACCTGGAGAGCGCGTCCGCGTGAGCGGGTTCCGGTTCGGCGTGCGGCTCGGCATCGACGTGGGCAAGGCCCGGGTCGGGGTCGCCCGCTGCGATCGCGAGGGCCTGCTCGCCGTTCCGATCGAGACGGTTGCGCGCACGGATGCCGCCGTCGCGCGCATCGCGGAGCTTGTCGCAGAGTACGACGCGTTCGAGGTGCTCGTGGGGTTGCCGATCGGGCTCTCTGGCGCCGAGACCGCCTCGACGGCCGATGCACGAGCCTTCGCCGCGCAGATCGCGGCGGCATCCGCAGCACCGGTACGGCTCGTCGATGAGAGGTTGTCGACCGTTTCGGCACACGCGGCGCTGCGCGAAGCGGGCCGGACGCAGCGATCGTCTCGTAGGATTGTCGATCAGATCGCCGCCGTCGTCCTGCTGCAGCAGGCGATCGACGTCGAGAAGAACACCGGTGCCCCGGCCGGTGTCGCCCTCCCCGAACCTCAGGAGTCCGCCTGATGCCCGCAACGCCGCCGAACGACGACGAGATCGCGGACCTGTTCAGCGAGCTGCCCGCACCGCGCGCCGGCGAGCCCGTGACACCCGTCGCCTCCCACGACACGGCAGCTGCCGATGCGCCCGCGCCAGGCAGCCGCCGGGCGGCACGGGCGGCGCAGGCTGCTCAGGCGGCACAGGTCACCCCCAGCGAAGCGGACGCCGCCTCGGCGCGACCGGAGCCCGTCACGCCGCAGGCGAGCCCGGCGCCGGTCGACTCGCTCTTCGTCGCGCACGACGACGAGGTCGAACGCGCCACCGCCGTGCGTCACGCGCGGGACCGCCGCAAGAGCCGCATCGCCGCGTGGGTCATGTTCGGCGTCATTCTCGCGATTCTCGGCGGGCTCGTCGCCGGTGGGTTCTGGGTGTGGAACACCTACGAGGACCAGATCCGCGAGGTCATGGGGTGGGAGGAGCCCAAGGACTACGAGGAGGGCTTGGCCGCGGACGACGTGTACGTCACGATCGTCGAGGGCGACA
The DNA here is from genome assembly GCA_047606715.1 of Microbacterium sp. Classification (GTDB taxonomy): domain Bacteria; phylum Actinomycetota; class Actinomycetes; order Actinomycetales; family Microbacteriaceae; genus Microbacterium. The sequence goes on from JASGEE010000076.1 coordinate 4,541, forward strand.
CCGGCTCGACGATCTCCGACACCCTGTACGAGGCGGGCGTCACGAAGACGCGCGAAGCGTTCTACGACTACCTCATCGCGGAGGGGCTCAACCCCACGTTCTACCCCGGCGTGTTCCAGCTGCAGGAGAAGATGTCGGCCGCGGCCGCGCTGGCGGCGCTCGAGGACGAGAACAACCGTGTCGAGAACAGCGTCACCATCCCGGAGGGCTACACCTACACGCAGGCGCTGGCGGCGGTGGCTTCGGCGACCGGGCTGAGCGAGGAAGACCTGCTGGCCGCAGCCGCCGACTACACGCAGTTCGGTGTCCCCGCCGAAGCGCCGAGCATCGAGGGCTATCTCTTCCCCGCGACCTACACCTTCGATCCCGACGCGACGGTCACCGACGTCATCCAGCGCATGGTCGACGAGACCTTCGCTCGACTGGACGAGCTGGGCGTGGCCGAAGAGGACCGCTTCGAGGTGCTGACTCTCGCCGGGCTCGTCCAGAAGGAGTCTGGACCCGACTACGAGGACATGCGCAAGATCGCCCGGGTGTTCCTGAACCGGGTCGATGTCGGCATGCTGCTGCAGTCCGACGCGACGGTCGCCTACGGTGCCGGGATCACCGGCACGGTGTGGACGACCGAGGAGGAACGCGCCGACGAATCCAACCTCTACAACACCTACGTGCACGAGGGGCTGCCGATCGGGCCGATCTCGCTGCCCGGCGAGGACGCGATCAACGCCGCGCTCGACCCCGCCGAGGGGGACTGGCTCTATTTCGTCGCGGTGGACCTGCGCACGGGTGAGACGGTCTTCTCGGAGACGTACGAGGAGCATCTGGCCGCCGTCGAACAGCTCGACCAGTGGTGTCAGGTGTCCGGCAACGAGTCGTACTGTGAGTGAGAGCCGCCTGGAGATCTGGGGCGATCCGGTCGCCCACAGCCTCTCGCCGCGGATGCACGCTGCCGCCTATGCGCACCTGGGCTGGGACTGGGTGTACGGGCGTCGCCGGGTGGATGCCGCCGGATTCGCCGCCGAGCTGGCGACTCTCGGCGCCGAGTACCGCGGGCTGTCACTGACGTACCCGCTGAAGGGGCAGGCCTCTGCGGCAGCGACCGATCGAGACCGCAACGCCGAGCTGACCGGCGCCGTCAACACGCTCGTGCTCACGGGGGGCCGTCGCCGCGGATTCAACACCGACGTCGGCGGCATCGTCGCCGATCTGCGGGTGCTGAAGGCCTCCACGGAGGGCCGCGTCCGCATCGTCGGCACCGGGGCGACGGCGACCTCCGCGCTGGTCGCCCTACGTGAGCTGGGCACGAGCGAGGTCGAGGTCCTCGCCCGCCGCCCCGCCGCGGCGGCCGCGCTCGTCGCGCTGGGGGAGCGGATCGGGGTCGCGGTGACCGTGGCGGACGTCGCCGCCGGGTCGGCATCCCCGTGCCCGGCGGCGCCGCTGACGATCTCGACTCTGCCCGGCGGCGCCGCGTTGCCCGCGGCCGTCGCCGACACCCTCGCATCCGGCGGTGGGCTGCTCTACGACGTCGTGTACGGGCACTGGCCGACGCCGCTGGCGACGGCCTGGCAGTCCGCCGGCGCACCGGCCGTCAGCGGACTCGGCATGCTGCTGCACCAGGCGGTCCTGCAGATCCGTGCGTTCGCGACCGGCGATGTCACCGCGCCCCTGCCGGGCGAGGCCGCCGTCGTGAACGTCATGCGCGCGGCGCTCGTGGGAGACTAGACGAATGCTCCGCGTGCTCACGGCCGGCGAATCGCACGGCCCAGAACTCGTCGCCTTCATGGAGGGACTGCCCGCCGGCGTCCCGATTTCGCGGGCGGCCATTCAGGCCGATCTCGCTCGTCGCAAGCTCGGCTACGGTCGCGGCTCGCGGATGAAGTTCGAAGAGGACGAATTGACCATCTCGGCGGGCGTCCGCCACGGGTTCTCGATCGGCAGTCCCATCGCGCTGCGCGTCGGCAACACCGAGTGGCCCAAGTGGACCGAAGTCATGAGCGCCGAACCGGTCGAGCTCACCGAGCGCTCGCGCGGTCGCGGCGCCGCCCTCACACGCCCGCGTCCCGGCCACGCCGACCTCGTCGGCATGCAGAAATACGGATTCGACGAGGCGCGGCCGATTCTCGAACGCGCGAGCGCCCGCGAGACGGCCGCCCGCGTGGCCCTCGGCGCGATCGCCCGCAGCTTCCTGGCGGAGCTCGGCATCCGACTGGTCAGCCACACGCTCTCGATCGGTCCCGTTCACGTGCCCGCTGGCTCCCCGCTGCCCGCGCCCGACGACGTCGACGTGCTCGACACCGATCCGCTGCGCTGCTTCGACCCGGCGACATCGGCAGCGATGGTCGCCGAAGTGGATGCCGCCAAGAAGGACGGCGACACGCTCGGCGGCATCGTCGAGGTGCTCGCCTACGGCGTACCGCCCGGACTCGGGTCGCACGTGCAGTGGGACCGGCGCCTGGACGGCCGGCTCGCTCAGGCGCTCATGTCGATCCAGGCGATCAAGGGCGTCGAGGTCGGAGACGGGTTCGAGACGACGCGCCGGCGCGGCTCGGCCGCCCACGACGAGCTGTTCGTCGCCGAGGGCGGGATCACACGCTCCTCGGACAGGGCCGGCGGCACCGAGGGCGGGATGTCCACGGGCACCATGCTGCGGGTGCGCGCCGGGATGAAGCCGATCGCGACGGTCCCGCACGCGCTGCGGACGATCGACGTCGCGACGGGGGAGGCCGCGACCGCCCACCACCAGCGCTCAGACGTGTGCGCCGTGCCGGCGGCGGGCGTCGTCGCCGAGGCGATGGTGGCGCTCGTTCTCGCCGAAGCGGTGCTGGAGAAGTTCGGCGGCGACGCGATCGCCGAGACGCGACGCAACCTTCAGGGTTACCTCGCCGCGATCCCCGGCGCGCTGCACACGGCGCCGGCCTCCGAGTCGACGCTGATCGATCATGACCTCGTCTGAGGCGACCCGCGCGCTCGTGTTCGTCGGGCCGATGGGCGCCGGCAAGACGAGCATCGGCCGCCGTGTCGCGCGGCGGCTCGGGCTGACCTTCACCGACACCGATGCGAGCGTCGCCGCCGCGCACGGCCCGATCCCGGAGCTGTTCCTGGAGAAGGGCGAGAGCCACTTCCGCGCCGTCGAGCGCGAGGCGGTCGTCGCGGCGCTCGCTCGTGGCGGGGTCGTCGCCCTCGGCGGTGGCGCCGTGCTCGACGCCGACACCCGGGCCGATCTCGCCGCCCATCGCGTGGTGCTGCTGACCGTCGACCCCGCCAGGGTGCGAGGGCGCATCGGCCGCGAGGGGACGAGGCCGCTGCTGGCCGGCGACGACCCCTTCGCGCGGTGGAGCGCGATCTTCCAGGCGCGCCGCCCCCTGTACGAAGAGGTCGCCGACGTCGTGCTCGACACCTCGAACGGTCCGCTGCAGGACGTCGTGGACGCCGTCGTGGCGTGGGCCGATCCGCCGCTCGGTCACGCGCCCGCCGCCGCACACCGGGTGCACAGCGGGGAGCGAGCATGACAGGCACCACGACGATCTCGGTGACGGGCACGACGCCGTACGAGATCCGTGTCGGCCGCGGCATCCTCGCCGGGCTGGGCGATGCCGTCCCCACCGCCGCACGCAAACTGCTCGTCGTGCACGCCCCGACGCTGCGCGCCGAGGCCGAGCGACTGCGCGAGGTGCTGATGGCGGGCGATCGTACCGTGCTGCTGGCCGAAGTGCCCGATGCCGAGGCTGGCAAGCGCGTCGAGGTCGCGGCCTTCTGCTGGCAGGTCATGGGACAGTCCGACTTCACCCGCACCGACGCCGTCATCGGGTTCGGCGGGGGAGCGGTCACCGATCTCGCAGGCTTCGTCGCCGCGACGTGGCTGCGCGGCGTCGCGGTCGTGCAGGTTCCGACCACGGTGCTGGGGATGGTGGATGCCGCCGTCGGCGGAAAGACCGGCATCAACACGGCCGAGGGCAAGAACCTCGTCGGAGCGTTCTGGGCGCCGCACGCGGTCGTGTGCGACCTCGATGTGCTCGACACTCTCACCCACAACGAGCTCGTCGCCGGATACGCCGAGGTCGTGAAGGCCGGCTTCATCTGGGCGCCCGAGATCCTCGACCTCATCGAGGCCGATCCCGAGGCCGCGGTCGACCCGCGTTCGGCCGCGTTCCGCCGCACGATCGAGCTGGCGATCCAGATGAAGGCCCGCGTGGTCGGCGAGGACTTCCGCGAGGCGGGGCTACGCGAGATCCTCAACTACGGCCACACCCTCGGCCATGCTATCGAGCACGCCGAGCGCTACCAATGGCGCCACGGCGCGGCGATCTCGATCGGCATGGTGTTCGCCGCAGAGCTGTCGCGGCTCGCCGGCAGGCTGTCCGACGCGACCGTCGAGCGGCACCGCGCGATCCTCGCTTCGCTGGGGCTGCCGATGACCTATCGTGCCGGCGCGTGGCCGCAGCTTTTGGCCACGATGCAGCGCGACAAGAAGACCCGCGCGGGAATGCTGCGCTTCATCGTCCTCGATGACATCGCGCGGCCCACCGTGCTGCAGGCGCCCGACGAGTCGCTGTTGTTCGCCGCGTACCAGGAGATCGCGCAGTGACGGCAGCCGTCGTGGTGCGCCGGGTGGCGGCATCCGAGTGGCCCCTCGTGCGCGAGCTGCGCATCGAGGCACTGCACGATCCGGCGGCGGCTGTCGCGTTTCTGGGCAGTGCCGCCAACGCCGGGCGGCAGCCCGATGCGTTCTGGCAGCGACGCACCCGTGAGGCGGCGGGAGGTCCCGCTACGGCGCAGTTTCTCGCCGCGAACCTCGCCGGCGACGTCGTCGGGACGGCAACCGTCCTGCGTCGTGCCGCGGGCGAGGTCGACCATCTCGATCGAGTGCTGGATGCGGATCGGGCCGATGTCGTCGGCGTCTACGTGCGTCCTGTCGCACGCGGGAGCGGAGCGATCGACGCGCTGCTCGACGCGTGCGCCGACTGGGCGCGCCAGTGCGGCGATGCGGGGCTGACGCTCGACGTCCACGTCGACAACGCACGGGCCCGTCGTGCCTACGAGCGATGCGGGTTCGCCGACACCGGGGCGCGGATGACCGGCCCGATCGGGGCGGAGTTGGAGATGCGTCGCACGCTCTGACCCGCAGCCCCCTGGCGGCGCTTCATCGGACGCGAATCGCGGCTTTCGCGACGGGTCACCGTGATGTGAGTCGGATGGAGCGGCAGGAGCGGCCCGTCGGTGTCGCTATCGCAGGAAAGCGGATGCCGCCCCGCGCGCGGCGGGGGCGGCATCCGCTCTTCTGCTCAGACGGTGACCGGCGTCGCCTCGACGGCCTTGCGAGCGAGTCCGAGCTCGGACGTGGGCACGGACTTCGTCTCGCGGGCGGTGAGCGCGCTGATCGTCGCGATCGCGCAGATAGTCGCGGTGAAGGCCGTGATCACCCACAGCCCGTTCGGTCCGACACCGCCGAGGGCGGTGACGATGGTCGGCGCGAAACCGGCCATGAGGAAGCCAAGCTGCGTGCCCAGCGCCACCCCGGAGAAGCGCACCCGGGTGCTGAACATCTCGCCGTAGAACGAGGGCCACACGGCGTTGGCGGCGGCATAGGCGAGCGGGAACGACACGATCGCCATGACGAAGACGAGGAACGTATTGCCACTGCTCATCGACAGCATGTACAGCGGCACGAACACCGCTGAGGCGACCGCGCCGTAGATGTAGACCGGCTTGCGTCCGATGCGGTCGGCGAGGGTTCCCCACAGCGGCTGGGTGATCACCGCCCCGAGGTTGGCCGCCAGCACGAGGTAGAGGTTGAGGCTCTGCGACAGGCCGACCGAGATGCCGTACGCGATCGCGAGGTTGCCCAGCACCGTCGAGACGGCGGCGATGAACGCGCAGAAGATGACGCGCAGCACGTCACGCCAGTGATCGCGCATCAGCACGCCGATCGGGACCTTCGCGAGGGTGCCCTCGCTCTGCGCCCGCTCGAAGTCGGGGGTCTCGTCGAGGGAGCGGCGGATGAAGAAGGCGACGAGCACGACGACGGCGCTCAACCAGAACGGAATGCGCCAGCCCCACGCATACCTCGCGTCCTCGGGCATGGCGGCAACCGGCAGCAGCGCGAGCGCCGCGAGGATCTGCCCGCCCTGAGTGCCCGTAAGCGTCCACGAGGTGAAGAATGCACGACGATCATCGGGGGCGTGCTCGAGGGTGAGTGAGGATGCGCCGGCCTGCTCGCCAGCGGCCGACAACCCCTGCAGGATGCGGAAGAGCACGAGCAGTCCGGGCGCAGCCCACCCGATGGCCGCGAAGCTCGGGATACAGCCGATCGCGAAGGTCGCGATGCCCATGAGGAGGATCGTGAACAGCAGCACGCGGCGCCGGCCGATCCGGTCGCCGAAGTGACCGAGGATCACGGCGCCCAGGGGGCGCGCGACGTACGCGACGCCGAACGTCGCGAACGACATGACCAGCGACGCCTGGTCGGCGTCGGGGAAGAAGACGTGCGGAAAGATCAGCGCGGCGGCCGTGCCGAAGAGGAAGAAGTCGTAGTATTCGACGGCGCTTCCCATGAAACTGGCGGCGGCAGCCCTGACGGGTGTTCTCCGCGCCGTTGCGGTATCAGACATGCTGGTGTGGTTCCTATCCGATGAGTGTTGGCTGTGCAGTGGTGAGTCGGTGGAAGTGGGCGGTCATGCGGGCCGCGTCGGGGCGGACGCCGGTGATCAGCTCGAACGCGTCGACCGCCTGGTAGACGGCCATGCGTCCGCCGTCGAGGGTGCGGCATCCGCGCGCGCGCGCCGCGACGAGCAGGGCGGTCTCCAGCGGACGGTAGACGATGTCGGCGACCCACAGTTCACGCCGCAGCAGATCGACGTCGAACGGGATGCCGGGATGGTCCTTCATGCCGGTGGGGGTGCAGTGCACGATGCCGTCGGCGTGCGCCAGCGCTGCGCCGAGGTCGGCAAGGGAACCGGCGGCGACCTCACGGGAGTGACGCACGGTGAGGTCGAACGCCAGCTGGCCGGCACGCGCGGGGTCGAGGTCGATGACGCGCAGCCGGTCGACGCCGATGCGCATGAGGGCGTCGGCGACGGCCGCTCCGGCCCCACCCGCGCCCATGAGCACCACGTCGCCGATGGGTGCGTCGGGCAGACCGTCGCGGAAGGCGGCCTCGAATCCGGTGGTGTCGGTGTTGTAGCCGACGCGCCCCTCGCCCAGCACGACGGTGTTGACGGCTCCGAGGGCAGCGGCGAGGGGATCGACACGGTCGAGGTGGCGCAGGACGAGCTGCTTGCACGGATGAGTGATGTTGAGGGCGTCGAAGCCGAACGCCTCGGCCCACCCGAGCACCTCACCGATCCGTTCGGAAGCGATGCCGAACGCCGTGATGTCGATCGGGCGGTAGACGTAGTCGATGCCGAGCGCCGCCGCCTCAGCCATGTGCAACGGCGGGGTCAGCGAGGGGAGCACGCCCGCACCGACGAGACCCACGAGATAGGGGCGAGCGGAATCCACCGGCACTCCTTCGTACGGTCGAAACTGTTGCGGGCGGTGCACTCCCGAGGGTACGCACCGTGTGTACTAACTGGTACGTTCAGAGTGAACCATCACGATGCGACGTTGTCAAGCAGCGTCGTCGCGCAGCATGGATGGCCTTCGTCGGCGAGAGGATCCACGCGATGACGTACACCGAGAGTGTCCCCCTGGACAGCGAGGTCGCCGGCATCCGCACCATGCTGCGCGCGGCGGGACTGCACGATTTCCAGACGACGACCCCGATCGCACGCGCCCGCGCCGGCGCAGCATCGGCGCGCATCCGGTTCTATCCGCAGGTGCCCGTGCCCGTCGAGAGCATCGAGGACCGCGAGGTGCCGGGACCTTCTGGCCCGATCCCCGTGCGCATCATCCGCCCGCTCGGCGTCGACCTCGACGCGGACGACGGCTCTCGCAGCGGGACTGCGATCGTCGTCTACTGCCACGGCGGCGGCTTCTGCCTCGGAGACCTCGACGCGCACGAGGCGCACGCCCGCCTCATCGCCGCCAGAGTCGGGGCGATCGTCGTCAACGTCGACTACCGCCTTGCGCCGGAGCACCCCTTTCCGGCGGGCCTCGACGACGTCGTCGCGACCGTGCGGTGGGCGGCGGGCAACGCGTCGTCACTCGGCGCGGACCCCGGTCGCGTCGCTGTCGCCGGCGACAGCGCCGGGGGCAATCTCGCCCTCGCGGCCGCGCTCGAGTGCGCAGTGCCGGTGGCCGCGCAGTTGCTCTTCTACCCGCC
>JASGEE010000077.1:0-19544 GCA_047606715.1 Microbacterium sp.
AGGAGCGTGAACATCTCCTCGTGCGTCGGGGCGAGCAGGTAGTCGGCGCCGCGGCGGTCCTGCAGGCGGAAGATGCCGTCGCCGTAGGAGGTCCACCGGCCCGACTGCTCGTACGGGTCGCGCGGCAACAGTGCCGGGAAGTGCACCTCGAAGGCGCCTGCGGTCGCCATCTCGTCGCGGATGATCGCCTCGATGCGCGCCTTGACCCTCAGCCCCAGCGGGAGCCACGTGAAGATGCCGGGCGCGGCACGGCGGATGTAGCCGGCGCGCACGAGCAGGCGGTGGCTGGTGACCTCGGCATCCGCGGGATCTTCGCGGAGCGTGCGGAGGAAGAAGTTCGACAGACGGGTGACCACGAGGACCAAGCTTAGCCGCGCGACGTTCGCGGGCGAGGTCGATGTCGTCACCCCCGACTAGGGTCACCGCCATGACCGGCAACACCGACATCGAGACGAACGCGACCCCACCCGTGGATCTCTGGATCCTCGCCACAGACCTGACCGAGACGCCGCTCGATCGGAGCGCGGTCCGGCGCGCACGCCGACGAGCACAGCGGAGCACCGCCGAGAGCGGGGAGGCAACGAGACGCGAATTCGTGCGGGCGACGCCTGCGCGGCGGCCCTGGTTCCTCCTCGGCGGTGTCCTCGCCGCGCTCTTCGCCGCCGCCGCGGGAGTCAGCGTGTTCACCCTGGAGGGCGCCTGGCGGGCAGCCGCCGCAGTGTGCACCGGTCTGCTGATCGCCACGGCGAGCGGGATCTCCTCGTTCGGCATCGGCGTGCGGGCGTTTCGTCGGATGAGTCGCGCGACAGTGCTCTTCACGCGGGCCATGTGGTTGCTGAGTCTCGTCTTCGCCTTCCTGCTCGGCCTCCTCGGCGTCGCCGCGGCGATCGTCTCGGATGCCGTGGGGGCCATCGCTCCCGACCCTGCCGCGGCCGCCGCACTGCGGGCCGGCGGTCGGGAGCTGGCACTCATCCTCGCGGTCCTCACCCCCATGCTCGCGATCATGTGCTCCAGTGCCGCGCAGCCGCTCGTGTCCATCTCTCGGCCGCGACTGTGGCAGCAGCACTGGGCCATCCTGTGCTGGACCGCCTCCCTCACCATGCTCATCGCGACCCTGTGTCTCGTGCTGCTGCCCCTCGCGCCACAGTGGTCGCAGTGGACGCCGTCATTCGACGCCGCCGGACTGTGCATCGGCATCGCGCTCGCCCTGGTCACGGCCGTCTTCGCATGGCACATCCGCTCGCGGGAGCAGCTTGCACACGAGCGTCGCGAGCTGCTGGTGCTGTTCGATGACGCGGCGCGCGCCTGTCACGACTCGTTGGATCCCGAGCCCGCGCTCGTGCGGCTGCAGGAGGCCGTGGCCACCGACCCGTTCCGCTCCCAGTCGCCCGCGGCCCTCCCGACGACGGCGGGCAGTGAGATCGTGGAGACCGTCGCGGCGCTCCTCGCCGCCACGCGTCGCGAGAAGCAGCTCCCCGCCGCCTGGGAGGGCCGCACTTCGGCACCGGACGAGGCCGGCGCGCGGTTCCGCACCGCGCGCGGACTGGTCCAGAGCGATCCCGCAGCGTTCGTCGCCGCGGGCGCACCGTTCCTGCGCCGCTGCCATGACGAACTCCTCGCGGGGCGCCGGAAACAGTAGACCAAGCAGATGACTAAGTCCGACTCTGTCGTCGTAGTCGGCGTCCACGAGGCCAAGACGCATCTGTCCCGGCTGCTGCACGACGTCGAGAACGGCATCGAGGTGCAGATCAACCGGGGTTCGACGCCGGTCGCCCGGCTCGTGCCCGCGGAGAAGCCGCGCAAGCGGGAGCTCGGGATCGACAGGGGCAAGATCTGGATTCCCGACGACTTCGACGACATCGACCAGGACATCATCGATGCCTTCGAGAACAGCGAAATCTTCCCCGAACCGTGACCTCGTATCTCATCGACTCACGCATCTGGGTGTGGATGCTGGATTCCGAGCGCCGGCTGCGCCCGAGGATGCGCGCGCTCATCGCTGACGCCGACCTCCGACTCTCCACCGCAAGCCTGTGGGAACTCGCGGTGAAAGCACACGCGGGACGTCTCACGCTCGGCGGCACCTCCGACGACTATTTCTTCGACCGCCTGCGGAGAACGGCCGTCGAACCAGTCACCATCACCCCAGCGGATGCGCTACGCGCCGCCGCCCTCCCGCCCCACCATGGCGACCCGTTCGACCGCATGATCGTCGCGCAGGCGCAGGCCCTCGGCATCCCCATCATCACGGTCGACCCCAAGATCGCGCGCTACGACGTCGAGACCGTCATGGATTGAGCCGGGCACGGTAGCGTTCCCCCATGAAGCTTCACGAGTTCGACCGCTATCCGCTCACCTTCGGACCGAGCCCCCTGCAGCACCTGAAGAGGCTCGGTCAGCATCTCGGCGGCGCACAGGTGTGGGCCAAGCGCGAGGACGTCTCCAGCGGACTCGCCTACGGTGGCAACAAAGTGCGCAAGCTGGAGTACATCGTCCCCGACATCCTCGCCTCGGGCGCCGACACGCTCGTCTCGATCGGCGGCTACCAGTCCAACCACACCCGCCAGGTCGCCGCCGTCGCCGCCCATCTGGGTCTGAAGGCACGTCTCGTGCAGGAGAAGTGGGTGCCGTGGGAAGACCCGGTCAACGATCGCGTCGGCAACATCCTGCTCTCCCGCATGATGGGCGCCGACTCCCGACTGGACGACGCGGGCTTCGACATCGGCATCCGCGACTCGTGGAAACAGGCTCTGCAGGAGGTGGAGGCTGCCGGCGGCACCCCGTACCCGATCCCGGCCGGCGCCTCGGAGCATCCGCTGGGCGGACTCGGCTTCGCGAACTGGGCGTTCGAGGTCGCCGAGCAGGAGAAGCAGCTGGGGGTCTTCTTCGACACGATCATCGTCTGCACCGTGACCGGGTCGACCCACGCCGGCATGATCGCCGGCTTCGCCGCGCTGGAGGAGGTCACGGGCGTGAAGCGCCGCGTCATCGGCATCGACGCCTCGGCGACGCTGGAGAAGACTCGAGACCAGGTGACGCGCATCGCACGGCACACCGCCGAGCTGATCGAGCTGGGCCGAGACCTGCGCGACGACGAGATCCAGGTGCTCGACGGGTGGGCGGGAGACCTGTACGGCATCCCGGTCGAATCGACGATGGCGGCCATGGCGCTCGGCGCGCAGTTGGAGGCGATGATCACCGACCCGGTCTACGAGGGCAAGTCGCTCGCCGGGCTCATCGACCTCGTGCGCTCCGGCGACATCCCCGCCTCGTCGACCGTGTTGTACGCACACCTGGGCGGCCAACCGGCGATCAACGCCTACCACCGGCTCTGGGAGTAGCGGCCGGTAGGCGCCACATCCGGTCCCATCGGCAGGGCGAATCGACCTCGGCAGCACTCGGACGGGACAGATCCGCCGGTTCACCCTGCTTCTGGCACGCGGCACGTACGGCACCGGCACCGGCACCGGCACCGGCACCGGGTATCTGGAATACCAGATACCGACACCCCGTCGCCCCTGGCCGGCCGCACTCGCCCCTCCTAGCCTGGACAGGACGAACAGCCACCCTGAACCGCCACCCTGGAGGACCTCATGAGCGTCACGCACCTGCTCGACGGCATCCGCGCGGTCGGGCGCGATGCGGCATCGGGCGGCTACTACCGTCCCGTGCTGTCGACAGCCGAGCTCGATCTGCGCTCGTGGTTCGCCGCCGAAGCGGAAGGGCGCGGACTCGATGTCGAGATCGATCGCAACGGCCTCCTGTGGGCGTGGTGGGGTGCTCCGCAGCCAGGGTCGGTCGTCACCGGCAGCCACCTCGACTCCGTTCCCGGCGGCGGGGCCTTCGACGGCCCGCTGGGCATCGCCGCCGCTCTCGAAGCCGTCGAAGTGCTGCGCTCCCGCGGTGCGCAGCCGCGGCGATCGCTCGCGATCGCCGTCTTCCCCGAAGAGGAGGGCTCGCGCTTCGGCCTCGCGTGCCTGGGGTCGCGGCTGCTGACGGGAAAGCTCTCCGCCGACCGCGCACGCTCTCTCACGGATGCCGAGGGCGACACGCTCGCCGATGTCTTCTCCCGCGGTGGGATCGACCCGCGCCACCTCGGTCGCGACGAGGGGGCGCTGGAGAGGATCGGCTGCTTCGTGGAGCTGCACATCGAGCAGGGCCGCGGGCTCGTCGACCTCGACCGACCGATCGGCGTGGGAGATTCCATCCTCGGCCACGGGCGCTGGCGGGTGCAGGTCACCGGCCAGGGCAACCACGCCGGCACGACCGCGATGGCAGATCGCGCCGACCCCGTCGTCGCGGCGGCCGCGATGGTCGGCACCGTGGCTGAACTCGCGCGGCGGACCGACGGGGCGCGCGCGACGGTCGGCCGATTCGAGCCGTTCCCCGGCGGGACGAACGTCATCGCCTCCCGCGTGCAATTCTGGATCGACGCCCGGCATCCCGATGACGCCGTCACGCGCGACCTGATCGCACGCATCGGCGCGGCGTGCACCGAGATCGCGCGAGACCACGGCTGCGCCGCCGAGCTGAGCGAGGAGTCGTGGAGTCCGACGGCGCACTTCGACGCGGGGTTGTCCACGCGCCTTGCGGCCACGCTGGGCGATGCCCCCGTGCTCTCGACGGGCGCCGGTCACGACGCCGGAATCCTCTCGGAGCTCGTCCCGAGCGCCATGCTGTTCACCCGCAACCCCACGGGCATCTCGCACTCTCCCGAGGAGTACGCCGAAGATGCGGATGCCGACGCCTCTGCCACGGCGCTGGCCGATGTGCTGGAGGATCTGCTGTCATGACGGCGTTCTGGGCGCAGCAGGCCTGGGTCGCCGGCGGCGTCGCCGAGCGCGTGCGCATCGGCTGCGACGGTGCGGGCCGCATCGCGCTCATCGAGCGCGGAACGGATGCCGCCACAAGCGACCACACGCTGCCGGGGGTCGTGTTCCCCGGTGCCGTCAACGCGCACTCCCACGCCTTCCACCGGTTGCTACGGGGCCGCACGCACGCCGGCGGCGGGAGCTTCTGGACATGGCGTGAGCTGATGTACCGTGAGGCGTCGCGGCTGACGCCCGAGTCGTATGAGCGCATCGCGACCGCCGTGTACGCGGAGATGGTCGCGACCGGCTGGACCTCGGTCGCCGAGTTCCACTACGTCCACCACGCCCCCGACGGCACGCCGTATGCGCACGGGCACGGGATGGAGCTGGCGCTCGCGCGCGCGGCGCGAGCGACCGGCATCCGCCTCACCCTGCTGGACACCTGCTACCTTGCGAGCGGCTTCGGCGCCGCACCCACCCCCGAACAGGTGCGGTTCAGCGACGGCACCGCGACCCGTTGGCGGGCGCGACTCGCGTCGCTGCGTGAGCGCGTCGCGGCGGAGTTCTCCCCCGACGAGGTGCTGGTCGGTGCGGCGCTGCATTCCGTGCGGGCCGTGCCCGTGGGCGAACTGGATGCCGTCGCTCACGCCCTCGCCGACGAATCGCCCCTGCACATCCACCTGTCCGAGCAGCCCGCCGAAAATGAGGCGTGCCTCGCCGCGACCGGGCGCACCCCCACCGAGCTGCTCGCCGAGCGGGGGCTGCTCAGCCCCCGCCTGTCGGCCGTGCACGCGACGCACCTCACCGAGGGCGACATCGCCCTGCTCGGAGATGCGGGCGCGACGATCGTGATGTGCCCGACGACCGAGGCCGACCTGGGCGACGGCATCGGTCCGGCGCGCACCCTCGCCGATGCCGGATGCCGCATCGCGCTCGGCACGGATCAGCACGCCGTCATCGACCCGTTCCTGGAGGCGCGCGCCCTCGAGCACGGCGAGCGCCTCGCTTCGGGGCAGCGCGGCCGGTTCTCCCCCGCCGAGCTCGTGGACGCGATGACCCGCGGCGGCGATGCGGCCACGGGCCGCGATGTCGGTGCACTGCGCGTCGGCGCGATGTGCGACCTCGTCTCCGTCGATGCGGCGTCGCTGCGCACCGTGGGCAGCGACCCGGCGCAGCTGGTGATGTCGGCGACGGCCGCGGACGTCATCTCCGTCGTGATCGGCGGCCGCGAGCGGGCACAGCACGGACGGCACCTCGATGTGCCGCCCGGTCACTCCGCCACGGGGGCACCGTAGATGCGCGACGAGATCGAGCGCGCGGTCTCACGGACCTCCGCGGCGATCGCCGGGTAGCGCTCCGCGACGACCCGTGCGTCGGGGAAGGTGACCGCGACGGCCGCGACCGGCCAACCGCGATGGTCGAGCACCGCCGCGGCGACCGAGGAGAAGTCGGCCGTGACCGAGCCGTGTTCCAGCGCGTACCCGCGCGCGGTGGTGGCATCCAGCACGGCGCGCAGAGCGGAGTACCGGTCGATCGGGGCTTCGGCCCCGGCTCCGTCCGGCAGCTCATGCGCGCTCGCGAAGGCGAGACGGTTCGGATACAGCGCCCGCACCTGCCCCTTGGGAAGAGCGGCGAGGATGGCGCGCCCCGTCGCCGTCAGGTGCATCGGCAAGCGCACATCGACGTCTGTCACGAGCGTCGGCGCACCCTTCGCGCGCTCCTCGATGAGGTAGAGCACGTCCCGGCCGTGCGGGACGGCGAAGTGCCCGGAGAGCCCGACGCGGTCGATGAGGGCGGACATGAGCGGCCGCGCGATGCGCGCGAGCGGTTCTTGACGAAGGTACGACGAGCTCAGCTCGAACGCGGCGATGCCGAGCCCGTAGCGGCGTTCCTCAGGCAGGTGCAGCACGAAACCGTGCTCCTGCAGCGCCGCGAGCAAGTGGTAGACCGTCGACCGAGGCAGTTCGAGGCGCGCTGCGATGACGCCGGCGGGCATCGGCCCGCGTGCGGCGGCGAGCAGGCGCAGGATGCGCAGCACCTGATCGGCGGCCGGAACTTTCGGCTGTCCCGTCATGCGCTCAGCCTAGATGCGCGAGCCATCCGCCGGTCATGGGCCGGCTCGATGTTCCGGGCCTCGCCAACGCGCGCGACCTCGGCGCACCCGTCCGCGCCGACGGCACGACGACCCAGCGCGGCGTTTCCTTCCGTGCCGAGATGCTCGACGAGGTGACCGACGACGGGTGGGATGCGCTGCGCTCCCACGGCATCCGTACCGTGATCGACCTGCGGAGGCCTCCCGAGCGGACGATGGCCGCGTCGAGGGGATCCCACTCGCCGAGCTGCCATGGCATCCCTCCACGGGCAGCCCCTGCACGTCACCGCACGCCTCGCCGTCTTGAAGAGCCACCGGCGCACGCCCGAGTCGACATTCCGATCGGTCTATGACGCCCTCGACCTCGACGCCTGGTCACCGCCGCGAAAGTGCAGCCGCAGACGCGCGCGGCGATCCCGACCTGGCGCGGCCGCGCCTGACGAGCGCCATCCGTCGTCCGAGCGCGCTCTCGGCCGTGCAGACGATCAGCGAGCCGGGATGAGGTGCTGCCGCGGCCCTTCGAGGCGCGCCACGGCGATCTTCACCTCGGTCAGGTCGGACTCGATCTTCTCGAATCGCGCGTCGACCTTCTCGAACCGCGCCTCCATTCGATCAAACCGAGTGTCCATATGCCGATGCAGCCACGCAAACATACCGCCGGTCGCCGCGAGCACGGCGAGCATCGCACTGATCGTCGCGATCATCTCGGGCGTCACGGTCATACCTCCATTGTGCCCCGGTCTGTGGACATCGACCATACCGGCGTGCGCAGACGCTCAACCTCCGCGAAGGCGAATCTGTGGACAGATCCTGAATAACGCGAACTGGGGAGGAGAAGATGCCGCGAGCGCATCACCCGAGCGCCGTGCCCAGCCCGCTCTCGGCTGCGGCGACCGCGTCACCCGAGACGACGAGGTCGTGCGCGGCCGCGATGTCGGGGCTGAGGAAACCATCGGTGTCGGGCGCGGCGATACGCGTGCGAAAGAGGGCGTGCACCGCGGCGGTCGCGGGTGCGGGCGTGCCCTCACCGTTCGCCGTGCGGAAGTCGAGGGCCCGCGTGGATGCCAAGAGCTCCACGGCCAGCACGCGGGACAGCCCGTCGATCGCACGGCGCAGCTTGCGCCCGGAGTGCCAGCCCATCGAGACGTGATCCTCCTGCATCGCCGACGACGGGATGGAATCGACCGAGGCCGGGGCGGCGAGGCGCTTGAGCTCCGAGACGATGCCGGCGGCGGTGTACTGCGCGATCATGAGGCCCGAGTCCAGCCCCGCATCGGCGGCGAGAAACGGCGGCAGCCCGTGGTTGCGCGCGACGTCGAGGAAGCGGTCGGTGCGCCGCTCCGAGATGCTTGCGACGTCGGCGGCGACGATCGCGAGGAAATCGAGCACGTACGCGACCGGCGCGCCGTGGAAGTTGCCGTTGGACTCGATACGGCCGTCGGGCAGGACGACCGGGTTGTCGATCGCGCTCTGCAGCTCGATGCCGGCCACGCGCGCCGCGTGGTCGACCGTGTCGCGGGCGGCGCCGTGCACCTGCGGGGCGCAGCGCAGCGAGTAGGCATCCTGCACGCGCGTGAACTCGCCCTCGCGCGGACGCTGGATCAAGCCGGAGTCCGCGAGGATCGCGGCGAGGTTCGCGGCGGATGCCGCCTGGCCCGGGTGCGGGCGGAGTGCGTGCAGGTCGGCGG
The DNA here is from genome assembly GCA_047606715.1 of Microbacterium sp. GTDB lineage: Bacteria > Actinomycetota > Actinomycetes > Actinomycetales > Microbacteriaceae > Microbacterium. The sequence continues at coordinate 8,592 of JASGEE010000077.1, forward strand.
CGAAGACGGCGTCGGTGCCGGTGAACGCCTCGACGCTCGCGGCGGCGGCGAGGTCGGCGACCTTCAGCAGCGCAGTGAGGTCGTGGAGGGCCAGGCACAGCATCCCGAGCATGCCGTCGGTGCCGTTGATGAGTGCGAGCCCCTCCTTCTCGGCGAGCACGACCGGCGCGATGCCGGCGGCGGCGAGCGCATCGGCGGCGGCGATCGGTGCGGCATCCGGGTCATCGCCCACCCGCACCGATCCCTCGCCGAGGAGGGTGAGCGCGCAGTGCGCGAGCGGGCTGAGGTCGCCGGAGCACCCGAGCGACCCGTACTCGTGCACGACGGGGGTGATACCCGCGTTCAGGATCGCCGCGTATGTGTCGACGACGACACGGCGCACGCCTGTGCGCCCGGTGGCGAGCGTGTTCAGGCGCAGCAGCATGAGGGCGCGCACGACCTCGCGCTCGACGTCGGGGCCGGAGCCCGCGGCGTGCGAGCGGATGAGGCTACGCTGCAGCTGCCGCCGCTTCTCCGCCGGGATCTGCACCTTCGCGAGCGCGCCGAACCCGGTCGAGACGCCGTAGTGCGGGCGCGTATCGCCCGCCAATTCCTCGACCACGCGACGACTCTCATCGATGCGGTCGTAGGCGCCCGCGCCGATCTGCACGCGCGCATCGTGACGCGCGACGGCGACCACGTCGTCGATGCCGAGCGGGGCCTCCCCCAGGGTCACAGGAGGGGCCACGGTGCGCGTCGCGAGGTTCGTCATGACTCGATTCCATCGCACGCCCGTCCTCCGCGACACGTCCTGCGACAGCGCGGTGTCTGTGATTCCAGACGAGCCGCCGGAGGGCACGACTATGCGACGCGGATGCCGGCGCGCCACACCCCGGCGGTCAGCGGCATGCCGGGGCGGTAGGCGAGGTGGGTGACAGACGGCGCATCGAGCAGGTGCAGGTCGGCGCGAGCTCCCGGCGCGATGACGCCGACGCGCGGCTGCCGGCGGCCGGCGGGGTCGATCCAGCCGTCCTCCGCCATCCCCAGAGCCACCGCTCCGCCGAGGGTGGCGGCGCGCACCGCCTCGCGCACGGTCAGGCCCATCTGCAGCACGGCCGTGGCGACGCAGAACCCCATCGAGCTGGTGTACGACGTGCCGGGGTTGGCATTGGAGGCGATCGCCACGACCGCTCCGGCGTCGATCAGGCGCCGGGCGGGGGCGAGCGGCATCCGCGTCGACAGGTCGCACGCCGGCAGCACCGTGGCGACCGTGCCGCGGCCGGGCCCCGCCCATGAGCCCGCGAGCGCCTCGATGTCGCGATCGGTCAGGAACCCGAGGTGATCGACGCTCAGCGCGCCGTGCTCGACAGCGAGCCGGACACCCGGTCCGTGCCCGAGCTGGTTGCCGTGCACGCGCGTCGCGAGGCCCCTCGCCGCGGCGGCCGAAAGCACGCGCCGCGTCTCGGACTCGTCGAACGCGCCGGTCTCGCAGAACACGTCGACGGCGCTGACGTGCGGTGCGACGGCGTCGAGCATCGCTCCCGTCACGAGGTCCAGGTATTCCGGCCGGTCCGCCCCGGCGGGCACGACGTGCGCACCGAGGAAGGTCACGGCGTCCACGCGGCCCGCCGCGATGCGCGCAGAGCGCACTTCGTCGGCGATCGTCAGCCCGTAGCCGGTCTTCGTCTCCAGGGTCGTCGTGCCGCCACGGCGCGCCTCGGCGACGAGGCGCGCGAGGTTCGCGTCGAGCTGTTCGTCGGATGCCGCACGGGTCGCGGCGACCGTGACGTTGATGCCGCCGGCGGCATATGACTCCCCCGCCATGCGCGCCTCGAACTCGGCGGTGCGATCACCCGCGAAGACGAGGTGCGTGTGCGCATCGACCCAGCCGGGCAGCACGGCGCGGCCGGCCGCATCGAGCCGGTCATCCGCAGCCGGCGCATCCGCTGCACGGCCGACCCACGCGATCGTCTCACCGTCGATCACGACCGCGGCGCCCTGCAGCACCCCGGCGTCATCGTTCGTCGTCAGCTCGCCGATGCCGTCGATCAGCAGGGAAGCCATCTCACCCTTCCCTCACCAGGCCCGGTCGGTGTTGCGGATGACGGGCGCCATCGGCACCCGCACGCCGCGCTCGGCGGCGACGTCGGCGGCGCGCCGGTACCCGGCATCCACATGGCGGATGACGCCCATGCCCGGGTCGTTCGTCAGCAGGCGCGAGAGCTTTTCGGCGGCGAGCGCCGTGCCGTCGGCGACCGAGACCTGACCGGAGTGGATCGAACGGCCGATGCCGACACCGCCGCCGTGGTGCAACGACACCCAGGTGGCCCCCGACGAGGCGGCGGTGAGGGCGTTCAGCAGCGGCCAGTCGGCGATCGCGTCACTGCCGTCGGCCATCGCCTCGGTCTCGCGGTAGGGGCTGGCGACCGAGCCGGAGTCGAGGTGGTCGCGGCCGATCACGATCGGCGCGCTCACGGCGCCGGAGGCGACGAGCTCGTTGAACCGCACCGCGGCGCGGGCGCGCTCGCCGTAGCCGAGCCAGCAGATGCGCGCGGGCAGGCCCTCGAACTCGACACGCTCCTGCGCGGCGCGGATCCAGCGGTGCAGATGCGCGTTGTCGGGGAACAGCTCGAGGATCGCCTCGTCGGTCACCCGGATGTCCTCCGGGTCGCCCGACAGCGCCGCCCACCGGAACGGGCCGAGGCCCTCGCAGAAGAGCGGCCGGATGTAGGCGGGCACGAAGCCGGGGAACTCGAACGCACGGTCGTAGCCGCCCTTGCGGGCCTCGTCGCGGATGGAGTTGCCGTAGTCGAACACCTCGGCGCCCTCGTCCTGGAACTCCACCATCGCGCGCACGTGGGCGGCCATCGCCGCCTGGGCGTCGCACGTGAAGCCCTCGGGGTCGGCGGCGGAGCGCTCGTGCCACTCGTCGACCGTGTACCCGATCGGCAGGTAGCTGAGCGGGTCGTGCGCGCTCGTCTGATCCGTGACGATGTCGATGTGCACCTCGCCGGCGCGGTGGCGGCGCAGCAGTTCGGGGAACACCTCCGCGGCGTTGCCGACGAGTCCGACCGACCAGCCGCGCCGCTCGTCCTTGGCCCGCTGCACCTTCGCGATGGCCTCGTCGATGTCGGTCACGACCTCGTCGAGGTAGCGCTTGCCGGCGCGGCGGCGCAGCCGCGTCTCGTCGACGTCGACGATGAGGCAGGCACCGTCGTTGAGGGTGACGGCGAGCGGCTGCGCCCCGCCCATGCCGCCGCAGCCGCCGGTGAGCGTGATGGTGCCGGCGAGAGTGCCGCCGAAACGCTTGCGGGCGACCGCCGCGAAGGTCTCGAAGGTGCCCTGCAAGATGCCCTGGGTGCCGATGTAGATCCACGATCCGGCCGTCATCTGGCCGTACATCATGAGCCCTTCCGCCTCGAGCCGGCGGAACTCGGGCCACGTCGCCCAGTCGCCGACGAGGTTGGAGTTCGCCAGCAGCACCCGTGGCGCCCACACGTTGGTGCGAAATACTCCCACGGGCTTGCCCGACTGCACGAGCAGCGTCTCGTCGTCTTCGAGGTCGCGGAGGCTCTCCACGATCGCGTCGAACGCCGCCCAGCTGCGGGCGGCGCGGCCCGTGCCGCCGTAGACGACGAGGTCGTCGGGGCGCTCGGCGACCTCGGGGTCGAGGTTGTTCATGAGCATGCGCAGCGGCGCTTCGGTCTGCCAGCTCTTCGCGCTGAGCTCGGTGCCGCGCGGGGCGCGAACGGGACGGGCGCCGGGGAGTGCCATGGGGGATGCCTTTCGCCAGGGTGGAGACGGGGTGGAGAAGGGGTGTTTGCTCCATCCCAGCACGCGCAGGGTCGGAGCGACAGAGGACCCCCGGCGGCAGCGTCCGGTATTCCAGACGATCGACGCAGCCGGGGAGAGCTCGCCCCGGTAGGCTGATCGGATGCCGCGCATCCTCGCCCGCCGTCCCTCGCCCGCCCTCGCCGACGGCGAGCTGACCCACATCGAGCGCGTCCCCGTCGACCCCGCACTCGCCCTCGCGCAGTGGAAGGGCTACCTCGACGCCTTCCGCGCACAGGGGTGGGAGGTCACCGAGATCGACCCCGCCGACGAGCACTCCGACGGCGTCTTCGTGGAGGACACCGTCGTGATCTTCGGCGACCTCGCCGTGCTGACCAGTCCCGGCGCCGCCTCCCGCCGGGGCGAGATCGCCACGACTCGGGCGGCGCTCGATGGCCTCGGCATCCCTCACGAGACGATCCAGCAGCCCGGAACGCTCGACGGCGGCGACGTGCTCAAGATCGGCCGCACCGTGTACGTCGGGCGCACGCTGCGCACCAACGACGCCGGCATCGCGCAGTTGCGCGAGCTGCTCACGCCCCGAGGCTGGGAGGTCGTCGCCGTGCCGGTCACCAAGCGCCTGCACCTGAAGAGCGCCGTGACGGCCCTGCCCGACGGCACCGTCATCGGCTTCCCGGCCGCGGTCGACGATCCGTCCGCATTCCCCGCTTTCCTCGCCGTGCCCGAAGAGCACGGAACCGCCGTCGTCGTGCTGGACGAGACGACGGTGCTGATGTCCGCGGATGCCCCGCAGACCGCGGAGCTGTTCCGCGCGCGCGGGCTTGAGGTCATCACCTGCCCGATCACCGAATTCGAGAAGCTCGAGGGCTGCGTCACCTGCCTGTCGGTGCGCATCCGCGACTGAGGGGGTCCCGATGCCGGTGCGGTTTTCGCACCGTGCCTCCACCGCCGGTCGAGTGCTCACCGCGCATCCACCCGCGCTTCATCCGGCGCAAACAGCGGCCACCCGCGGGTTTAACCGCGTCATGCGCCGGACGAATGCGACGACAGGCTCGCACCCACGAGCTACTGCGCTGCCTGCCCAGGCACGACCACGACCGGAACGGGCGAGTTGCGCACGATCTTCGAGGCGCTGGATCCGAGGAAGACGTGCGCCAGACGGTGCGTCGCCGACGAACCCAGCGCGAGCAGATCGCCGTCGCACCAGTCGATGGACGAGATCGCGGCGTTCCAGTCCGCGCCGCCGGTGAGCAACACCTCCAGGCTGTCATCCGTGAAGCCCTTCGCCTCCAGCTCGGCCCTGGCCTCGGCCTGCGCCCGCTGCGCCTGCTGGGTCCACAGCTCGATCACCTGCGTCTCGGCGTGACTGACCGAACTGGTCACCGGCCGACGCGACGGCGTCACCAGGAACGTCACGACCCGCAGGCTCACCCCGGCGTCGCGGGCGAGCGTGCCCACGAGCGTGAGCAGCGACCAGCTCGCGTCGTCGTCGCGGAACCCGACCGTGATGCGGGTGACGGGGCTCGTCGTGCGGTATCCGCGCGGAGCGATCGCCACCGGCACCGTGGATGAGTGCACGAGCCGATCGGTCTTGGACGACAGACGGATCCGGCCCGGATCGGCATCGCCGCTCGAACCGACAACGAGCATCGACGCCACACGCTGTTCGGACTGTTCGAGCAGCGTCTGCGGGACCGAGCGGCCCGAGACCCACACGGCATCCGTCTCGGAGACCTCTGCATGCCGCGCAAAGTCTTCCAGCGCAGCCGCGCTGGCGGCTTCGCCCTCCTCCACGATCCAGCGTTCGAACTCGCGGTCGGTGTCGCCGACGGCGGGCGTGCCCCACGCGCGAGGCATGACCGACACCGCCACGATGGGCTCGGGAAGCGTCCGCGCCAACTGGCAGGCCAGCTCGATCGCGCTCTGATCGTTGTTGTGCGGCCCGTAGCCGACGAGGTATGTCATCGCTTGTCTTCCTTGGCAGGGATCGGCTCGGCGATCTCCTCATCCGACGTGTAGTTGCTCAGGGTCGCGTTGCGACGGCCGTAGATCCAGTAGAAGGCGAGCACAACAACGATCCAGACGGCGAAGATCACCCATGTGATGGGGCTCAGGCCCGCGAGAATGTAGAGGCACGAGACGATCGTCAGGATCGGGACAACGGGGTAGAGCGGCACCTTGAAGGGACGCTCCAGGTCGGGCCGCGTGCGGCGCAGCACCATGACGGAGATCGCGACGAACGAGAAGGCCATCAGGGTTCCGATCGACACCGTGTCCCACAGATAGTCCGACGGAACGAGCCCGGCGATGATCGCGACGATGACGGCCACGACGACGGTGTTGAAGACGGGAGTCAGGGTCCTCGGGTTCACCTCGAGGAACCGCTTCGAGATGAAGCCGTCGCGCGCGATCGAGAACAGGATGCGCGTCTGGCCGTAGAGGCACACGAGCGTCACCGAGAAGATCGAGATGACGGCGCCGGCGGCGAGGATCGTTCCCCAGACAGTCGAGCCGGTGACGTCGTTGAGGATCTTCGCGAGCCCGGCTTCGCCCGCTTCCTCGGTGCCGAAGAACTCCACCGGCTTGGCGGCGATGCCGGCGAGCGCGACGAGGATGTAGATCGCCGACACGATGATCAGCGCGCCGATGATGGCGCGCGGCAGCGCTTTCTGCGGGTTCTTCACCTCTTCACCCGCGGTGGCCACAGCATCCAGGCCGATGAACGAGAAGAAGATCGTGCCGGCGGCTCCCGAGATGCCCGCCGCTTGTCCGAAGAAGTTCGAGAAGTGGTCGGCGTTGAAGGCCGAGAATCCGATGATGACGAACAGGACCAGCACACTGAGCTTGATGAGCACCATGATGGCATTGACCGTCGCCGACTCGGACGCGCCGCGCAGGAGCAGCAGCATGCAGAGCACGACGAGCACGATCGCCGGGAGGTTGATGATGCCACCCGTCGCAGCGCCGTCTGCACCGGGGACGAAGGACAGCGACAGCTCGGTGGGCAGCGAGAAACCGAACAGACTGTGCAGCAACTCGTTGAAATACCCGCTCCACCCGACGGCGACCGCCGATGTCGCCACCCCGTATTCCAGGATGACGCAGCCGGCGACGATGATCGCGGCAAACTCGCCGAGCGCGTGGTACGTGTACGAGTACGTCGACCCGCTCACCGGGATCGCCGAGGAGAGCTCCGCGTAGCACAGCGCAGAAAGACCGGCGCAGATGGCCGCCAGGACGAAGGAGATCAGCACGGCCGGCCCGGCCTTGGGGATCGCCTCGCTCAGCACGAAGAAGATCCCCGTGCCGACTGTCGCGCCGACACCGAACATCGTGAGCTGGAAGGTGCCCAGCGTGCGCGGCAACTCCTCGCCCTCATGGTGCTTGTGCTGGAAGATGATCGGCTTGCGCCGCAGCAACTGGTCGGTGAGTGAGCTCATGGGCGTCCTCCATCGTGGTGTGCTCGCGTGTCGGCGAGGCTGCGCCCATTGTGGCACCGGGGCGCGTTGCGGTGTTGCACGTTTTTCAAACTGGACATCTGGACGGCGGGCAGTGGACGGCGCGGCGGCGGCGCGTATTCGTCGCGCTTGCTCGTGCCCACCCCCATGCGGCTCATCGCGGCGACGAGCCCGACCGCGGCGGCGACGCCGTCGACGACGGGCACGCCCACCCGCTGCGACACGGTCGCGCACAGGTCGGCCATCCCCGCACAGCCGAGGACGATCACGTCGGCGCGGGCTGTGGCGACGGCCCGCGCCGCCACGTCGGCGATCGTGTCCACGGCGAGCGAGGAGGTCTCTTCCAGGTCGAGCACCGGGATGTCGGTCGCCTCCAGTGCGACGCAGGCGCGCTGCATCCCATATCGGGCCAGCAGGTCGTCGGCCCGGCCGAGGGTGCGGGCGAGGGTGGTCACGACGGCGAACGAGCGCCCGGAGAGGGCGGCGACGTGCATCGCGGCCTCCGCGATGCCGACGACCGGCACCTCCACCAGTTCGCGCGCGGCATCCAGCCCGGGGTCGCCGAAGCAGGCCACGATGTAGCCGTCGCTGCCTCCGACGGCCAGGTCGGCCTCGATCAGCTCGATGACGGCGCGCGCCGCAGCCACGTCGTCGACGTGACTCTCGATCGCTGCGGCACCCTCATCCGGGCACACCGCCACGATCTCGACGTCGGGGGCCGCCACCTCCCGGGCGGCGTCCGCGATCTTCGCGGTCATCGCCCGGGAGGTGTTCGGGTTGACGAGGAGGATTCTCACGAATCCTGCGCCGCGCTCTGCGTGCCGTCGGAGATGCCCTCCGTGTCGCCCGCGAAGGTCGGGATCAGCGGGTTCGAGCGCTCGAGGCCGGCGAAGACGACGTAGGCGAGACCGCAGCCGATGAACCACGTGTAGTTGCTGATCCAAGCCACGTCGAACAGGCCGAGGTCGGCGAACATCTTCGGGAAGATCGCGATGATGATCGTGGGGATGCCGGCCCAGAGCATCGTCTTGACCGCGTTCGGGTTGTAGCCCTTGGTGTACCAGTAGGGACCCTTCTCATCGAACGTGAACATCGCGTCGGTCTTGACCCGCTGCTTGGCCGCGACGTAGTAGCCGGCGATCAGGGTGCCGAACAGCGGCCCGATGAGCGCACCGAGGAAGCCCAGCGTGTAGTGGATCGCGTCGTCGTTCGAGTACCAGTTCCACGGCGTGAGGAACACCGATCCGACCGCCGCGATCATTCCGCCCATCCGCCACGAGATGCGGTGCGGAGCGACGTTGGAGAAGTCGAACGCCGGGGAGATGAAGTTCGCGACGATGTTGATGCCGACGGTCGCCGTGACGAACGTCAGCCCACCGAGGAGGATCGCGAACCACGAGTCGATCTTCTCCACCGTGTGGATGGGGTCGGTGATGAGCTCGCCGAACACCGGCACGGTGGCCGAGGCGGTGATGACGGTCAGCAGCGAGAAGAACAGGAAGTTGACCGGGAGACCCCAGAAGTTGCCGCGCTTGACCTGGGAGAACGACTTGCCGTAACGGGCGAAGTCGCCGAAGTTGAGCATCGGACCGGAGAAGTACGAGACGACGATGCTGATGGCTGTCACCATGAGCCCGATCGTTCCCCAGATGCTGGTCGGTGCGCTGTCCGGGTCGGACAGGTTGAGGTCGATGTTCTCCCATCCCGCCTGCGAGACGAGGTAGACGGCGAGGACGACCATCACGACGTACACCGCGGGACCGGCCCAGTCGATGAAGCGGCGGATGACCTCCATGCCGTTCCAGAACAGCGCGACCTGCGCGACCCACAGGATTGCGTAGGAGATCCAGCCGAGTGCCGACAGGCCGAGGAAGCTGTAGTTGAGGAGGTCGGCGGAGCCCGGGATGAACTTCAGGAAGATGATGTTGAGGCTCTCGGCGGCGAGGAAGGTCTGCACGCCGTACCAGGCGATGGCGATGAGGCCACGGATGATCGCCGGGACGTTGGCACCCTTGACGCCGAAGATCGCCCGGTTGATGACGGGGTAGGGGACGCCCGTCTGCTGGCTCGGCTTGGCGACGAGGTTCGCGAAGATCTGCACGATGACGATGCCGACCACGAGCGCGACGAGCACCTGCCAGGCGGCGATGCCGAGGGCGAACAGCGATCCGGCCGTGACGTAGCCGCCGACCGAGTGCACGTCCGACATCCAGAACGCGAAGATGTTGTACCAGCTCCACGTCTGCTTGCGCAGCGGGGCGAGGTCTTCGTTGGCGAGGCGGGGGTCGTACTCGGGTTTCATGTTGCCGCTGCCGACGGGGTGGCCTGCGGCCTCGACGATGTCTCGGGGGGCGGTCTGCGGCGAAGCCGCTTCGTTGCTGGGTGTCATCGGTGAGGGCCTTCCACGGGGAGCGACACGGGCCGTGCATGCCGGCATGACCGGCCCGATCTGAGGACTCTTGACCGTGAAGCTATTGCTTACGCATACGAGAGCGGTTTCGCCGAGGTAACGCTCGCGTGACGTTTGCGGCGGCCATCCGCCGTTCTCATGATCACCTCACCGTGACAACGGCACGCCCACGACCATGGCTACGGCATGCGTGCGGCTGCCTGCACCGAGCTTCGCCAGCACGTTCGACACGTGCGTCTTGACCGTCGGCAGCGACACGAACAGCCGCTCGGCGATCTGCGTGTTCGACAGCCCGTCCCGCATCGCCTCGAGCACCTCGCGCTCGCGGTCGGTCAACTCCGCAAGCCCCGCCGGCGGGGCGGATGCCACGGGTTCCGCACTCGTCACGACCGCCAGCGCTCGCCGCGTCACCCGCGGGTCGAGCACGCCCTCCCCCGCCGCGACACGGCGCACCGCGTCCGCGAGCCCTGCGGCATCCACCGTCTTCAGGAGGAAGCCGACGGCGCCCGCCCGCAGCGCGCCGACCACGAGCTCGTCCTCGTCGAAGCTCGTGAGCGCGACGACCTCGGCCGTACCGTCCGCGACGATGCGGCGGGTCGCCTCGACACCGTCGATGCCCGGCATCCGCAAGTCCATCAGCACGACGTCGGGGCGCAGCGCAGACGCTGCGGCGATCGCCTCCGCGCCGTCGCCGGCCTCGCCGACGACCTCGACGCCGTGCGCGTCGAGCATCATTCGCAACCCCTCGCGGATCATCGCGTGATCGTCCGCGAGCACGACGCGCACGGCACTCACGACGCCACCCCCACCTCGCGCGGCAGCACGGCTTCGACGAGCCACCCGCCGTCGACGGGGCCGGCCGCGAAGCCGCCGCCGATCGTCTCGACCCGTTCGCGCAGCAGGCGCAGTCCCCAGCCGCTGCCGGCGAGGGCCGTCGCGCCGCGCCCTCCCGTCGAGAGAACGGCGACACGGACGCCGCCGGCGTCCTCCGCCAGTGACACACGCACCGTCGCCCCCGGCGCGTGGCGCGACGCGTTCGCGAGGGCCTCCTGCACGACACGGCGCGCGGCCTGATCCACGGCGCCCGACAGCGCCTCGGCGAGCATGTCGTCGAGCGACACGTCGAGCCCCCAGCTCCGCGCCTGCTCGACCAGAGCCGCCACGCCCGCCCGCACCGGAACTGGCACGGCACCGTCCGAGCGCAGCACCGCGACCATCTCCCGCAGCGTCTCGTGCGCCCGCAGGCTCGTGCCGCGGATCGCCCGCAGCGCGCGCCGCTCGGCCGACTCCTCGGCGCCCGGCAGTGCGAGCACC
>JASGEE010000078.1:0-22865 GCA_047606715.1 Microbacterium sp.
CCCCGCCTCCTGCCCCCGCGCCGGTCCCCACTCCCGGGCGCGTTCCGCTGCCCCGACCTCCGGCCGTCCGCGCCACCGTGGCTCCGGTCGCGGTCGCACCCGCCGCGTCGTTCGGTCGCGTCGACGCCGATGGCAGCGTCTCGGTGCGCGAGGGTGATCAGTGGCGGGTCGTTGGCGAGTATCCCGACGGCACGCCCGAGGAGGCTCTCGCCTACTTCGAGCGCAAGTTCGCCGACCTGGCCGGCGAGGTCACTCTGCTCGAGACCCGTCACCGCGGCAGGGGCGCGGCGGCATCCGATCTGCGTGCGACCTTGAAGACGTTGCGCGAGCGCATCACGGGTGCTGCGGCCGTGGGCGACCTGGCGGCTCTTCAGGCCCGACTCGACGTTCTGGACGAGACGCTCAGCGCGGCCTCTGCCGCGCAGACGCAGGCGCAGCGGGCGGCTCTGGATGCCGCCATCGCCGAGCGCACCGCACTCGTGGAGAGCATCGAGGGGATCGCCGCGCGCGACCCCAAGTCGATCCAGTGGAAACAGACCTCCGCTGAGGTCACGGCGCTGTTCGAGCAGTGGCAGGCGCAACAGGCGCACGGTCCCCGCCTGCCCAAGAGCACCGGCCAGCAGCTGTGGAAGCGCTTCCGCGATGCGCGTGCCGTGCTCGACAAGCGTCGCCGCGAGTTCTACTCGGGCCTGGACGACCAGCATCGCGCGGCCCGCGACGCCAAGACCCGCCTTGTGGAGCGTGCCGAGGCGCTCGCCAGCAAGGGTGAAGAGGGCATCGGCGCGTACCGCACGCTGCTCGACGAGTGGAAGGGTGCGGGCCGCGCCGGCCAGAAGGTCGACGACGCGCTGTGGGCCCGATTCAAGGCCGCCGGCGACGCGCTGTACGCGGCGCGTGCCGGCCGCGAGCAGGCCGAGGCCGAGGAGTCCAGAGAGAAGATCGAAGCCAAGCGGGCACTGCTCGTCGAAGCCGCCGCTGTCCCCAAGGAAAAGGACACCGCGAAAGCTCGTGCGCTGCTCACCGGCATCCAGCGTCGCTGGGACGAGATCGGGCGCATCTTCCCGAGGGATGCCGAGCGCAGCCTCGACGACGACCTGCGCAAGATCGAACAGGGTGTCAAGGCGCGCGAAGACACCGAGTGGAAGAGCAACAACCCCGAGACCAAGGCGCGGCACAACGACATGACGCAGCAACTGCGTGACGCGATCGTCAAGCTGGAAGCCGAGCTCGACGCCGCGAAGAAGTCGGGCGACGAGGGGAAGATCGCCAAGGCCAAGGATGCCCTCGACGCGCGCACGGCGTGGCTGAAGGCACTCGGCGGGTAACTGCCCCGAGATCTCGTCGCCTCCTCCCCAACAGCGACTTTCGCGAATCTCTCCACAGTTTGCCGACCTGCCCGCACGCGACTGCCGTGATGGGGCACACTGCCAGTCATGCTGTGGCCGTTTCTGTACCTCCCGGGTGATCGACTTTCGGAAGCCGAACTGTGTGCGGCGCGCCTGGACGGTGACCTCATCGAGGTCGGAGAGGCGTTCATGCCCGCCGACGCCGCGGAGACGCGAGAGCTGCGCGCCGGGTCGCTGCGCGCTCTGGTGCCGCCGAAGCTCGCTCTGGCGCGCGTCTCGGCGGCGTGGGTGCACGGGGCGCTGAGCGAACCCCCGGCGAGGCACACCGTCCAGCGGATGTCGTCGACGCGCATTCATCACGTGATCGATGTGCGTCTCGTCTATCGCGATCAGGCGTTGTGCGCTGCGGACGTGGTGCGGGTGAGCGGTGTCGCGGTGACGACACCGGAGAAGACGCTGTCCGACCTCGTGCGCGGCATGTACTCCGGCGAGGACGTGGGTGCGGTCGTCGAGGCGATGCTCGCCTGGCAGAGCGGGCTTGCCGCACGTACGGTCGAGCACCTGGCGCGAGATCTCGCGCGGCAGCACAAGCGCCCGGCGCTGGCGTTTCTGCGCGAGCGGGCTCAGGACGAGGTGACGCGGTAGACGTCATACACCGCGTCGATGCGACGGACCGCGTTGAGCACACGGTCCAGGTGCACGATGTCGCCCATCTCGAACACGTAGCGGCTCAACGCGAGCCGGTCGTTGGTCGTCTGCACCGAGGCCGACAGGATGTTGACGTGGTGCTCGCTGAGCACGCGGGTGATGTCGCTGAGCAGTCCCGACCTGTCGAGCGCCTCGACCTGGATGTGCACGAGGAACACGCTCTTGGTCGTCGGTGCCCAGGAGACCTCGATCATGCGATCCGGGTCGTCTTTGAGCGAGGTGACGTTGCTGCAGTCGGCGCGGTGCACCGAGACGCCGCTGCCGCGCGTGACGAAGCCGACGATGTCATCGCCCGGCACCGGCGTGCAGCACTTCGCGAGCTTGACGAGGATGTCGGGGGCTCCGCGCACGAGCACTCCGGAGTCACCGCCGCGAGGTGCCTTCGACCGCCCCACGGCAGGCAGGTCGATCGGGCCCGTCGAGGTGTCCTCCTGAGCGCGCACGAGCGCGGTGACCTTCTCGATCACCGATTGCGTCGACACGTGGCCCTCACCGACGGCGGCGTACAGGCGAGTGACGTCTTCGTAGCGCAATTGGCGAGCGACTTCGGTGAGCGAATCCTGCCCCATCAGCCGCTGCAGCGGCAGATTCTGCCGGCGCATGGCGCGCGCGATGGCGTCCTTGCCCTGTTCGACCGCCTCGTCGCGGCGCTCTTTGGTGAACCATCCGCGGATCTTGCTGCGTGCACGGGTGCTCTTCACGAAGCTCAGCCAGTCCTGGCTGGGTCCGGCATCCGGATTCTTCGAGGTGAACACCTCGACAACGTCACCGGAGTGCAGTTCCGACTCCAGGGGCACGAGGCGGCCGTTGACCTTCGCGCCCATCGTGCGATGGCCGACCTCGGTGTGCACGGCGTAGGCGAAGTCGACGGGGGTGCCACCGGCCGGAAGACCGATCACGCGCCCCTTCGGGGTGAAGACGTACACCTCCTTCGCGCCGATCTCGAAGCGCAGGGAGTCGAGGAACTCCCCCGGGTCGGCCGTCTCGGCCGACCAGTCCGAGATGTGCGCGAGCCACGCCATGTCGGCGTCGACCGACTTCGCGTCGGGTTTTCCGCCGTTGACCCGCTCCTTGTATTTCCAGTGCGCCGCGACGCCGTACTCGGCCTGCTGGTGCATCTCGTGGGTGCGGATCTGGATCTCGACCGTGCGCCCGGCGGGGCCGATCACCGTCGTGTGCAGCGACTGGTAGAGGTTGAACTTGGGAGTTGCGATGTAGTCCTTGAAGCGTCCCGGCAGCGGTGTCCACCGAGCGTGGATCGCGCCGAGCACGGCGTAGCAGTCGCGGACGGTGCCGACGAGCACGCGGATGCCGATCAGGTCGTAGATGTCATCGAACTCGCGGCCGCGCACGACCATCTTCTGATACACCGAGTACAGCTGTTTCGGGCGCCCCATGACGCGTCCCCGAATGCGCAGTTCGCGCAGGTCTGCATCGACGGCGTCGATGACCTGCTGCACATACTCCTCGCGCTGCGGGGTGCGCTGCTTGACGAGGCTGTCGATCTCGACGTAGAGCTTGGGGTGCAACACGGCGAAGGAGAGGTCTTCGAGTTCGCTCTTGACCGCCTGGATGCCGAGGCGGTGCGCGAGCGGCGCATAGATCTCCAGCGTCTCCGTGGCCTTCTTCGCCGCCTTCTCCGGCGGAACGAAACCCCACGTGCGGGCGTTGTGGAGACGATCGGCGAGCTTGATCAGCAGCACCCGGATGTCCTTCGACATCGCGACGATCATCTTGCGCACCGTCTCGGCCTGCGCCGCGTCGCCGTATTTGACCTTGTCGAGCTTCGTGACGCCGTCCACGAGCATCGCGACCTCGTCGCCGAACTCGGCGGCGAGCTGATCGAGCCGGTAGTCGGTGTCTTCGACGGTGTCGTGCAGCAGGGCGGCAGCGATTGCGCGCGGACCCAGCCCCAGGTCGGCGAGGATCTGGGCGACCGCGAGCGGATGGGTGATGTAGGGCTCGCCGCTCTGGCGCTTCTGCGTCGCGTGCGCACGAGCGGCGACCTGGTAGGCGCGCTCGATGATGAGGACGTCGCCCTTGGGGTGGTGCGTGCGCACCGTGCGCACCAGCTGCTCGAGGCCGTTGCGCGAGGGTGCGCGGGAGAAGATCCGGGGCACGAGGCGCCGCAACGAGGAGCTCTGCGACGAGGCCGGTGTCGTGTTCTGGGCGGACGCGGGCGCCGTTTCGGTCATGCGCTCACCTCCGCCCGGGATAACCCGTCAATCCTATGCCCGGGCAGCGGGGCGATCGTTCACACGCCGACTGCGGCACGTTCACGAGCGCCGAGCACACGCGCGTCACGCGCACGCAGCTCCGGCTCGTTCTCGCGCAGCAGCGAGTACAGGGGGGCGGCGACGAACAGGGTCGAGTAGGCGGCCACGATCGTGCCGACGAAGATCGACAGCGAGATGTCGGTCAGCGTCTGAGCGCCCAGCCACAGGGCCCCGATGAACAGGATCGCCCCTGTGGGCAGTGCGGCCACCACGGTCGTGTTGATGGAGCGGACGAGGGTCTGGTTGACCGCGAGGTTGACCGACTCGCCGAACGTGCGCCCCGACTGCTCGCCGTCTTCTTTCGTGTTCTCGCGGATCTTGTCGAAGACGACCGTCGTGTCGTACAGCGAATACGCCAGGATCGTGAGGAAGCCGATGACGGCGGCGGGCGAGATCTCGAAACCGAACAGCGCGTAGACGCCGATCGTGATCACGAGCACGTCGACGAGACCGATGATGGCCGCGACAGACATCTTCCAGGTGCGGAAGTACACGGCGAGGATGATGAAGGTCAGCGCGAGGAAGATCGCGAGACCCCACAGGGACTGCCGCGTGACGTCCTGGCCCCAGCTGGGACCGATGAAGGACGAGCTCACGCTGTCGGCATCGACGTCGAACGCCTCGGCCAGCGCCGCTGAGACAGCGCGCGTGTCGGCATCCGTCATCTGATCGGTCTGGATGCGCACACCGTCGTCGCCGATCGTGGTGACCTTCGTGTTCGCGTCAGCGACGACCGACTGCACGGCGCCCGTCGCGACCTCCTGGTCGGGGGTCGCCACACCGCTCACTGTGAACTGGGAACCGCCGGTGAACTCGATCGAGAACTGGACCGGGCGGATCAGCGGGACCAGGCACGCACCGATCACGAGGATCGCGGCGATGACGAACCAGAGCCTACGCCGCCCCACGAAGGGGAAGGATGTCTTGCCGGTGTAGAGGTCGTTGCCGAACTCGTTCATGGATCGCATCAGTTCTCCCCCTCCGTCGTCTGGCGGGTTCTTCCCGACTGCTCCTGTGCGGCCAGCTCTGCCTGCTTGCGTTCTGCGATCGTCTGCCGACGTTCCGCCTCGCCGCGCGAGCGCGCCGTGCGGCGCGCCGCAGAGCCTTTCGCGCCGGCCGGTGCCGGAGCGCGGAACTGCGCGCGACCGCGATAGACCGCGCCGAGAGCGGCGGGGTCCAGACCCGACAGCGGGTGGCCACCGCCGAAGAAGCGCGTGCGGGCGAGCAACTGCATCACCGGATGGGTGAACAGGATGAAGATCAGGATGTCGATGACGGTGGTCAGCCCCAGGGTGAAGGCGAAGCCCTTCACGGTCGCGTCAGCGAGGATGTACAGCACGAGGGCGGCGAGGATGTTGATCGACTTCGAGATGTAGATCGTGCGCTTGGCCCGGCCCCAGCCGTCTTCGACGGCTCCCGTGATGCTCTTGCCGTCGCGCAGCTCGTCACGGATGCGTTCGAAGTAGACGATGAACGAGTCGGCCGTGAACCCGATCGTGACGATCAGACCCGCCACACCGGCCAGCGAGAGCCGGAACCCCATGCGCCAGGCCAGGATGCACAGCGTGATGTAGGTGAGCACCGCCATCACGCCGAGCGAGGCGATGATGACGAAGCCGAGTGCACGATAGACGATGAGCGAGTACAGGGCGACGAGCGCGAGGCCGATGAGTCCGGCGATGAGGCCGATCTGCAGCTGCTGCGACCCGAGGGTCGCCGAGATCGAGTTGGTGCTGACGACCTCGAAGCTCAGCGGGAGCGCTCCGAACTTGAGCTGATCGGCGAGCGTCTGGGCGGTCTCCTGAGTGAACGATCCGCTGATCTGTGGATTGCCGTCCAAGATCTGCGCGTTCATCGTCGGCGCCGAGATGATGACACCGTCCAGCACGAAGGCGAACTGGTTCTGCGGGGTGGTCCCGGCCTGCGTGAAGGCGTACAGGCGCTTGCTCACCGCCGCGAAGGCCTCGGTGCCTTCGGCGTCGAACGTGATGCTCACGACCCACTGGCCGGTCTGCGAGTCCATGCCGGCGGTGGCGTCGCTGATCGACGATCCGTCGAGTTCCACCGGTCCGAGCACATACTTCGCGCTTCCGCTCGCGTCGCACGCGATCACCGGCTCGTCCTGCGGCGCATTGGCCGGATCGTTCGTCTCGTCGGCACAGTCGTAGGCGAGGAACTCGGCGTACAGCGCGTCGGTGATCCAGTTCAGATCGCTCGCGTCGGTGGGCGCCACGGTGGGCGTGGCGT
Organism: Microbacterium sp.; assembly: GCA_047606715.1. GTDB lineage: Bacteria > Actinomycetota > Actinomycetes > Actinomycetales > Microbacteriaceae > Microbacterium. Next base: position 6,578 of record JASGEE010000078.1, read on the forward strand.
TGAGGGTCGGGTCCGGCGTGGGATAGGGGGTCTCGTTGCCGTCGTCACCGATGTACGTGGTGCTGGCCGCTGTCGTGTAGAGCACCGGGCGCAACTGCATCTGCGCTGCCGCGGCGATGCGATCGCGCGTCTCGTCGTCGGCCTGTCCGGGGATCTGCACGACGATCTGGTTGCCGGCCTGCGTCGTGATGTCGGTCTCGCCGACGCCGGACGCGTCCACGCGCTGCCGGATGATCGTGGCGGCCTGGTCCATCTGCTCGGTCGTCGGCGTGGATCCATCGGAGGTCTTCGCCTGCAGGATGATCTGCGTCCCGCCCTGCAAGTCGAGCGCGAGCTCGGGGCTCCACGAACTCTTGTCGAACACATAGACGCCGAGCGCGTTGATGCCGAACAGCACGGCTGCGGTCACGATCAGACCGGTCAGCGCGCGCCAGGCATGACGCACGGGGGTGGGTGTGGCCACGGAGGGTCAGCTTTCTTCGAGGAGCTTCGGCGTGCAGCCGGAAGCGACGGTACTCAGGCCTGGGGCTTGTCGCCGGACGCACTGTCTGCGGCGGTGTCGTCGCTCGGCGAAGAGACCTCATCGTCGGAGGCATCGGTCAGAGACTCGTCCGGGACGACCTCGTCTTCGGCGTCCTCCACGGCACGCAGGATCGCCTGGCTGTGCACCTCGACCTCGACGCCCGGAGCGAGGGAGACGAGGGCTGACTTCGACAGGTCTTCGCCGTCATAGGACACGAGCGTGCCGTAGAGCCCGCCTTGCAGCAGCACCTTGACGCCGGGGACCATGGCACGCGCCTTCGCCTCCTGCTCGGCCTTCGCCTTCTGTGCCCGGCGACGCGAGCTCCAGAACATGAAGACCAGCAGCGCCCCCATGACGGCAATGAGCATCCAGTCCATACGAAAACCTTTCGGGTGACCGCGCGAGGGCGCGAGGAAAAGGCAGCAAGCCCTCAGCGATTATAGGTCATCGAATCTCAGCGCCCGATCCGAGGATGGCACACGCAGATGCGCGTAGGCCTCAGGCGTTGCGACCCGCCCGCGCGGAGTGCGACTCAGAAAGCCGATGCGCACGAGGTAAGGCTCGACGACCGACTCGATCGTCTCGGCTTCTTCGCCGACCGTCACGGCCAGCGTGCTCAAGCCCACCGGCCCGCCGCGGAACCGGCGCACGACGGCATCGAGCACGGCGCGGTCGAGCCGGTCGAGGCCGATCTCGTCGACGTCGTACAGATCCAATGCCGCCGACACGTGGGCGTCGCCGACACGCCCCTTCCCCCCGTGCACGATGACGTAGTCACGCACCCGCCGCAGCAGTCGGTTCGCGATGCGCGGAGTCCCGCGTGAGCGTCGCGCGATCTCTGCGCGAGCGGATGCCGGCAGCTCGACATCGAGCATCGTCGCCGACCGGGCGATGACGCGTTCGAGCTCTTCGGGCTCGTAGTACTCCAGGTGCGCCGTGAATCCGAACCGGTCGCGCAGCGGGTTGGGCAGCAGACCGGAACGTGTCGTGGCCCCGACGAGAGTGAAGGGCGACAGGTCGAGCGGGATGCTGGTGGCCCCGGCGCCTTTGCCGACCATGATGTCGATGCGGAAATCCTCCATCGCCAGGTACAGCATCTCTTCGGCGGAGCGGGCCATGCGGTGGATCTCGTCGATGAACAGCACCTCGCCGGGCACGAGGCTCGACAACAGCGCCGCGAGATCTCCGGCGTGCTGGATCGCGGGACCGCTGGACATGCGCAGTCCCCTGCCGCTCTCGTGCGCCACGATCATCGCCAGAGTCGTCTTGCCCAGACCCGGCGGGCCGGACAGCAGGATGTGGTCGGCCGGGCGCTGTTGGATGCGTGCCGCATCCAACAGCAGTTGCAACTGCCCACGCACCTTCTGCTGTCCGATGAACTCCGCCAGGGATGCCGGTCGCAGCGCGCCTTCGACGGCGAGCTCGGTCTCGTCTACCGGTAGTGCCGGGTCGAATGCGCTGGGCGATTGCAGACCCCCCGATTGCAGACCCTCAGGCACCGCCGCCTCCCGCTCGAGCCGGCCCGAGGTGCGCGAGAGCGAGCCGCAGCAGCGTCGGCACCGACGTTCGCTCGGCGGGTGTGGCGGCATCCGCGATGCTCGCGACGACCTCAGCGCTCACCCGCTCACTCCAGCCGAGGGCGACGAGGGCAGCGATGACCTGTGCCGCGATCGTCGGCGCGGTGCCGGATGTCGGCGTGGCCGGCAACGCGACGTGGAGCTTGCCCGCGAGCTGGACGACGATGAGCTTCGCCGTCTTCGGGCCGATGCCGCTGACGCGACGAAACGGAGCGTCGTCTTCGGCGGCGACGGCCTCGGCGATCTGGGCGATATCGAGCGCTGAGAGCACACCCAGCGCCGACTTCGGTCCGACTCCTGACACGCCGAGCAGTTGCGTGAACACCGCGAGCTCATCGCGCTCGGCAAACCCGTAGAGGGAGAGTGCGTCTTCGCGCACGACGAGCATCGTGTGCACGAACGCCTCGTCGCCCAGGTGCAGCGTGCGCGCCGTCTGCGCGGTGAGGGCGACACCGAACCCGACTCCCCCGACTTCGATGATCGCGGACTCCGTGTCGAGGTGGACGACACGCCCGCGCAGCGAAGAGATCATGATCTCATTCTAGAGAACGTTTCGGAGATTTGTTCGAGCGACACGCGGTGGTCAGCCCCGTGTCGTGGCATGCGATGTCGCTCGTTCCGCGTCCGCCCAGGCCCGCTGCGCGGGAGTGAGCGCCGCGCCCGTCGCAGGCACGGCGGGGCCGCGCCGCCAGGCGTGGCACAGGGCGAGGGCGAGGGCGTCGGCGGCATCGGCCGGCTGCGGGAGGGCATCCAGGCGCAGCACGCGCGCCACCATCGTCTGCACCTGCAGCTTGTCGGCGGCTCCGTAGCCGGTGATGGCGGCCTTCACCTCTGTCGGAGTGTGGGTGGCCGCGGGCAGGCCCCGCTCGGCGGCGACGAGCAGGGCGATGCCGCTGGCCTGTGCGGTGCCCATCACGGTGTTGCGGTTGTGCTGCGCGAACACGCGCTCGACGGCGACGACGTGGGGGCGATGCTCGTCGAGCACACCCCTGATCCCCGCCGCGATCGCATGCAGCCGCCGCTCGATCGGCAGTTCGGCCGACGAGCGAACGACGCCGACGTGCACGAGCGCCGCCGAGCGATCGCGTGCGACATCGACGACACCGATGCCGCACCGGGTCAAGCCCGGGTCGATGCCGAGAACGCGCAGAGGGGATGCCACCACCCCACGCTAAGCCGAGGTGGCGGCGCATCCGCTGAGGGAACACCGCGTTTCCCATGACCGCGCCGGCACCGACCGGACGGCGCCTGAGGGTATCGATGCGATATCGGTCTCGCCGCCGCGGTCGTGGCGGAGGTCAGCAGTGGGTTAGCTTTCCTTCACCCGATACTTCCCGTGCGAGGAATCCCACAATGACAACGCGCCCACCCTCGGCATCGGCGACGCCCCGCAATCGCGCCAAGAACGAACGCCACAGGGCCCTCCTGCGCGAGGCCGCGCGTCTGTTCGCCGCCCGAGGCTTCGACGGGGTCAGTCTGGAAGACCTCGGCACCGCGGTCGGCATTACCGGGCCCGCCGTGTACCGTCACTTCGAGAACAAGCGCGCCCTGCTCGGCACCCTGCTGCTCAGCGCCGGAGAAGAGCTGCTGGCCGGTGGGCGACGGGCCATCGACGCGGGCGGTGACGAGCGTGGCAATCTGCGGGCGCTCATCGATTTCCATGTCGACTTCGCCGTCGCCCACGCCGACATCGTCCGGGTGCATGATCGCGACCTCCCGATCCTCGCCGACGACGATCGCCGGCTGGTGCGTCGCCTGCAACGCGAATACGTCGAGCTGTGGGTCGGGGTGTTGCAGGGCGTCCATCCCGCCCAGACCGACTGCGAACTGCGCATCCGAGCCCATGCGGGTCTCGGCCTGATGAACGCGACGCCGTACACGGTGCGCGCGCAGCCCGAGATCGGTGCCGATGCGCCCGTGCAGTCGATCCTGTCCGAGATGGCTTACGCCGCTATGGCGCACGCGTGAGCGCTTCGCCCGTTCACCGCTCCGCGGGAACGGCCGGGCCCGCGGCATCCATCTTCACGAGGACGACGCCCGTCAGCAGCAGCGCACCACCCGCCAGTTGAATCGGCGACGGGGCCTCGCCGAGCAGCAGCCAGGCGAATCCGAGCGCGAAGAGCACTTCGCTCAGCCCGAGGAAGGAGGCGAGTCGGGCGCCCACGCGCGGGACGGCGACGACTCCGAGCCCGTATCCGAGCGAGGTCCCGACAGCCCCCACCCAGAGCAGGGGCAGGATGCCGGGGACCTCGACGCCCGCGAAGGTCACCGTCACGGCGGGTGCGGCGAACGGCATGATCCCGACGACAGCGAGCAGGCCCATCGCCAGCGTGCCGACGATCAGTCCGCCGGAGGCCAGGGCCAGGGGCGGCAGGTCGTCACCGGCGCGCTCGCTCATGGCGAAGTACACGCAGACGCACACGGCGGCCCCCAGCGCCAGGAGCGTGCCGACGAGGTCGAATCGCGCGCCCGAGACATCGACGACCAGCACGAGACCCGCGATCGCCGCGACGGAGCCGATCATGACGATGCGCGCCGGGGCGCGCCGGGTGCGCAGCCACACGAACCCGACGAGCAGGACGGGGGCGAGGTACTGGATCAGCAGCGCCACCGCCACCGGCATCCGTTGCATCGCCGAGAAGAACAGCACTTGGCAGCCCAGCACCGGAACGAGACCGAAGGCCAGGAGCGCCCGGACGTGGCGGCGCAGGAATCCTCCTTCGCGCCGCATCGCACCCAGCAGTGCGGGTGAGAGCACGAGAGCCGCCAGCCCCATCCGCGCGATGAGCACCGCCGAGAGCGACCAGCCGTGTTCGAGCAGGGGCTTGACGAGGGGACCCGATGACGCGAAGGCGAAAGCCGAGATGACGGCCAGCACGATGCCCACCGTCCGGCGGTTGCTGTCGACGGCGGGCGGAGTGAGGGCTGCGGGGATGAATGCCACCGGGGCGGTGTGTGTCACCAGCGATCCAGTCATGAGTGTCGAGTGTTTACACTAGTGACAGTACTCATCTTTGTCGTCAGGAGTCAACATGGTGTTCATTCATGACACGCGCCAGGCCCTCATCGCCGGCGTCGGACTGGTCAACACTCTGCCCGGCTTCGACGGGGAAGACCGGCTGCAGACTCTCGCAGACCTCGACGCCTACCTCGCCGCCAATCCCTACACGGGCGACATCCGCCGGGACGAGGAAGAGCTCGCCGCGCTGCGCGCCGTGCGGAGGCGGCTGCGCGCGTTGTGGAGCGTTGGTCGCGACGAGGCGGTGCCGCTTCTGAACGCGATGCTGCGCGACGGGAACGCACTGCCGCAACTGACGATCCACGACGGCTACGACTGGCACATCCACGCGACCGACGACGATGCGCCGCTGGCGACACGCATCATGGTGGAGGTGGCCATGGCCTTCGTCGACGTCATCCGCGCCGACCAGTGGAGCCGCGTGCGCGTGTGCAGCGCCGACGATTGCGAAAGCGTGTACATCGACTATTCCAAGAACGGTTCGAAGCGCTACTGCGACGAGGGCAATTGCGGCAATCGGATGAACGTCAACGCGTATCGTCAGCGCAAGGCCGCAGAAACCGCATGACCGCTTCTGCGGCCACGCGGGGAGTCTCGTAGTGGATGAGGTGACCGACCCTGGCGATCTCAACCAGTTCGGCACGAGGGAACAGGGTCTGCAGGCGCCGCTGGGCCTCGATCGGGGTGATGTCGTCCTTCTCGGCAGCGATGAGCAGGGTCGGCTGCGCAATGCGCGGCGCGTAGGCGCGCACGTCGTTCGACACGGAGGCGACGAACCCTTCGTGCAGCACATCTCGGTCGCTGAACCGTGAGAAGTAGGCGTCGTGCTGATCGTGCACGAACGCGCGCAGCTGCCGCTCCCGCGTCTTGACCATCGACAAGCTCATCACCCGCACGATAACGCGGTTGCGCAGCAGCGCCTCGCCGATCCGCCGCGGCAGTCTCGCTCCGGCCCAGTAGTAGAACACCGCGAGTCGGGTCATCACCCCGCGCGGTCCCTCCAGCGCCGGCGCGCCGATCGGATTGACCAGGATCACGCGTGGTGTCTGCAGGCCGCCCGCGACGGCTGCCGCCACGACGATGGATCCGAATGAGTGGCCGAGGATCACCGCGCCCGGTGAGACCGCGGCGACGAACTGCGTCAGCCAGTCGGCGTAGACCTGCAGCGTGTGCGCACGCCCCCGCAGCGGCGCCGTCTCGCCGAAGCCCGGCAGATCGGGGGAGATCACGCGGATGCCGTCGAGATACGCGACGACCGGCTCCAGGCCGTGGTGGTCGCCCCGATAGCCGTGCACGGCGACGAGGGTCGTCTCGGCATCGTCGGGCCCGTACGCCCAATAGGCGGTCGTGCCACCGGCGACGACGACCTCGTGACGGGTCACCGGGAGGGCGGCGAGAGCGTCGGCATACGGCGAGAAGGCAGCCACACCGCGAGTCTACGAGGCCGAGCGCGCCACGATGCCGGCGGACGCGGCGTGGCGTGGCTCGGCCGGCGGTCGCGACGACGGATCAAGGGAGATAGCGTCGAAGGGTGCACCAGCGGCAGTGGGATGGGTCGGTCGGCGTCTTCGATCTGGAGACGACGGGAGTCGACATCGCGCACGACCGCATCGTCACGGCGCATGTCGGGCTGCTCGGGCCCGACGGCGCCGTACAGCGGTCGCGATCGTGGCTGACCGACCCGGGCGTGCCCATTCCCGCGGGCGCCACCGCCGTGCACGGCATCACGACCGAGCACGCACGCGCCCACGGCCGCCCCGCCGCCCAGGTCGTGGCCGAGATCGTCGCGACCCTGCGCGAGCTGTTCGACACCGGCATCCCGGTCGTCGTCTACAACGCGCCGTTCGATCTCTCTCTGCTCAAGCACGAAGCGCGGCGCCACGGGGTGGCGCCGATCCTCTCGCCGGCGCCGGTCATCGACCCGCTCGTGCTCGACAAAGCGCAGGACCGCTATCGCAAAGGCAAGCGCACGCTCGAAGCCGTCGCCGCCCACTATGGAGTGCCGCTCGACGGCGCTCACGATGCCGCCGCTGATGCGATCGCGGCGGGGCGCGTCGCTCAGGCGTTGGTGAGCCGGCACCGACTCGACGGAGCGGTCGACGAACTGCACGCGCAGCAAACGGCGTGGGCTCGCGAGCAGGCCGACAGCCTGACGGCGTACTTCATCCGGGTCGGCCGGATCGACCCGTCGGAATCGCTCGACGGGAGCTGGCCGATCCGCTGAGGGCTACTTCGAGCCGAAGTTCTTGAAGCGCTGGTTGAACTTCTCGACGCGACCGGCCGAGTCCATGATGCGCTGCTTGCCCGTGTAGAACGGGTGCGACGCCGACGAGATCTCGACGTCGATGACCGGGTAGGTCACGCCATCCAGCTCGATCGTCTTCGCGCTGGTCGCCGTCGAGCGCGTGAGGAAGGTCTCCCCGGAGCCGAGGTCGCGGAAGACGACCGCCTGGTAGTCGGGGTGGATGTCAGTCTTCATGGTGGTTCCTATCCAGAGGTGTCCTGGATTTTGCCAGGACGCGGAAGTGCTTGGTGCGCACGCCCGGAGGCAGGCACCGAGGATCGATTCTATCAGGCCGTGGCGCGCGCGGCGTACCGACCGCCGTCCGCGGTGAGAGAGATCGGCATCCCGAATGCCGCCGACAGATTCTCGGCGGTCAGCGCCTCGTCGAGCGGTCCCTGCGCGACCACGGCGCCGTCGCGCAGCAGCAGCGCGTGCGTGAACCCGACCGGGATCTCCTCGACGTGATGAGTGACCATGATCATCGCGGGCGTCGTCGGCTCGGCGGCATATCCGCCCAACAGCCCGAGCAGCTCTTCGCGCGCACCGAGGTCGAGACTCGCGGTGGGCTCGTCGAGCAGCAGCAGCTCGGGGTCGGTCATGACGGCGCGGGCGATCTGCACCCGCTTCTGCTCACCGTCGGACAGCGTGCCGAACGTACGCTCGGCGAGGTGGTCGAGCTCCCATTCGCCCAGCACGCGTCGCGCCCGCTTCTCGTCGATCGCCTCGTACGTCTCGTTCCACCGGCCGAGCACCGAGAACGCCGCCGTCAGGACGACGTCGATGACGGTCTCTTCCGGCGGCACGCGACGAGCCATCGCCGACGAGGCGAAGCCGATGCGCGGGCGCAGCTCGAACACATCCGTGCGCCCCATGCGTTCGTCGAGGATCGTGACCTCGCCCGAGGTGGGATGCAACAGCGTGGCCGCGAGCTGCAGGATCGTCGTCTTGCCGGCGCCGTTGGGTCCGAGCACGACCCAACGCTCGTCTTCGCTGACGGTCCAGTCGAGGTGATCGACGATGTTGCGGGCGTTTCGGCGGACGACGACGTCGGCGAGTTCGAGGACCTGGGACATGATTCCCAGCCTATCGGGCGGTGCCGCTCACTTCCTGGTACAGCGCGGCCGTGGCGTCGGCGATCGCCTGCCAGCTGAACGCCGAGGCGGCACGCTCCCGGCCAGCATCGCCGTAAGCCCGAGCGCGCTGCGGATCGTTGACGACCTCGGTCAGAGTGGCGGCGAGATCGGCGACGAACCGGTCGGGATCGGTCGGTGTGCCCGTGCCGTCCTGCACCTGCTCGATCGGGACGAGCCTGCCCGTCACGCCGTCGACGACGACCTCGGGGATGCCGCCGGTCGCGGTGCCGACCACGGCCGCCCCGCACGCCATCGCTTCGAGATTCACGATCCCCAGCGGCTCATAGATGCTCGGGCAGACGAACGTCGTCGCCGCGGCGAGAATTGCGCACAACTGCTCGCGCTGCAAGAACTCATCGATCCACACGACGCCGTCACGCTCGGCCTGCAGGTCGCGCACGAGACCCTGCACTTCGGCGAGGATCTGCGGCGTGTCGGGTGCACCGGCGCACAGCACGACCTGAACATCCTTGGGCAGCAGGGCTGCAGCACGCAGGAAATAGGGCAGCCCCTTCTGGCGCGTGATGCGGCCGACGAAGACGACCGACGGCTTGCCCGCGTCGATGCCGTAACGCGCCAGCAGCGCGTCGTCGGTGACCGGACGCCAGGCCTGAACGTCGATGCCGTTGTAGATGACCCGCACCTTCGCGGGGTCGAGGTTGGGGTAGCTGCGCAGAATGTCCCGCCGCATCCCCTCACTGACCGCCACGACGGCCGCGGCCTGCTCGTACGCCGTCTTCTCGACGTAGCTCGACACGGCGTAACCTCCGCCGAGCTGCTCCGCCTTCCAGGGGCGGAGGGGCTCGAGCGAGTGCGCGGTGACGATGTGCGGGATGCCGTGCAGCAACGAGGAGAGGAACCCGGCGAAGTTCGCGTACCACGTGTGCGAGTGGACGACCTGTGCCCCGGCGACGTCGCCGACGATCTCCAGATCGGTGCCGAGAGTCTGGATCGCGGCGTTGGCGGCGGCCAGACCCCCCGGCACACCGTACGAAGACGTGTCGGCCTCCTCACGTGCGGCGCCGAAGGCTCGCACCTGCACTTCGAGGGGTCCCTGCGGCGCCGTCAGCGCGCGCAGCGCCTTCACCAGCTCCGTCACGTGGACACCGGCGCCGCCGTAGATCTCCGGCGGATACTCCTTCGTGATGATGTCGACTCGCATGTCACGAACGCTAGTACAGACGCGACCGGTGGGCATAGTGTGGTGCCATGCCAGCAGCACCCAAGGTCTTCGGAATCGTCCTCGCCGGCGGCGAGGGAAAGCGCCTCATGCCCCTCACCGTCGATCGCGCCAAACCCGCGGTGCCGTTTGCGGGTCAGTATCGACTGATCGATTTCGCGATCTCGAACCTCATCAATTCCGGATTGCGCCAGATCGTGGTCCTGACGCAGTACAAGTCGCACAGCCTCGACCGTCATGTCTCGCAGACCTGGCGGATGTCGGCGTTGCTCAACTCGTATGTGGCCTCGGTGCCGGCCCAGCAGCGGCTCGGCAAGCGGTGGTTCTCCGGCTCGGCCGATGCCATCCTGCAGTCGCTGAACCTCATTCACGACGAGAAGCCCGACATCGTGATGGTGATCGGCGCCGATCACGTCTACCGCATGGACTTCGATCAGATGCTGCAGGCGCATATCGCCTCGGGGGCCAAGGCGACCGTCGCCGGCATCCGGCAGCCCATCTCGCTGGCGAACCAGTTCGGCGTCATCGACGTCGATCCGGAAGACCCCACGCGCATCCGAGAGTTCCTGGAGAAGCCGCAGAACCCGGTCGGTCTCCCCGATTCTCCACACGAGGTGCTGGCCTCGATGGGCAACTACATCTTCAACACCGATGCCCTCATCGCCGCCGTCGAGGAGGACGGCGAGCTGGAGGATTCGAATCACGACATGGGCGGCGACATCATCCCCTATTTCGTCCGTCGCGGCGAAGCCGGCGTGTACGACTTCAAGCGCAACGATGTCCCCGGCTCGAATGAACGCGACCGCGACTACTGGCGCGATGTGGGGACGATCGACTCGTTCTTCGACGCGCACATGGACCTCATCTCGGCGCTTCCGGTGTTCAACCTCTACAACACGGACTGGCCGATCCATTCGCAAGCCGTGAACTCGCCCCCCGCGAAATTCGTGCGCGACAGTGTGGGGCGCATGGGCAACGCGATCGACTCGATCGTGTCCCTGGGCTCGGTTCTTTCCGGGACGCACCTGGAGCGCTCGGTCGTGGGGCCGTGGACGCTGACGGGAGGCGGGTCGACGGTCACCGACTCGGTGCTGTTCGATCACGTCGATGTCGGGTCGGGCGCGCGCGTGCACCGGGCGATTCTCGACAAGAACGTCGTGCTCGAGCCGGGGGCGACGGTCGGGGTGGATCGGAACTTCGACATCGAGCGCGGGTTCACGGTGACCGACAGCGGCATCACGGTGGTCGGCAAGGGCATCCGCGTCGCGCGCTGACCTCCGCCCCACCCAGTAGGTTGGACGGGTGTCTGATGTCCGCTTCCTGGTCGTGTTCGACGCCGATTCGACGCTGTTGCGCAATGAGGTCATCGAGCTGATCGCTGACGAAGCGGGGCGCGGGGCAGAGGTGGCTGCGGCGACCGAGGCGGCGATGCGCGGTGAGGTGGACTTCGCGACGAGCCTGCGTTCGCGCGTGCAGGCCCTGCGCGGCGTGCCGCTGGATGCGTTCGACCGCGTCATCGCACGCGTTGAGCCGACGGCGGGCGCCGCCGAGCTGATCGCTGAGATCCACGTGCGCGGCGGTGTCGCCGCCGTCGTGTCCGGCGGCTTCCACGAGGTGCTCGACGAGATCGCGCCTGCTCTCGGCGTCGACCGGTGGCGAGCGAACTGGCTGGAAAGCGCCGACGGGGAGCTCACCGGGAGCGTGGCCGGTGAGATCGTGGATGCCGCCGGGAAGGCCGCGGCGCTGCGGGAGTGGGCTGCGCAGCTCGGCGTGCCGCTGGCCCGCACGATCGCGATCGGCGACGGCGCGAACGATCTGCAGATGATGGCGACGGCCGGTCTGGGGCTCGCCTTCAACGCGAAGCCGGCGGTGCGAGCCGCGGCGGACCTCGTCGTCGGCGAGGTCGATCTGCGTCAGGTGATCCCGTTGCTGCCGGCGTGAGCGTGGCCGCTGTCTGACGCCTGGCGTACGCTCGCGCCATGGACGTACTGCTCATCCCGGGTCTGTGGCTCGATGCGTCGTCGTGGGACGATGTGGTCCCCGTCTTGGCGGCGGGCGGACTGACACCCCGACCGCTGACGATGCCGGGGGTGGGAGAGCCGGCATCCTCCGGTGCGGAGGTCGGCATTGCCGACTGGGTGGATGCCGTCGTCGCCGAGATCGATGCGTCGGAGGGGCCGGTCGTGGTGGTAGGACACTCCGGAGGTGGGAACGTCGCGTGGGGGGCTGCCGATGCGCGGCCGGACGGCATTGCCCGCGTCGTGCTCGTCGACAACGCCGTGCCGTTCGACGGGGGTGTGATCTCGGAATTCGACGCCACCGACGGCGTCGTGCCCTTTCCCGGATGGGACTTCTTCGACGAGCCGGATGTCGCCGACCTCGACGCTGACACGCGCGCTCGCACCGCCGCGTTGACCCTCAGCGTTCCGGTGCGCGTGCCGATGGATCCGATCTCGCTGCGCGACGAGCGGCGCTATCAGGTGCCCGTCACGGTGCTCTCCGGCGCGTTCGAGGAGGACGAGTTCCGAGCGTTCGTGCGCCAGTGGGGACGCTATGCCAGCGAGTTCGAGGCGATTGCCGATGCCGAGGTCGTCCGGCTCGGCACCGGACACTGGCCGCAGTTCTCAGCGCCCCAGCGGCTGGGCGAGGCGATCGTCGCTGCCGTTGAGCGCACCGGGTGATGCGCCAGCCTCGGTGATCGCAGCTCGGCGCGCGCCGACCGTGGGGCTCTACGCATCCTCCACGCGGAGATCTGCATGACAGCGGACGGATACTGCATCGAAACTCCGCGCGAGCGCCGATCTCCGCACACATGCGCCCCACCACGTCCGCACGGCACCGAATGACCTCGGCCTCAGTGCCCCATGCCGAGGCCGCCGTCGACGGGAATGACCGCGCCGGAGATGTAGCCCGCGTCGTCGGAGGCGAGCCACTGCACGACGCCGGCGACCTCGTCGGGAGTGGCAAAACGCCCTGCCGGGATGTTGCGCTTGTACTCCGCCTGCGTCTCTTCAGACAGTTGCGCCGTCATGTCGGTCTCGATGAAGCCGGGAGCGACGACGTTGGCCGTGATGCCCCTGCCCCCCAACTCGCGTGTCAGCGAGCGCGCGAACCCGACCAGGGCCGCCTTAGACGAGGAGTAGTTGATCTGCCCCGCCGAGCCGTAGAGACCGACGACGCTGGAGATCAGGATGACGCGCCCCCACCGGGCGCGCAGCATCCCCTTCGAGGCCCGCTTGACGACGCGGAACGTACCGCCGAGGTTCGTGGCGACGACGGAGTCGAAGTCGTCTTCGGTCATCCGCAGCAGCAGCGTGTCCTTCGTGATGCCGGCATTGGCCACCACGATCTCCACCGAGCCCAGTTGCTTCTCCACCTCGGTGAACGCGGTGTTCAGCGAGGCGGAGTCGGTGACATCCGCCCGCACCGTGAACGCTCCAGCGGGTCCCTCGCCGGAGCGAGCGGTGACGGCGGTCCGATAGCCGGCGGCGACGAAGCGCTCCGCGATGGCGCGGCCGATGCCGCGATTGCCGCCGGTGACGAGGACGACTCTGTCGTTGGACATGATGCTCCATTCCGCAGGGACGCGCCCAGCCTAGTCCGGGATGCCGACCGCGACGCCCTCGACCGGGTGCGATGCCTCGACGGTAGACTGGCTGCGCGAAAGAGGAGGCCACCATGACCGATCCCACTCCGCCGAGCGGTCCGTCGCCCGACGCTGCCGCTCCGACGTATCAGCCCCCCGCGTACCCTGCGCCGGCGCCGTACACGGTGCCGCAGGCCGTCTCTCCTGCTCCGCAACAACGGGCATACGGTTCGTATCCCGGCGCACCCTACGGCTATGCGTACCCCGCTGCCGCGCGATCGAACGCACTCGCGGTGATCGCCCTCATCTCCGGGATCGCCGGTCTCACGCTGCTTCCGTTCATCGGCAGCATCGCCGCGGCCGTCACCGGCCACATCTCGCTCGCGCAGATCGCTCGCACCGGGGAGCCGGGTCGAGGGATGGCTCTGACCGGGGTCATCCTGGGTTGGGTCGGGGTCGTCGGCGCCGCCCTGCTCACCATCTTCGTCGTGTGGATCTTCTATGTCATCGGGACCGCCGCTTCCACGATGCAGTACTGACCTCGCGGCGTAGGCTGGTCACACCGTGAAGAACTTCCCCGCCCAGTCTGCGACGTCGCTTCCGCGCGCCCCGCGCGATGACGCGCACTCGCGCATGACCAAGTACTTCACCATGATGGCCATCCGCGTCGCGTGCTTCGTCGCCATGGTGTCGATCACCCCCTACGGCTGGTACACCTGGGTGTTCGCGGTCGGGGCGTGCTTCCTGCCGTACGTCGCGGTCGTCGTCGCCAACGTCGCCTCCGCGCCCGCCGAGCGTGCCGTCTCGCCTGAGCGCGCGCTCGAGGCCTCTCCCCCGGTCTCCCCCGCTGCGCCGGTCGCCCCGGCCGACGTCGTCCGCATCCAGGAAACGCCCGCGGGCACCCTGAGCGAGTCGTGAACGAGCGCATCTGCTCGCGTGCCGGATGCCGCGTTGACGCACAGTGGCAGATCGTCTGGCGCAATCCCCGCATCCACTCCGCCGACCGCCGCAAGATCTGGACCGCCTGCGACGAACACGTCGCCTACTTGCGCGAGTACCTGGCCGCGCGCGATTTTCCCGTCACCGTCGTCGGCATCGACGCCGAGGTCTCGGCGTGAAGCAGCAGACGGTGCTGCGCTGGAGCGCGTATGTCGCGACGGCGATCGCGTTCGCGGTGGCCTGCGTCTTCCTGTCGCACTGGCAGTTCGGTCGCAATGCCGAACGCGAGCAGCAGCTCGCGCTGATCGACGCCAACTACGACGCCGCGCCGGTTCCGCTCGCCGAACTCGTCACCACCGCCGACGAGTTCGATCCGAACGACCAGTGGCGTCAGGTGAAGATCGTCGGCCAGTATCTGAGTGATCAGACACTGCTCGTGCGCAATCGCGCGCACGGCGGCACGAGCACGTTCGAGGTTCTCGTGCCGCTGCGCGCCGCGGACGGCACGGTCTTCATCGTCGACCGCGGATGGCTTCTACCGGGCGAACAGCAGAACGAGCCCGACGTGGTACCCGCCCCGCCCGACGGCGAGGTGACCGTCGTCGCGCGGCTCAAGGCCGGCGAACCGCTGCCGAAGTCGGGGCGCACCGCACCGGAGGGACAGGTCCCCACGATCAACCTCCCGCTCGTGGCCGACACGATCGGCGAGGCGAAGACGATCACGAGCGCATACGGCTGGCTGGTCTCGGAAGATCCCGCACCAGCGAGCCTGCCCAACGCGATGGAGACGCCCTCGGAGGATCCGGGGCCATACCTGTCCTACGCGATTCAGTGGATCATGTTCGCCGTCATGGGATTCGTCTTCATCTGGTACGTGATCCGCTCAGAGCGCCGGCACCGGCGCGAGGACGCCGAGGATGCCGCCGCAGCTGCGGCCGCCGCGGCGGCCGGGGAACCGCTGCCCGTGCCCCGTGCGCGATCACGCGATGCACGCGGGCGTGACCGCGACATGCAGGACGAGGATGCGCTGCTCGACGGGATGTCGCAGCGCTGAGCGCGTCTACCTGCCGGGCGAGTTCGCCGGACTGAGTCAGGCCAGCTCGATCAGCTCCACGTAGTCGCGACCCCAGATGTCCTCGACCCCGTCGGGGAGGATGAGCACGCGTTCGGGGTTCAGCGCCTGCACGGCGCCGGAGTCGTGCGAGACGAGCACGACGGCGCCCTCGTAGTGCGCGAGGGCACCGAGGATCTCCTCGCGCGAAGCCGGGTCGAGGTTGTTCGTCGGCTCATCGAGCAGCAGCATGTTCGCGCTCGACACGACGAGCGTCGCAAGGGACAGCCGTGTCTTCTCGCCGCCGGAGAGCACGCCGGCGGGCTTGAGCACGTCGTCCCCGGTGAACAGGAACGAGCCGAGCACCTTGCGCGCCTCGGTGGCGGTGATGTCTGGGGCTGCCGACATCATGTTCTCCAGCACCGAGCGGTTCACGTCGAGGTTCTCGTGTTCCTGCGCGTAATAGCCGATCTTCAAGCCGTGGCCGGGCTCGAGCACGCCGGTATCGGGGTCGTCGACGCCCGCGAGGATGCGCAGCAGCGTCGTCTTGCCGGCGCCGTTGAGTCCGAGTACGACGACCTTCGAGCCGCGGTCGATCGCCAGGTCGACGTCGGTGAAGATCTCCAGCGATCCGTACGACTTCGACAGGTTCTTCGCCATGAGCGGTGTCTTGCCGCACGGCGCGGGCTTGGGGAAGCGGAGCTTGGCGACGCGGTCCTCCTGCCGCACCTCTTCGAGGCCGGAGAGCATCTTCTCCGCGCGGGCGACCATCTGGTGCGCGGCGGCGGCCTTTGACGCCTTCGCGCCGAAGCGCGCCGCCTGCAACTGCAGCGCGGTCGCCTTCTTCTCGATGTTGACGCGCTCCTTCTTGCGGCGCTCCTCGTCGGCCACCCGCTGGCGCAGATAGTTCTTCCAGTTCATGTTGTAGACGTCGATGACCTGGCGCATGGCATCCAGGTAGAAGACGCGGTTGACGGTCTCACCGACCAGCTCCAC
>JASGEE010000079.1:0-5151 GCA_047606715.1 Microbacterium sp.
GCGCGCGAGCGCGCTCGGCGTCGCGGGCGACAACGGCGGCAGCGTGGGTGGCGTCGGCTCGCTCCCGGCCGAGGGCTGCCTGAAGGGCGCGGTCGTCGGCGCGTTGCAGGGCCGACCCCGCCGCCGCACGACGCGCAGCGAGATCGTCACCGCGTGTTGTGGATGCCGTGGTGTCGCCGTCATCCAGCCGCTCGGAGACGATGAGGGTCTCGGCCGCATCCAAAAGTGTCCGTGCGCGAGTCGCGGTGGTGTCGACCGTGCGCTGCGCCGAGATGCGGCGCTCGCCCAGGGCGTCGCGGTACTGCTCGAACCGGCGCGTGCCGAACAGCGTGCGCAGCAGCCCCTGGCGCTCCGCACCGGGGGCGAGCAGGAAGCGGGAGAACTTGTTCTGCGCCAACAGGATCACCTGCTGGAACTGCTGGGCGTTCAGCCCCAGCACCTCACCGAGCGCCTCGCCGACCGTGCGGGGCTTCGCCGCACGCCCGACCCATCCGTGGTCGAGCCGCTCCTCCAGCTCGGCGCGCGCGGCCTCTGTCGTCATGCCCCCGCCGCGTTTGGCCGGTCGCTCGTGCTCTGGCGCGCGCGTGACGCGCCAGCGCGTGTCGCCGACCGTGAACTCCAGGCGCACCTCGGTCGCATCCGACGGTTCGCAATAGTCGCTGCGCAACCGCTTCTCGTTGCCGTCGTACCGCGGCACGGTGCCGTACAGGGCGAAACTCACGCCGTCGAGGATGCTCGACTTGCCCGCTCCGGTGCGTCCGGTGATGAGAAACAGTCCGGCATCGCCGAAAGCGTCGAAGTCGACGGTCTGCCGGGTGCGGAACGGACCGAAGCCGGTCAGCTCGAGACGGTGCAGTCTCACGCGGCGGCTCCGGCTCGCGTGCGATCGTCGAGCACCGCACGCAGCAGCTCATGCTCGTCCTCGCTCGCCCCGTCACCCTCCCGCACGTGCACGAGAAACGCGTCGACGAGCTGGAGATCGCTGCGCGCGGTCCGCACCCGCGCCGCGTAGCTGCGTGGGTCGTCTCGCGGCGGCGCCGCGGGAGTGTGCGCCACACGCGCGCAGAACGGGAACCGCGCCTGCAGCCGCCGCATCGGATCGCGCTCGGGGAGCGCGTCGGTGTATTCGACGCTCACCCACGCGTCCTCGGCATCGGCGTGGCGCTCATCGCTCACGAGGTCGGCGAACGTGCCACGCAGGGTGACGAGGCGCCGCGGCACCGGCAGGTCGAGCCACCGGGCGCCGGCGAGGCCGGCGGCATCCAGCTCGACGAGCCACGAGCCGCGGGGCTTGTCGCCCTCACCGAAGCTGTAGTGCAGCGGGGCGCCGCAGTAGCGGATGTGCGGGGCGAGTCGCTGTCGTCCGTGGATGTGGCCGAGCGCCGCGTAGTCGACGCCGTCGAACGTCGCCGGCGGCACGAGGTCGAGCCCTCCCTGCTGGATGTCGCGCTCCAGGTGCGGCGTCGCCTCGACGCCCGCCGCGAAGCAGTGCGCGATCGCGACGGCGCGATCGCCGTTCGTGCGCCGCGCCGCCAGATCGGTGCGCACGAGCCGCATCGCGTGGTCCAGCACAGCCGCCTGCGACCGCGCGTCGGGCCACTCGGCGCGCAGCAGCGCCGGCTCCAGATACGGGATGCCGTAGAAGTGCACCGAGCCGTGCTCGTCGGCGATCGTGACCGGTTCGGCCAGCCGCGCCGGATCGGTGCGCACGTGGATGCCGTCGCGCAGCAATCCGGCCTGGAACCCGAGCCGGGCCGCGGAGTCGTGATTGCCGCTCGTCACGACCACCTGCGCACCGGCATCGGCCAGCCCGCGCAGAGTGTCGGAGAGCACCGTGTAACACGTGGCAGCCGGCGTCGCAGAGTCGAAGACGTCACCCGCCACGACGACGACGTCGACCGCGTGCTCGCGCACCTGCGCCGTCAGCGCCTCGAGCACTCCCCGCAGCGCATCGAGCGTGGAGTGACCGTGGAAGGTCCGCCCGATGTGCCAGTCGGAGGTGTGCAGGATGCGCATCCCCCCACGCTAGGCGCGCCCTCCGACATTGCCGCCTCACCCCGCCGCCTCCCCCGCGAAACCGCATCCGTGCGCCGAGACCGCATCCGCTGTCCGCCGTTTCGGTGCACGGATGTCGTCTCGCCACGAGTCGGGGCGTCGTAGCCTGGAGCGGTGGTGGACGACGGGATGGCGGAGGAGTTCGCGTGGGACGGCGCGAGCATCGTCGTCGAGCGGCGCGGCGATGCGGCCGCGCCGCGCACGGTCGTGCTGATCCACGGGATCGGGATGGGGCGCACGGTCTTCGCCGACCTCACGCGCCTCCTCGAACCCGATGCGCTCGTCGTCGCCCTCGACCTGCCGGGCTACGGCGAGGCGCCCGAGCCCGAGCGCACCCCGACGATCGAGCGCATGGCCGACCTCGTCGCGGCATACCTGAACCACCTCGGTCGGGGACCGGTCGTCCTGCTCGGCCACTCGATGGGATCCCAGGTGGCGACCGAGGTGGCGGTGCGGCATCCGACCACCGTCGACCGGCTCGTCCTCGTCGCCCCGACCGTCGACCGCCGCCGTCGGCGCGCGCTGCCGCAGCTGTGGCGGCTCAGCCGCGACCTGCGCGGCGAGAGCGGCAAGGTGCTGTTGCTCGGCACTCGCGAGTACCTGCGCGCGGGCCCGAACCTGCGACGCAAGCTGCGCGCGATGCTCGCGCACCGCCCCGAAGACGCGTACCCGCGCGTCACCGCACCGACCCTCCTCATCCGCGGAGAGCTCGACCTCGTCGTACCGCAGGCGTGGTTCGACGAGGTGTTCGCGGCGATCCCGGATGCCGAGGCTTTCATCGTCCTGGGCCACCACCACGAGACCCTCATCCGCACGGCCAAGCCCGCGGCCGACGAGCTGCGGCGGTGGCTCTCCGCCCGCTGAGTCCCGCGGCGACGAGCCCTCAGCTCGCGCGCCTCGGAGCGAGCAGCCCCTCGTGCCCCCGGTTGTCCGCGAACCAGTCCGCGACATACCAGCACACGGGGCTGACGACGCGGTCGCCGCGCTCCTCGAGATCGGCCACGGCCCGTGAGACGACCTCAGACGCGTACCCTCTGCCGCGGAACGCCGGCACGGTGTATGCCCGCGTGAGGGCCACCGTGTGCCCGTCGTCGCGATAGTCCAGGATGCTGACCAGGTCGTCGCCCCGTCGGAGCGTATAGCGCGAGGCATCCCTCTCGTTCGCGAAGTGCAGGTCGGTCACCCGTCTAACGTACGCCCGTCCGAGACCTGTCGAAGCAGTCCGGCGACCCACACATCGACCTCGCGCTGTCCGCGCAGGTGCACGATCGGCTCGCCCGCGGCGATGCGCTCCAGCATCCGTGCGCGCACCGTCGGACAACTCGTCCACGCCCAGCGCACGATGTTCTCCTCCGGCGACCACCGCAACCAGCTCGACGGCCGTTCCCGGTTCCCGTGCCAGAGCTCCTCCCGCGTCGCGGCACGGCGCAGGGTGCGCCAGATCACCCGACGCATCACCACAGACCGCGGCAGATCGATCCACACGACGACCTCCGCACCGCCCGGGGTATCGGGGTCGAGCAGCCCGTGCAGCGTGTTCGTCCAGTTGCCGTCGGCGACCCAGCCGGCGGAGTGTGCGGCAACGAACCCACGGATGAGGCCGTGCGCCTCATCGAGATCGCGGCGCTGCCAGTCGGCATCCCAGAACACGGCGTCGAGCTCGAGATGAGCGACCCCGAGACCCGCCGCGATCTCACGCGCGAGCGTCGTCTTGCCCGATCCCGAGGTCCCGACGATCCGGATGCGGCGCGGTGGCGCGGCGAACTCCTCCAAACCGTGCCCCTCGAAGCCGGAATCCGGTGTCTTCCCCCGTCTCCGCTGTCGATTGGAGGAGTTCGCCGCATCAACGCTCACCCGCCGATCCTCCCGCACGCGCTTCGGCGGGGCAATGTGAAACATTGCGTCACAGTGAGGCGGCAGCATCCACGCGAGCGCCGTGCGACTTGACGCACGGCGACGCATTCGGTCATAATCGGGCGCATGACTGACAACGCACGCACTCTGTCCGCCCGGGAGGCGAACGGATCCACCGGCACCATGATGCCGGGCGTCGTCATGTGTTGCCGAATGTGTCTGTGACACGGTAAAATCCGCCGGGTCGGCCTGCCGTTTCTGAACACGAAGCCACCCCCGAGGACTCCGTCCGCCCACCACGCGGATGCCGGATGACTCGCACACCGGCCCTCACCGGCCACCCGCAACACACTCGAGCCCGCGTCGGGCACCACGCCCCGGGCTCCACCCCGAAGGATCTCTCATGTCGAACACCGCCCTCCTGCCCCGCCCCATCTCCCCCTCTCGCCACCTGCGCGCGGTCGAAGACCTCCCCGCCTCTGCCGCACCCACGACCGGCAGCATCCCGGTGACCACCGCGCCGCGCGGCTTCGCCCTCTACGTGGGCATCGACGAGGCGAAGACCGCCCTCGACGGCGTCTCGCTGTCGACGCTCGTCGAGGCCCTGCGCCGGACCCTGGGCGAGCTCGCCCCGCACGCCGAGACGTACGCGACCGTCGCGCTGGCCCCGACCAGCGCCGGGGGACGCGACGTCGACGTCGTGCGCCTCGCGCTGCACGAGCCGGGCGCCGTCGCCCGCACGAAGGCCGACCAGCCCGCCGAAGACCAGGCTCCCGGCGGTGTCACGATCGACATCTCGCGTCGGCGCGTGCACATCGACGGCGAGACCGCCGCACTGACGTTCAAGGAGTTCGAGCTGCTGCAGTACCTCGTGCTGCGCGAGGGTCGCACGATCGAGCGCACCGAGCTTGTCTCGTCGCTGTGGAGCCACACCGACGACGACGAGGCACCCGGCGAGCGCACGATCGACGTGCACGTGCGTCGGCTGCGCTCCAAGCTCGGTCGCTACGAGGACATCGTCCGCACGGTGCGGGGCATCGGCTATCGCTTCGACCGGCACGCCGACGTCGTCATCCGCTACGGCCACGGCACGCCCTCGCCCGACCGGTTCTGACCCGCACCGGCCGCCGCGTCTCCCCACGAGCCACCCCGCGCGACCGGCGCGCCGCCACACGCCCCCCACGCGGTTCGGTCGCGGCAAACAGCGGGTGTGCGTCACCGACACCCACAACACGCCGCGAC
>JASGEE010000080.1:0-28854 GCA_047606715.1 Microbacterium sp.
CGAAGTCACCGGCGCGCACGACATGCGTGAGCGGCATCTCAGACCGAGCGATACCGGTCGCAGGGATCTCTTCAATGGAGCCCATGGCGTTCACACTCGCTTTCGTCAGTCTGGTTGCGCGAGAACGAGGGAGAGCCTCGCGGACCTGCGGACCACAAGCGTAACGCGCCGCGAAGATGGACTCCCCATTTTCCTCCACGCTGCACTCGATAGCCCAGCGCGGAGGACACCAGGATCGCGGTGTCGACGCCCATGGCCGCCAGTGACGGCACGGCGCCGAGACCAGCCCCGGCGGCCTCCCACATCTAACTGAGTCCGCATCTTCGTGACCTTACCGACTCCGCGGTCTCCGTCTCGTCCTCTTCACGGCTCATTGCGCAGCCGGGCCACTCGGTGCGGATGGGGACCCCAGTCGTTCCTCGCGCCAGTGCTCGGGGAACCCCATCTCAGCCACCGTCCGAGCGGGCAACGCGACGAAGGAGCTTTCGATGAGCGACCGTACTTTCCCCGTCCACATCGTGCCCGGCGAGGCTCCCTGCAACAGGTATCCCATGACGGTCAGCGCACCGTAGAGACGCTCGCTCTGACCCTCCGGCAACGATCGCAGATCGTCGACGGTGCGCAGCCCCGCCGTGCTGGCCGGCATGAAGGAACGGTTCCAGACGCGCGAATGGTGAGCACAGGTATTCCGCACCACGGTCAATTGCTCGAACCAACGCGCAAGCGGGTGCGCCTTGCGGGCCTTGGTCCTCTGGTTCGCGCTGAGTGCTGAGTCATCGATGATCACGCCGAGCTGTTCGGCGACCGTCCACTGGTCACGTGCGAGGAGGCCGTCGTAGAGCTTCGAGATGTCGGCGAAATCGAGCACCTCCGTGAGCACCCAGATCGGCAGCTCTCCGTTGTACTTCGCCTCGTGGTGACGGATCGGCTCACTGTGCCGCCGAGCGCGATCGGTCCCGCGTAGATGGCATCATCGCCAACGGCGGACGCATTCTTATCATGCGAAAATTGCCGGATGGACTCATGGTCGGCGCTGGTTCCCGTTGTTGTGAGCGCTTCGGTCGCGTTGATCGTGTCGGTGCTAACGCCTGCATTCACGGCGCTCCAGCGGCGTCGTGATGAGATTCATGCAAAATTCGATCGAGCGCAATCCTCACTCCTCACCGTGCAAGCGGCGAGACACATCGCCACCAGTATCGCGCGCAACTACTATCCAGACGACGATGAGCAGTACCGTCGCTTTAGCGCAAGTATGGCTGAGGATTCCATCCGTCGATTCGTCGAGCCGACTGTACAAGCACGAGAATCGTTGAGCGAACTGGCAGCTTACGTTCCAGAGGTGCGTGAATGGATCACTGCTGGATGGGAGTTAACTGAAGAGCGAGAACCTGAACAGCGCCAGCAGATCGAGCTGAGACGGGCCGATGCCGTCAACCGGGAGAGGCTCATTCGGTCGCGCCGGCGATGATCTACAAAGGACGCGAGCCTTTTTCCCGAATCGGCCTCAACCGCCGCGTCTCCGATCCTTCTGGAATTGCAGAGCGGCCGCCACGACAACGGGTTGCCGTGCAACCGGAATCATGTTCGCGCAGGGATGCCCATCGCCTTCAGATCCACAACATCCCGCAAGGGGTCTCCGGCCAGCCAGCGCTTCAGGTTCTCGGCGAAGAGGTCGACCGCGGCTGCACGCCACCCCACGAGGTCGCCGGATGCGTGCGGAGAGACGAGAATGTTGTCCCTGCTCCAGAACGGGCTACTTTCGGGCAGAGGTTCGCGCTCGAACACATCAAGCGCGGCGGCACCCAGGTGGCCAGAGTCAATGGCGGCCAGTAGATCGTCTTCAACGATCACCGCTCCTCGTCCGACGTTGATGAGCCTGGCGCCGGGTTTCATACGACGTAGTCGCTCGGCGCCGAACATCCCCTGACTTTCCGCTGTGAGCGGCACCGTCAATACGACATCGTCGACTTCGCCCAGTCGTTCGTCCAGTTCATCGAGGCCGCTGATCCGACCCAATGCCGGGTCGACTCGTGCGACGCGGCCCACCACAGTCACCTCCATGCCCGCAGCTCTCAGCAGCAGCGCGGTCTCGCGACCCACGCCCCCGGGGCCCACGATCAGCACTTTGCGCCCGAGAAGCGGTTCGGTCTCCCTGTGCAACCAGCGGCGCTCCTGTTGCAACTCGATCGTGCGTCGGATGTCCTTCGTGAACAACAAGAGGATTCCGAGCACCCACTCCGCGATCGGTCTCTCACAGATCCCACGCGAATTGCTCACGACGATGTCGCTGTTCACAATTTCTTCGGTGAGGAGGGAATCCACCCCGATGCTCGTCGTGTGGATCCAGCGGGCATCACCCGGACCGACCTCTCTCAGCAGTGTGGTCTTGAAATCGTTGACGAAGAGGATGTCTGCGCCCCGCTGCGCCGCCCGCAATTCTTCGGCGGTTCGCGCTACGACGATGTCGACGAGATCCGACACCGGCTCGGTCGGAGGCGCCGAGCGCCCCTCAGCGACGATGACGACCACCTTCGGCTTTGCCATGCTCTTCAGTTCCTCTCTTGGCTTGCTACCAGCCGCCCTGCCAGCCGCTCAACAGGCCGTATGGCAGCCGCTGGGGTGCTTCGCCCGGCACCGCTTGCAGGAAGTCGAAGTCACATCCCTCATCGGCCTGGAGGACATGGTCCAGGAACAGTCGGCCGTAGCCGCGGGCGTACTTCGGCTGCGGGGGGGCGAATTCGGCGAGGCGGCGTTCGATCTCCTCGACGGGGAGGTCGAGATCCAGGCGCTGGTTCTCGACGTCGAGAACGATCGGGTCGCCGTCGCGCACGATCGCGAGCGGGCCGCCGGCCGCGGATTCCGGCGAGACGTGCAGTACCGTCGTACCGAACGCGGTGCCGCTCATCCGAGCATCTGAAATGCGCACGATATCCCGCACGCCCCGTCGCAGCAACCGCTCCGGGATCGGCAGCATGCCCCACTCAGGCATACCGGGTGCGCCCTTAGGCCCTGAGTTTCGGAGCACGAGCACGGATTCCTCGGTGATGTCTAGGCTGGGATCGTCGACCCTGTTCCCCAGGTCGTAGATGTCCTCGAAGACAACGGCCGGACCACGGTGCTTCAGCAGTTCGGGGGAAGCCGCGCTCCGCTTGATGACGGCTCCGTTGGGTGCCAGGGAACCTCGCACGACCGCGATGCTGCCCGCCTCGTCGAAGGGCTCGCTGAGCCGGCTGATGACAGCGCCGTCGGGTGCCGCCGCCGAGACATATCCCGCTCTCAATGAGTCGCCGGTCACCGTGATCGCTTCGGGGTGAAGCAACGGGTCTAGCTCCTTCAGTACCGCCCCGACGCCACCGGCCTGAAAGAGCTGCTGCACCAGGTGCTCGCCCGACGGGCGCACGTTGACGATGCGCGGCGTGAGCCGGGAGATCTCATGGAAACGATCGAGTTGCAGCTTGTAGCCGACGCGGCGGGCCAACGCGAGCAGATGGACCACAGCATTGGTCGAACCACCCAGCGCCATGAGGAGAGTGATCGCGTTGTCAAAGGCCGCGGGCGTCAGTATCTCACTGGGCTTGGGGCCCTGCGACAGCGCCATCTCGACGGCACGGCGGCCGGTGGCCTCCGCGGCTTGGGCGCGACGAGCGTCCACTGCCGGGATCGACGCCGTTGACGGCAGGCACATGCCGAGCGCCTCGACCAGTGAGGTCATCGTCGAGGCCGTTCCCATCTCGCTGCAGTGGCCGGCAGAAGGCTTGGCGGAGGCCTCGAGCTCATCG
This sequence comes from Microbacterium sp., assembly GCA_047606715.1. Taxonomy (GTDB): domain Bacteria; phylum Actinomycetota; class Actinomycetes; order Actinomycetales; family Microbacteriaceae; genus Microbacterium. The sequence continues at coordinate 3,780 of JASGEE010000080.1, forward strand.
AAGTCCGCCTGGGTCATCTTGCCGGCTCGAAGCTCGTCGGCGTACTTCCAGGTGTCGGTTCCCACACCGAGCTGTTTCCCACGGAAGTGCGCGGGCTCTTGTGGACCCCCGGTGATCATGATCGTGGGAATGTCGACGCTCGCGGCTCCCATGAGCTGAGCGGGCACCGTCTTGTCGCAGCCTCCGAGCAGGACGATCGCATCCAGCGGATACGACCGGATCGACTCTTCCACGTCCATCGCCATCAGGTTGCGGAACTGCATCGCCGACGGTTTCATCAAGCTCTCCCCGAGTGAGATCGTCGGGAACTCGAGTGGCAGACCGCCAGCCATCAGGACACCGCGCTTCACCGCCTCGGCGAGAAGCCTGAAGTGTATGTTGCAGTTGACGAGTTCAGACCAGGAGTTGGCGATCCCGATCACCGGGCGATCCTTCATCGCGAAGCGCGAGATGCCCTCGGCCTGGATGGCGGTTCGGTGCACGAACCCGGTCAGATCGTGAGGTGCGAACCATCGCGCGCTACGCAGTTCGCCGGGGGTCATCTCGTCCATGCGTGTGTATGCTCCTTCGATGAGCGCGGTCGGTGTCTGTGTCTGCACGCCGCGGAATCAAGTTCGCGCACCGTGAGCGCGCGGGTGATCAGTTCACGAACCGGAAGAGCTTCTTGTTGGCGAACTCGAGCATGCCGACCTTGCCCAGCTCGCGACCGTACCCCGACTTCTTCACCCCGCCGAATGGCACATCGGGGCCGCCGAGCATGCCTGCGCCGATGAACACCATGCCGACGTCGAGACGATCTCCGACGCGCTCAGCGCGTTCTCGATCGTCGCAGATGATGACTGCGCTCAGACCATACGGCGAAGAGTTCGTGAGCTCGATCGCCTCGTCGTCGCTCGACACACGGTAGAGCTGGGCCACGGGCCCGAACAGCTCTTCACGGTACATGTCCATGTCGGGAGTCACGTCGCCGATCACCGACGGCGTGTACCGATTGCCGCGCGGCTCATTGTCGCCCACGAGCAATTCAGCGCCCTGATCGAGCGCCTTCTGCACTTGCGTCTGCAGGGTGCGGGTCGCGTGCTCCGACGAGAGGGGCCCGTAGTCGCCTGCTTCGTAGGATTTGCTGCCGATCGCAGCGATAAACTTATCTGAGAACTCGTCGAAGTGTTTGTCGGCCACGACGATCCGCTTCGAACCGCTGCAGCTCTGACCCGTGTTGTCCATGCGTCCGATGACGGCCTGCTCCACCGCATAATCGACATCGTCGGTGTCGAGGACCAGCACGACATCGGATCCGCCGAGTTCCAGCACGCATTTCTTGAGCGCGCGACCGGCCTGTTCGGCCACGATGGCGCCCACGCTTTCGGAGCCGGTGAACGATACTCCCTGCACGCGATCATCGGCGATGATGGTGGAAAGCTGCTGATGTGTGGCGAAGACGTTGACATAGGCGTCATCGGGGAATCCTGAATCGCGGAACAGCTGTTGCAGTGCGAGAGCAGACTCGGGGCACTGGCTGGCGTGGCGAAGGACGATGGTGTTGCCGAGGATCAGATTCGGAACCGCGAATCTCGCGACTTGGTAGTAGGGGTAGTTCCACGGCATGATCCCGAGAATGACGCCGGTGCCTTGGAACCGGAAGAAGGAGCGTCGTCCGTCCTCGACGTCGAGCACTTCGTCGCTCAGCCACTTCTCCGCGTTCTTGGCGAACGCCGCACAGATGGCGGACGAGAGCCGTAGCTCGCCGAGTCCCTGATCGAGAGGCTTCCCCATCTCGCGATTGATGATCGCAGCGAGAGCCTCCCCACGTTCGAGGAAGAGCGTCGACAGACGATGCGCCATGGCGGCGCGCTCCCCCACCGTGGTCTCGCGTGCCCAACCGCGATACGCGCGATCGGTTGCATCCAGGGCCGCTTCCACCTCCGCATCGGTGGCCGCCGGATACTTCGCAACGACCGTGTTGCTCTCCGGATCGGTGACGGTGAACCTGCTCATGAGCGCTCCTACTGAACGGTGTCGACGGCCTCGGTCGGACTGACTGGATGACATCAGCCTTGCAGCGATGAGCGTCGTACAGGTGTGCCGGATTGGGACAGCGGAGCGGATCAACCCGTACGGTTGCTCGACTCGATCGCCAACCACAGCTCGAACACATCTCGGTAGTTCTTGAGATCACGGTCGGTGAGTTTCTCCACCTGCTTGAGCCGATAGGTGAGGGTGTGCTCATGCACGAACAGCTGCGCGGCGGCGGCGCGCAGGCGGCCGTGGTGTTGGAAGTAGACACCCAGGGTCTTCAGCAGTTCTGTGCCCCTCTCGGCATCGTGCTCGACCAGCGGCCGCAGAGTCTCGCTCACGAGCTGGCGCATCCGCTCGGCGTCGGGGTTCAGCCACTGCTCGAGTCCGGACTGCAATTCAGCGAACGTGACGTGCGCGCCGGGCGTCTCGCGCGCGACGTTCAGAGCCCACAGCGCCTGCCGGCGGCGCTGTGTCAGCTCGGAGAGACGGCGGATCCTGGAACTTACTCCGATGTTGGCATTGACGCTCTCCGCGAGAGCCCGTACATCGTCATCTGAGCAGTTCACCACTGCGTGCAGTGCCGATTGCCGCACGAGCAGATGTGGCGATGATCGGTCAGCGAGCCAGTCTCGGACCTCGATCTCCTCGAGCATCTGGCCGGGAACTGCTTCGAGTGCGATGAGTCGCGGGTGGTGTTCGATGGGCAATCCTGCGCGAGCGAACTCCTGCAGCAGATCGCCGTTCTCATTCTCGCCGTCGAGCGCTCGTGAGAGAAGCGCACTGCCCTCCCGGTGGAGCGCTTCACGGCGACGCTGGTCGTCGATCGCGTCCAGCGATGCGAGGGCGCTGACGTGTTGCAGTGCCGCCAGGCCACCGGGCCGGAGGCCAGGTGTTTCGATTCCGACCAAGTAGGCAGTGACGCGTTTGCCCACCAGGAGAGGCAGCAGGTATCCCCCCGGGATGACCTGCAGATCCGTGAGGAGAGGAGATTGCGCGAGCTCCAGGCCCGGAGGGACCCACGGCCACTCGGGGAGCAGCGGATATCCTGCCGGCGAGACCAGGGCGAGGCGGTACCCCGACTCCTGCTCCAACTGCGGGTAGATGTCGACAGGGCTGCTCTCGAGGCTGTTTCGCAGGCGCAGCGTCTCGAAAATCCGGAGATGCCGAGAGAGTCGGCCGCGTGCCGACCGCTCGCTCGCATTCGCGACGAGGTGCGAGAGTTCGATGAATGGCACCTGTCGAGGGATCCGGAGCACGGGGAACTCCAAGCGGTTCGCCTCCCGTAGCATCTCCTCCGTAAGCTCTGGGGCCTTGACGCTCACCGCTATTCCGGCGAGGCGGTGCTGAGCGAGGCGATTCACGTAGTCGACCTGCCCGGCCGCGTCGTCCGGGATCCCGAAGCCATTGACGATGAGCAGCTCACCTCCCTCGAGCCACGGCCCAGGATCTTCGAGTTCCGAGGTGTGCGTCCACAGCACGGTGTTGCCCGCACCCGCCTCCCCCGCCGCCAGCTGCAGCCCGAGGTGCGGCATGGCCAGCAGGTCGGCGATGTCGAGATACTCCTTCATGGCCCGCGACCGTTCAGATCAGAGGTGATTCAGAGGCGGTGGCGGAACTGCGCGGCAAGGGCGGATCATCGCGCCGGCGTCCGCTCGCGAGGGACGCGCCGTTCCTTACGGTATCGAATGGTCGCAGGCTCGTCCACGATGCCGTCGACGATCGCCACTCCGTAGACCTCACGAGCGGCTTGCTCGGAGATCCGGCACTCCCGCACATCGTCGAGCACGGCCTCGGGGTCGCGTTCGAGCGGGTCGCCGTAACCGCCTCCGCCTGCGCTGATCGAGACGACACGCTCTCCGGGCTGCAGATCGTATCGGCCCACCACCGGGATCTCTCGACGTTCATCGGCCTCGGGACTGTGCACCCACGTCTCCGGCGCGGCACCTCCCGCACCACCTCGCGCTCCCTTGGGAGGGTTCAGCTTGCCCTCGATGCCGTAGGTCAGCGTGACGGCCTCGAAACGAGCCTCGATCGTCACGCGGGTCGCGAGGCCGCCGCGCTGGCGGCCCGCGCCTCCGGAGTCGGGCACCAGCGCGCGCTCGTGAATGAGAATGGGGTAGCGCTGCTCGTCCACCTCCACGCTGTCGTGATACAGCAGGGAGCCGCAGATCGGACGCTGATAGGTGGGCCACCCGTCGACGTACGCGGTAGCGGGACCGCCGACACCACCGACCAGGATCTGATTCACGTAAGCGTTGCCGTTGCGCTCGTCGGTGCCCGAGATGACTGACTTCGCCGGTGCTTGCCCCGCGGCGCCCTCCGCAGTCCCGTAGCCGTCATCGATCTGAGCAAAGGCGGACTGAGCGATGTTCACGATGCGATCAGCGAGATTGGTGGTGCCCGATGAACAGGAGAACGGGTGCCGCGGGATGCCGACAGCGCAGCCTTCTCGCAGCAGCACATCGATGCGCCGAAAGGTACCCGCGTTGCTCGGCAAGGACTCCGGGACGCCGGACAGGATACCGGCGAGCGCTGAGCCGGTAGCCGTGGCTCGCGTCAAGTTCAGACCGTTCGGCAGGTTGTCCGGATTGTCCCGCAGATCGATCGAGATGCGACCCTCCTTCGGGCTGATCGTGATCGTCGCCTGCAGCTCCACGCCCTCCGGACCGGTTCCCGGGAACGGGTCGTGCACCGATCGACCGTGCAATGTGCATTCCGGCATCGTTTGGATTGCACTCGTCGTGATGCGCTCCGAGTAGTCGAACCATGCGTCGACGAACTCGACGAGATCGTCGACGCTGAACTTCGCGGCCAGCTCCTTGATGCGACGCTCGGCGATACGCGAAGCTCCGACGGACGCGAGGTAGTCTCCGTACCACTGCTCAGGGACACGGATACGAGATCGGCACATGCGGATGATGTCATCGATATCGGTGAAGTCACGCTGTACTCGCACGCACGGAAAGATCAGCGCTCCCTCCTCGTAGACGTCGCGCGCAGTCGCAAAGAACGTGGTGGGCAGGGAGTTGCCACAGTCTGCCTGATGGGCTTTGGTCACCGCGGTGAACAGATGCCGACCCTCTAGGAATATCGGCACGAGAATGCAGTGATCCGCGGCGTGCGAGTTGCCCCGATAGGGATCGTTGTGCAGGAATGCGTCGCCCTCGCGGATGTCGTCGTGCAGCTCGATCATGTCCTCGCCGAGCGGGCCGGCGCCGAAGACATGAACCGGCACACCCTCGGCCGCTGCGAGCAGCTGGTTGTCCGCAGTGAGCACGGCGCAGGAGAAGTCTCTCGCCGTGTTGATCACCGACGAGCGCGCCGAGCGGAGCAGGCCGTTGGTCATCTCGCGGACGATGCCGTCGAACGCATTGGCGAGTACCGATAGCTTCACAGGATCGAACTGGCGTGGCACTGTCACGCCTCCTTACGGGTCAGGTAGACATTGGAGCGGTCATCGAGATTCGCGTCCCACCGAGGCGGCACGACGATCGTTGTGGTCGGTTGGTCGATGATGGCGGGTCCTGCGACGCGCTCGCCGGGTGCCAAGGTCGCGCCGCGATAGCGTGGTGTGTCATGGCTCTCGCCATCGAACACGATCGGGTCGACGCGGTGCACCACGCTCGAACCGGACGCCGCGACATCGCGGCCGAGATGCTCGGGGCGCGGAATCTCGACGCGCACACCCCACGTGATGATCTCCACACGGCTTTCGGCGTCCTGGGTGCCGTTGCGGTGCTCGTGCTCGGCATGGAACGCGCGCTCGATCGTCGCGGCAGCGTCATCCTCCGGGTCGGGCGCACTCTCCAGATATACGCGCAGGTCCCACGCTTGACCCGGGTAGCGCGCATCGACGAAATAGGAGAGTTCAGCCCCGGAGCCGGAGCGGTCGAAACGCGTCGCGAACACCCGTGCCTTCTCAGCGAGTTCGATGACCGCTGCGCGCGCAGAGGAGACGTCGAAATTGCGCGTGTCGTTGTGGAGCGGAGCGAGGAACTCCGTCGCGATCGGGGCCCTGTGGGCGCCGTAGGCCGCGAGAACGCCTGCGGTATAGGGAATGAGCACCGTGTCGGTTTCGAGCAGATCGCCGATGATGGCCGCGACCATGGCACCGGCGCCGCCGCCCGCGACCACGAGCGCGCCGCGGGGGTCCACGCCTTGTTCGAGCGCGGCTTGTCGCGTCGCTGTGGCCATCTGGCTGCCGGAGACATCCAGGATGGCCTGCGCGGCCTGTAGCACGTCCATGCTCAGAGGCTCAGCGATCCGAGTCCTGATCACATCCACCGCCGCTTCACGTTCAAGAGTGAATCCGCCCTCGAATCCTTCGACGTCGAGGTAGCCGAGCGCGACGCAAGCGTCAGTGACCGTCGGCTGTTCGCCGCCTCGGCCGTAGGCAGCTGGTCCCGGTGTGCTGCGTGCGCTCTGTGGCCCGACGCGCAGCAGCCCACCCCCGTCGATCCAGGCGATGCTCCCGCCGCCTGCCCCGATGCTGGTGACGGCGACAGAAGAGAGACCGGTGAGGTGGCCGACGAACGGTTCACCCAACCAGGCCTCGCGAGTGTGTCGTACCACGCCCTTCTCGACCAACGACACGTCAAAGGTTGTGCCGCCCATGTCACACACCACCACAGTGTCCCGCTCCGGCGCCGCGGCCGCCCCGACCAGAGGAGCCATCGACGGCCCAGAATTCAACAGCAGCACCGGGCGGTCCAACACATCGTCGACGTCCAGCACGGCCCCTTCCGAGGTGACGACGAGCAGGTCGCCGTCGAAACCAAAGTGCGTCAGGTCAGAGTGCAGCTTGCCCAGGTGATCCGCCATCAATGGCTTCAGCGAAGCGTCGATAGCCGCAGCCGACGTGCGCCGATACTCACGAATGGTCGGATTCGCTTCGTTGGAGAGCGTGTAGCGCACCCCGGGCAGGATCTCCTCGATGAGTTCTGCGATTCGACGCTCATGCGCATCGTTGATGATCGACCAGAGGCAGGATACCGCGATCGCCTCGATCCCCTGCTCGGCGAAGGTCGCGAGAATGTCGCGCACCTGCGCTTCATCGAGAGGGACGAGCACCTCGCCCTCCGCCGATACGCGCTCATCGATCTCGTGGGTCAGATGGCGAGGAACGTATGGCGGCGGATAGGCCGCTTTCGAGTCAAACGCGTCTCGACGCCCTCCCTCGCGCAACAGAAGCGTGTCCGCGAAGCCTCGGGTGATGAGCAGCGCCGTCTTGGCGACCTTGCCGGTGAGCACCGCGTTCGTGGCGTGGGTCGTGCCGTATACGATCACGTCCGCGTTTTTCAGGACGTCGGCACCGGCCCAGCCCACGGAGTCCGCCGCACGCCGCACGGCACCCTCGAATCCAGTGAAGACTCGGTCGTACGTCGTGAGAGACTTGCCGACCGCCACCTCTCCGGTACTCGATCCGACCACCACGTCGGTAAAGGTGCCGCCCGTGTCTACCGCGATCCGATAGCGGATCGCGTCACTCGATGCGCCAGTACTGGTGCCGTTCATACTTCGCTTCCTTCTCGGGAGTATCGGTCGTGCAGCGGACGCGATCGGGGTAGTCGGACACGATTGCGAAGCGTGCCCACGCGACCCACTTCTATTTCGACGACATCTCCCGATTCGAGCCAGATCGGTGGTGTGCGCTTTGCGCCGACGCCCTCCGGAGTGCCTGTCGCGATCACATCGCCCGGCGACAGCGACATGAAGCTCGTGAGGTACGCCACGATCTGCGCAATGGAGAAGATCTGGTGCCGGGTGTTCGATCGTTGCAGTTCAACACCGTTCACCCGCGTCACCAGATCGAGCGCTTGCGGATCTCCGACCTCGTCGAGTGTCACGAGCTGGGGACCCCACGGCGTGGATCCGTCGACGGCCTTGCCTGGAAGCCATTGCGTGCCGCGGTACTGCAGGTCGCGCGCCGTCACATCATTGAGCGGCGCGAGTCCGGCGACATAGTCGAGGGCGGCCTCCTCAGAGACATCTCTGGCGGGGCGGGAGATCACGACGGCCACCTCTCCCTCGAAGTCGAGGTTCGCCGTGAGCTCGGTGCCTCCGATCTCGTCGTCCGGGCCGATCATCGTCGTTGCGAACTTCGCGAACACATCGGGATACCGCGGAAGCGGGCGCCCGGTCTCCGCGACATGATCCTTGTAGTTCAGGCCGACGCAGAGCACCTTCCGCGGGTCGGTGATCGGCGCGAGGAGCCGCACATCACCGTCGAGGCGGGCGATGTCGGTGCGCAGGGTCACCGCACGCAACTCGACCGACAGCGTCCCGAGGCGGTCACCGTAGAGCTCGAGGAACTCCCGCATCGATGAAGTCGTGCCGGACGTCGCGACGGGCGCGACGTCAAGGAGTCGCTCGAGGTCGTGCACCGCCCCGTCGTACACAATGCCAGCGCGGATCGCAGAGCCCCGTGCATAAGAGATCAGCCTCATGTGTGTTTCTTCGTCCTTCCCCTTACGGGCCAGCTGTTCACTCTGTCGCGTGCCTCGCGACGGCGAGCACAGCATCCACGGCGATATCAGCGATCCGTGCCACGACCTTCTCGTCCATCGGGGTGGACAGTGAAAGCATGTTCACCGAGGAGCCCACGACCCCGCGCCTATAGGTTTCCCACCAGAGGCTGTGGTTGACGTCGTCGGGCACCGATTTCTGTCCGATCGGAAGCGGGCGAAGCAGCGACCCGGAGCCCCGAAACTCCCAACCGGCCTCCGCGACGCGTGCGTTCATCGAAGCCCTGGCCGCGTCGCCAAGCGCGTTCAGTCGCTCGACCTCGTCCGCCGTGAACAGGCGCAACGCGGCGGCACCGGCGGCCATGGTGACCGGGTTGCCAGAGAACGTTCCCCCGTACGGAAGGCTTCCGGGACGGGTCGGGTCCACCTCGCGCATGAGGGAGTTCGTTCCCGCGACGGCACCCACCGGGAGGCCACCCCCGATCAGCTTCCCGGTGGTCAGCAGATCGGGCGTGACAGAGTACTTTCCGCTGAGTCCGGAATAGCCCAATCGCAGACTGATGGTCTCGTCGATGACGAGCACGATGCCATGCTTCGTCGCCAGTTCGCGGGCTTCTCGGACGAACTCTCCCGAAACGCCGATCAGCCCCGCCCTGTTCGGCAAGAGATCGAGGACGATCGCAGCGTAGCCTTCGGGGTCCTGCTGGACAGCGTGGCGCAGGAAGCCCACATCGTTGAGCGGAACGGTCGTGACGTCCTTCACGACACCGCGCGTGACACCACGCACGTATCCGGGACCCCCCGGCACCAACGCGACGTCCGATGTTCCGTGATATCCGCTCTTTGTCATGACGATGCGCTCGCGCCCGGTGCTGGCGCGAGCGATGCGAATGGCCGCCATCACCGCTTCCGTGCCCGAGTTCGCAAAGCGGACCTGGTCCAATTCGGGGAAACGATCGAGCAGGAGCCCGGCGAGATCCCATTCGTGGAGGTTGGGAATCCCCCAACTCGCTCCCTCGGACAGCGCGCGCGAAGCGGCTTCCGTGATCTCCGGATGAGCGTTGCCGTGGATCAGCGAGGTGAAGTTGTTGTTCGCGTCGATCAGTTCTCGCCCGTGATCATCCCAGAGTCGCCAGCCTTTGCCGCGCACGGCATAGGGTCCTGGCGCTCCCGTGTAATAGGTCGACCTGCCGTACCCGCCGGGGAGCAGTGAGTACCCGCGGGGCCCTCTGCGCAGATGTGGGTCTTCGGCTGCGAAGGGGAGATCGATGAGGTGGTCGGTAGCCAATTGGGAGGTTCTCCTGTCCTGAGGCGGTTCAGTTCACGGTGTCGATGAGGGGCTGCCCGGTGAGGGCGAGACGCGCGCGTTCGACCGCGCCCTCCTGCAGGGCGCCGGTCGAACGGTTCGAGCGCCAGGCGATGTGGGGCGTCAAGATGGTGTTCGGCGTGGTTCGCAGCGGATGGTCGTGCGCGAGCGGCTCATCGGCGAAGGTATCGATCCCCGCTCCGCCGAGGTGGCCCGACCGGAGTGCGTCAGCGAGTGCAGACTCATCGATGAGACCGCCACGAGATACGTTGACCACCAGCGCTCCTGTGCGCATGCGCCGCAATACATCCGTGGAGATGAGATTGCGGGTGTCTTGGGCGAGTGGAAGGTGGAGCGAGACGATGTCAGATCGCTCGAGCACGTCATCGAGGGTCGCCATCTCGATGTCGCTCTCGGAGAGGAACGGATCGTATCCGCGAACCCGCGCTCCGACTGCGGAGTACATGCGTGCGACGTGGCAACCGATGCGCCCCATGCCGACGACGCCGACCTCGAGTTCAGAAAGCACGGGAGTGTCGTAGGCGATGACGCCGCCCCAGCCGTGGCGACGGATCGCGGCGTCTCCCGCGGGGAGGCGCCGTGCGAGTGCGAGTCCCATCGCGAATGCATGGGAACCGACCTCTTCGGAGGTCGCCGCCGGCACGATCGACACGGGTATGCCGGCGCTGGTCGCCGCCGTGACATCGATGTTGTCGTACCCGATGCCGTAGCGCACGACAGCGCGGCACTTCTTCATGACGGAGAAGTCTGTGGCTGTGAGGCGCGCGTACGGGGTCATCATCGCGACCTCGGCCTCGGGCAGACGTGCCCGGAAGGCATCGACGTCATCCGCCACGACAAGGTGATACCCGAGCTCTTGGGCGAGGGCGTGCTCGCGGTCCAGGTCTGGGAAGTGGTGGGGTGCTACCAAGATGGTTCCCCGCGCGTCATGCTTCATCTCTTGCCGTCCTGTGCATTCCGTGGTCTGCGTGAACCGCACCCGATGGTGATTGGGGAGCCGCCGACCTCCTTCAGTCCATCGCAGTTCCCAGCCGGTCATCCGTCCCAGATCGATACACCGCGCGATGTCTTCGCGACCTCGATCCGCAGTTCGCTTCTCGCGCGCCGGCATGGTGCATCGACGATGCCATGTGTAGCGCGATGTGGTGCGGATACGGCGCGGAGCTCCGGCTACCGCGTGTCACGGATCGAGAGGGTTCCGGAGTCCGGAAGCGAGCCGGACGAGCTAGAACTCGAACCCTCTGCTGCGGAAGTAGTCCATACGCCGATACAGCGTGGACCGGCCGATCTCGAGGCTCTCGGCCGCGAGGCGCCGATTTCCGTGTGCCTCGTGCAGCGCCGCTCTGAGTTCGCTGTACTCGGCCTCCTCGAGCCGTGAGAGTCGGTTGCCCGAGAGAGCACGGTGGAACGACTGAGGCAGATCCTCCACGGTAGCTTCATCGCCCGTGGCGTGCTCGACGGCATTCGACACGACGAGGCGCAACTGATCGACGTTCCTCGGCCAGTCTGCATCGGTCAGTGTCGCCAGAAGCCTGCGGGAAAGCCCGCGGTCGCCGATCTCCCTGGCAATGGCTCGGGCCACCGCCGGAATGTCCTCACGCCGGGAACGGAGCGGTGTCATGCTGATCTCGAGCGCGTCGCAGGCCTCGGTGAGTTGCACTGCGGCCTCGGTGAGGCGAGATGCAGTGACGACCAGTAGCGTCTTCGGGACGCGTCTGAGGTGTCTCGCGGTTTCACGTGCATCGAGCTGGGACATCTCCTCTGCATGCTCGATCAGCAACGCTGTTGGCGTTTCCGGGTCGATCGAGCTCAGTAGATCGGGGAGCGCGGTGCCGTGGAGTCGACCTCGTGCGTCGTACGCCATCCGAGTAGCGTGCACCGCCGTGATGGTATCGGCGAGCCTTCGCTTCCCTGTTCCAGGCTCACCCACGATTGTGACTGAGCGGTTCTGGGTCACCGCCTTCTCCGCCAGCGTCAGCATGCGCTGCAACTCACTGCTCGCCCCGTCGAATCGCGACCGCAGCACGGCCCTGGCCGTGTTCTGGCCCGACTGAACCGACGACGAATCCGAAGTGTCGGTCCTCGCTCCGGACAAACTCGCGCGACGAGCATGCAGCACGATCGTTGTTCCCCAACTGGTGCCGGAGAGCTGTACGGGCAGCATCTCGAACTGCGCATCGCCCAGCCCGTTCAATGACACGGTGCCGCACAATGGGCGCCCGGTGGCCATGACGGTCTTGGCGTAGCCCGAGATGACCGAAAGGTCCGTGTCTTCGAGCGCGGCAGTGGCGGCCGCATTCATCATCGTGTTCTTGCCGTCGAACGCGATGACAGGAGAGTTCCCGAGCCGTCGCGAGAGCGTGATGTACTCGCGGAGGAGAGCCCGCTGCTTCGTCGATGCCTGGCGTTCGAGCTCGCGTTCGATTCTTGACCTGACTCCTTCCAGCATGAGCAGCGTCGGTGCGGGGTTGATCGTGCCCACCGCGTGCCCGTAGAACGTCAATCCGATCACCGCTCGCACCCGGTTGTGAAACGGGTCTCGAACAAGTGAGGCGAAGCACCAATTGCCGCGCATGTCTTCGCGGAAGTGCTCCCCCGGAGCCAACCAGACGCCACGGCCCTCTTCGAGCGCGAGGCCCTCACTGTTGCTGCCGACATTCTCCTCGAGCAGCGAGTAGCCGGCGGGATACCTGTCGTTGCCTCGGAGAAATCCGGGGCGCAACAACGCACCGTTGGGCGCCGTCAGGTTGACGTAACCTCCCGCGTCCTCAACAAGCCCGTCGAGCTCCCGCAAGAAGGGTTCGGCTACCTGGCTCGTGTGCTCATCGACCCGGCCCTCTTGGAAGACTCTCCGGTCCTGCACGGCATCGACGCCGGCGGCTTTGCAGCGATACCAGGATCGGGCGATGATGGGGCGCAGGCCCGACAGATCCGTATGTGGGATCGTGAGGAAGAGCTCGCGAATACGATCAGTGTCCTTCGGCGCGTCAATTCGTTCCAGAACCTCTGTTTCCGAAACTCGCATGTACGCACCTCACTGTTCGCAGGGCTGCCGATTGCCACTCAAGCTAACATGCGGGATCCCGCCGGGTGCTTATCACTTTCCACAGACGGTGCCTCTGGAGATATGGAAACAGCCAACCGGCTTGGCGGTGACGGGGCCCACTCGGTATCGCGTACTGTCGAGGAGATATCCGCGCTGGGATGGATGGTCGGAGGGGATGATACGGCTCAGACCTCGGCGGCGCTGCGTCCCGAGTGGAAGAACATCGCCAGGGCTTTCGCTCCAGGATCCATCAACCCGAGAGCGAGTTCACCGATGTAGCTTGCTCTGCCGAGGCCCGCTGCGATCCCCGAGGTTGATTCGGCGCCCTCTGTCGCGGCTTGTGCCGCCATGTCGAGGGCTTCGCGGAGAGTCGCATCGGACTTCCTTGCGTGTTCGAGCGCGATCACGACCGGGATGAGAGTGTCGACGAACGTCTTGTCACCCTTCTGCGCTCCGCCTAGCCGCTGGACCGTCTCCGTCCCGGCCTTGACGCCGTCGGCGAGCGCTGCCACCTCACTGTCTCGATGATTCTCGTATGACTTGGCGATCTCCCGAAACCACATGCCCAGGAGAGGACCACTGGTGCCGCCGGTGTTCAAGAACGCGTTCGAAACGGCGTAAAAGACCTCTTCTGGTGTACTCGAATCCGATAGCTTGTCGACGGAAGCGGCGGCCAAGCGCAGGCCGCTCATGAGATTGACGCCGAAGTCCCCGTCGCCGAGTTGTCGATCCAAGTCGCCCAGTTCGTCCTCCGCGGCAGATATCGCCTCGAAGAACGTGTAGAACCAGCGCTGTGAAAAGTTGTTGTCCATGCCGGGATCTCTCTTGCCGATTCGTGCTTCTTCTACCAGCGCAGACCGGTCGTGTTCACCGGCGCGTCCCACAGCGCGAGCAATTCGTCGTCCACGCGGGTCAACGTGATCGAGACTCCCGACATATCCAGGGCGGTCACGTAGGCGCCTGTCAGGGTCCTCTCGATGATCACGCCGTGGCTCGCCAAGAGTCGGTGCAGCGCTCTGGTCACGACATACTGCTCCGTCGTGTGCGTCGCCCCGAGACTGTTGACCAGCGCGATCACGCGCGCTCCTCCCTGCAGGTGCAGAGCCTCCAGCAAGGGCAAGGCCAGGGCGGAGACCAACTCGTCGGCCGAGCCGAACGGGATGCGCCCGCGCCCGCGCTCTCCGTGGATCCCGACGCCGAACTCCACTTCGTCACGGGGGAGCTCAAAGGACTTCCGCCCCGTGATCGGGTTGGTGCAGGCATCAAGCGCAAGTGCGAGAGATCGGCTTTGGCGCACCACTGAGCGCCCCAACTCGGCGACTTCTCCTAGGCGGTTCCCCTTCTGGCACGCCGCGCCGCAGAGTTTCTCGACGACAAGCGTTGCCCCGGTGCCTCGTCTTCCGACACGCGACCCCTCGATGTCCGTGGCGAGGTCGTCATCGACGATGACCGTCTCGACCTCGACCCCCTCGTCCGCGCATAGTTCGGCGGCGATGGAGAAGTTGAGCACATCGCCGGTGTAGTTCTTGACGATGTGCAGCACTCCAGCACCCGAGTCGATGCTCTGCGTGGCCTTCGCGACCTGCAGCGCAGTGGGCGAGGCGAACACGGCGCCGGGCACAGCGGCATCGAGCATCCCTTCGCCGACGAAGCCGGCGTGCAACGGCTCGTGTCCCGTTCCGCCACCGGAGAGCAGCCCCACCTTCCCCGGAGTCAACGTCGAACGGCGGACGAACAGCGGATCGCGCATGACGACGAGATCCCGGTTGGCCATCGTCAGCCCCTCGAGCGACTCGAGGACGAAGTCATCTGGGCTGTTCATCAAATAGCGGGACATCACGTTCACGCTCGCAGTCCATTCAGGGCTAGGGCTACGCCCACTCTGTCCAGTTCGTTTCGATGTTGAACTTCTCGAACATCTCGGCCGCAGCCTGCGCCGCGGCTACATCGCACAGTCCGAGCAGCACGTCGGGTTCGGTCGTCACGCCCACGACTCCGGTTGCGAGCACTTCTGCGACTCGACCAGGACTGTGGATGTCGGCGACGATCATCTTCCCCGGGCCGTCGATCCGAGTCATTGCTCGAAGTGTGTTGATGGCGTCACCGTGTTCCCGGTCGATCATGTCGAGGTACGGGGAGATGGCGCTCACCCCGCTGGACTGCGCCGAAATGACTTGCGAGACCGACAGCACCGCGGTGGCGAGGACATGGACTCCTTCGCCGATCAACTGCCTGCCGGCCTTCCGGCCCTCGAGAGTCCACGGCACCTTCACGTACATGCGCTCATCGAGGCTCGAGATCTTTCGACCTGCATCGAGCATCGTCGAATGGTCGAGGCCCCACACCTGCATGCACAGAGTCTGAGCACCCGCACTGTAGACGTCCGACACGAATTCTCGGACGTTCGACGGTCCGATGCCGGCTCGATGCAGGATGATGGGGTTGGTGGTGACTCCCGTGAACTCGCCTGTCTCGAGAAGCGGAAGGATGACATCGCGGTTGGCGTCATCCAGGAACAATTCGGGCATTTCGTGCTCCAGTTCTGTTATTTCATTGATCGGGTGGTGCTGGACTCGGTTGCTTCGTGCCTTCTCGGGGCACGGTGCAGCGAGGCTAGGACTTCACAGCTCCCGCGGCCAGGCCGCTGATGAAGAACCTTTGGAAGATGGAGAACAGGACGACGACCGGCAGGGAACCCAGCACGCTCATCGCCATGACCTGATTCCACTCGTACGCGTGCTGACCCATGAGCAGATTGATCCCGATGGGAACAGTCCTCACGTCGTCCGAACTGGTGAGAGTCAAGGCGAAGAGGAACTCGTTCCACGACAGGATGAAGGTGTAGACGCCGACGGATACCAACGCGGGGGTCATGATCGGTATGAGCACTCGCCAGAGGGCGGTGAGCGCTCCGCCTCCGTCAACTTTGACAGCCTCGTCCAACTCGCGCGGCAAGGTGTCCAGATAGCTCACGATCATGATGATCGCGTAGGGGAGGGTGAGCACTATGTAGGTCAGGATCAGGCCGAGATGAGTGTTGTACAGACCCAAGAACACGATCAGCCCGAAGTAGGGGATGAGCAGCGTCACGGGGGGAACGGCCTGCACCGAGATGATCACCGTCTTGAAGATGGACTTCCCCGGGAAGTCGTAGCGACTGAAGGCGTACGCAGCATGAACCGCGACAAGAAGCGTCAGCAC
The DNA here is from genome assembly GCA_047606715.1 of Microbacterium sp. Classification (GTDB taxonomy): domain Bacteria; phylum Actinomycetota; class Actinomycetes; order Actinomycetales; family Microbacteriaceae; genus Microbacterium. The sequence goes on from JASGEE010000080.1 coordinate 19,834, forward strand.
GACCACGGCCCCTGCGATCATGTAGCTGTTCGCGAAGAACGTCCAGTTCACTGGATTGCTCAATATCGCTATATAGGCATCGATGGAGAACAGGTCGGTGATCAGACGCGGTGGGTTCTCGAATACCTGGGAGTTGGGTTTGAAGGAGGTGGAGACCATCCAGACGATCGGAGCGAGCGGGAACAGCGCCACCAGAGTAGCGACGGCCCCCACCAAGAACTTCAGTCTCGCCTCGCGAGCATGCAATCGGGCGTGGCGCGCGGTCTGTCGGGATTCCACGGGATCCCCTGTCGCAAGGTCGCTCATGTCAGTGATCCTCCTTACGTTGGTGACGAACGTAGAAGACCGCAAGGATCAAAGAGAGCAGGAGGACCACGACGGCAGCCGCCGAGGCGATCGCGAACTCATACTCCGAGAAAGCCAACTTGTAGACATAGATGGGTGCAACCACAGTCGCCTGCCCTGGGCCCCCGCCCGTCATGAGCCAGATGAGCGGGAACTGCTGCGAGGTCCAGATGAAATCCAGCAGCATCAAAGACGTGATCACCGGCTTCAGCAGGGGAAGGGTCATGTGGCTGAACGATCTGACCGGCCCTGCGCCATCAATGCGCGCCGCCTCGTAGAGTTCGTGCGGCAGGCCCTGCAGTCCGGCCAACAGACTCACCATGAAGAACGGATACCCGGCCCAGATGTTGACCAGGGTCAGGGAGATCAGCGCGTAGGCCGGGTCCGCCAACCACTCGACGGGCGATGACATCAGACCGAGAAGTTCCGCGACCCCGTTCAATACTCCGCTGGGGTTCAGGATCATTCTCCACAGCACTGCGACGACGGCGACCGTGAACACCCAGGGCAGCACATACAGAGCTCGCAACACCGTCGCCAGGTGAGAGTTGAGCCACTTCGAGTTCAGGAGCAAGGCGAACGCCATGCCAAGCACGAAGTGGGCCGCCACGGACGCCACAGTGAAGAAGAGGCTCTGTCCCAGCGCCTGGTAAAAGGTGCCGTCGCTGAGGACTTCGATGTAGTTGTCGAATCCCACAAAGGTGGTATCGGGCTTCGTCACGGCTCTCGCCATGAAGGAGTACGCGATCACCATCACGATGGGCACCAGCATGAGGACCGCGATCAGCGCAATGGTGGGGCTCAGCAGCGCGTACGGCACGAACGTGAATCGTGCTCTTCTTCGTCCGGGAGTCCGAAGCCCTTTGGGGCGCGCGCGGCGCCTCCAGGATGTCTCACGCTTGTTAGTCATGTTCCCACCTCCTTCCTCTACCATCGCGTCTCTTTTTCACTCTCCGGGGTCGCCGTGCAGACCTCGTCGAGAGGGGTGGAAGCCGACCCTAGCCTGGACCCTGAGGCTAGGGCGCGTCCCCCAAGCCTCCGTGTGTTGAGGGTGCACTGCGCACCGGTCGCACTGACGAAGGCTTGAGAGACACACCTAGCGCTTGAATCTGATAGCTCCGAGCGATTGGGCACTTCGCTGGATTCAGCTGTCGGCCAGCAGCTCTTCCCATTCCTTTTGAGCGCCTGCCATCGCGGTCGCGGCATCTTCGCTCCCACTCACTGCGCGCTGGACGCCCTCGAGGAGAGTGCGCATCAGTTCGTCTGACGAAGGCAAGCCGATGAACTCATCGACCGGCTCGCCGGACATCCACGCCTCGTATGCGGCTTTCGTGCGCTCGTCCTCGCCGACAAAGTCGGGGGAAGCTTCCGAGTTCCCCGGGAAGGCGTACGCGAGCTCCGCGAGCTTCTCATTGACATCAGTGGACAGAATGTAGTCGACGAGCTTCCACGCTTCCTCTTTGTGCTCGGATGACTCAGCAATACCGAGCCCCCAAGAGGCATAGGTGACACCGGAGGTGCCATCGAACCCATCCGCCTTGGGGAGAGCGGCGACAGTGAAGTCCAGATCCGAGCCCTCGGCCAGCAGATTGATGTGTGCGAGCGAGCTTACCGCGGTGCCTGCCCGGCCGTTTCGGAACTCCTCGACCTTGTCGGTCTCCTGCATGTTCTCAGCTCCAGCAGCCAGGTAGCCTTTGCTCGACAAGTCCGCCATGAACTCTACGAGTTCCACAAGTTCGGGACTCGTCAGGTTCGGCTCTCCGTCTTCGGTGAAGAGTCTCCCGCCGGAGGCGTACAGCCACGAGAGGATGTCGTTCTTCACGGAGTTGGGAGATTGCAGCGACAGCGGCAGCGCCAAGGCAGAGACGTCCCCGCCGAGCTCGCTGATCTTGCTGGCCGCTTCCTCGAACTCTGCACGGGTTTCGGGGATCTCTTCCACACCCGCCTCTGCCAGGATCTCTTCGTTGACGAACAGAGGGAAGGTAAAGTTCGCTGCTGGAATCCGGTACACGCCGCCATCCACCTCCTGAGGGAGGAAGTTGCTTGGATCGAAGTCTGTGACTTCGTAGTACTCGGACATGTCGGCGAGGGCCCCCTGCTGCACGAAGTCGTACACCCAGTTCCCGTCGAGCCCCACGACATCGGACATCGTTCCCGATGCGGCCCCAGCGACGAGTTGATCCTTTACGTTTGCGAAGGGCTCCGAAATGACCTCCACTTTGATGTCCGGGTTCTCCGCTTCGAAGCCATCGATCAATTCCTGGAACGTGCCGTCCGGAAGTTCTGTACCCCACCACTGGGCGAATTCGATGGTGACTTGTTCGCCATCTTCTCCGTTGTCAGTCCCTCCGGAGCAGGCGGCGAGGAGGCCCAGCGGTAGAGCCAAGCTGGAAACAACCGCGACACTTCTGAGAGCTTTCCGTTTCATTCCTGTCTCCTTCTGATCGTGTGTCATGAGGTTATGCATTCACCGCCAACGAGGGGTGTGCCACTTTGACACAGCGTCGATCGTCACAGAGGGAGCCCAGATCGCAGGGGCCATTTCTTCAGCGCAAGAACCTTGCTAGACCGTCGCAGTAGTCGACGATCGTCGGGAGGATATGGGCGTTCAGGAGGAGAAAACGGGCCGCACGCATCCTCCTGAACGGAAATCTCCTCCCGAAGCGCACGGGACGCCGATGATCAGCACGCGGAAGTGACCGGGCGGGCTACCGGAGCTCTCGCAGCACGGCGTCGAGCGTCACCAGCTCGTCCAGCTGAGCACCCAGCACGCCCTGCTGCTGCTCGCTCGGCACGAAGGCACCGTCGTCGTCGAGCCGAGTCCCGGGCATGTTGATCTCGACGTTGCCACGCGTGCGCACCATGCCGAGCGCCGTGATCACCGGCACGAGCGCTGCCGCCGCCCGCGTCCCTCCGGAATTGCCGCCCCAGTTCACGAAGCCGACGGGCTTGCGGGCCCACTCGTGCACCAGATAGTCCAGCGCGTTCTTGATCGCGGGCGAGAAGCTGTGGTTGTACTCGGGAAAGACGAAGACGAATGCCTCTGCCGCCTCGACGCGCTCGCTCCAGGCGAGCGTGTAGGGCTTCGTGTACTTCCGCAAGCGGGGGTGGTGGGGCTCATCCATGAGCGGCAGGGCGATCTGCTTGAGGTCGGCGTCGTCCACCTCGAACCGGCCGTCGGCTTCCGCGACGCGACGCACCCACTCGGCGATCGGCTGAGCGATGCGCCCCTCTCGAACGCTCCCGTTGACAATCATGAGCTTCGGCACGTGAGAATCCCCCTCTCTGGGTCGTACGGGGCCATGCGGCCCCCTGGGCACCGCTCCAGGCTATTGCCGTCGGCGTGCCATGCGAATGTGACTAGGCTGAGGGACGATGCGTTGTGCCCGCTAGACAAAGCCCGTGCGCGTCCGAAGCCCATTTCTGGCACGATCTGCCAGACGACGAAAGGTGTCCCGTGACTGTCAACGATCAGGATCCGTACTCCCAGGGCCCGCTGGACAGCGACCCCGAAGAGACGGGCGAATGGCAGGAATCGCTCCAGCAGCTCGTCGACAGCAAGGGTGCCGGGCGCGGCCGGGAGATCATGCTGAGCCTGCTGCACACCTCGCACGAGCTGCACCTGAACGTGCCGCAAGTCCCCGTCACCGACTACATCAACACGATCGCCCCCGAGAATGAGCCGGAGTTCCCCGGCGCGGAGGAGATCGAGCGCAACTACCGCCGCTGGGTGCGGTGGAACGCCGCGGTCATGGTCCACCGCGCGCAGCGTCCCGGCATCGGCGTCGGCGGGCACATCTCCACCTACGCGTCGTCGGCGTCGCTGTACGAAGTCGGCTTCAACCACTTCTTCCGCGGCCCCGACCACCCGGGCGGCGGCGACCAGATCTTCATCCAGGGGCACGCCTCCCCCGGCATCTACGCCCGCTCGTTCCTGGAGGGCCGCCTCTCCGAGGACCAGCTGGACGGATTCCGGCAGGAGAAGTCGAAGGCGCCCTTCGGCATCCCCTCCTACCCGCACCCGCGTCTGATGCCCGAATACTGGCAGTTCCCGACGGTGTCGATGGGTCTCGGCCCGATCAACGCGATCTACCAGGCGATGACCAACAGGTACCTGACCAACCGCGGCATCAAAGACCTCTCCGGCTCACGTGTGTGGGCCTTCCTCGGCGACGGCGAGATGGACGAGGTCGAAAGCCGCGGGCAGCTCCAGGTCGCCGCCAACGAGGGACTGGACAATCTCACCTTCGTCGTCAACTGCAACCTGCAGCGCCTCGACGGCCCGGTGCGCGGCAACGGGAAGATCATCCAGGAGCTCGAAGCGTTCTTCCGCGGCGCCGGCTGGAACGTCATCAAAGTCGTCTGGGGTCGCGGATGGGACGCACTGCTCGAGCAGGACCACGAGGGCGCGCTCGTCAAGCTCATGAACACGACCCCCGACGGCGACTTCCAGACCTTCCGCGCCGAAGACGGCGGATTCATCCGCAACCACTTCTTCGCGCGTGACGAGCGCACCGCCGCGATGGTCAAGGACTGGTCGGATGCCGACATCTGGAGCAAACTGCGCCGCGGCGGCCTCGACTACGAGAAGCTCTACGCCGCCTACAAGGCGGCCACGGAGCACAAGGGTCAGCCCACCGTCATCCTCGCCAAGACGATCAAGGGCTACGGTCTGGGCCACCACTTCGAGGGTCGCAACGCGACCCACCAGATGAAGAAGATGACCCTCGATGACCTGAAGCACTTCCGCGACTCGATGCGCATCCCGCTCAGCGACGCCCAGCTCGAAGAGAACCCCTACCAGCCCCCCTACTTCAACCCAGGCCCGCAGGACGAGACCATCAAGTACATGGTCGAGCGCCGCCGCGCTCTCGGGGGATTCCTGCCCGCACGCCGGTCCACCCACGTACCGCTCACGCTCCCCGACGACGCCGCCTATGCGCTGCCGAAGAAGGGCTCCGGCACGCAGGAGGTCGCCACGACGATGGCCTTCGTGCGCCTGCTGAAGGACCTGTTGCGCTCCAAGGACTTCGGACACCGCATCGTGCCGATCATCCCCGACGAAGCCCGCACCTTCGGCATCGACGCCTTCTTCCCGACGGCGAAGATCTACAACCCGAACGGGCAGAACTACACCTCGGTCGACCGCGAACTGCTGCTGGCGTACAAAGAGAGCCCGCAGGGTCAGATCATGCACGTCGGCATCAACGAGGCCGGCGCTCTGGCGGCCTTCACCGGCACCGGAACCGCCTACGCGACACACGGCGAACCCCTGATCCCGGTGTACATCTTCTACTCGATGTTCGGATTCCAGCGCACCGGCGACGCGCAGTGGGCCGCCGGCGACCAGATGGCGCGCGGCTTCATCATGGGCGCGACGGCCGGCCGCACGACTCTGACGGGTGAAGGCCTGCAGCACGCCGACGGCCACTCGCACCTGCTCGCCTCGACGAACCCCGCAACGGTGTCGTATGACCCGGCGTACGGGTACGAGATCGCGCACATCGTGCACACGGGACTCGACCGCATGTACGGCGGCACCCACCCCGACCCCAACGTCATGTACTACATCACGCTCTACAACGAGCCGATCGTCCAGCCCGCCGAACCCGAGGGCGTCGACGTGGAGGGCATCGTCCGCGGCATCCACCGCGTCTCGGAAGGCTCCGGCGACGGCCACCGCGTGCAGCTGCTCGCGTCGGGTGTCGGTGTTCCGTGGGCGATCGAGGCACAGCAGCTGCTGCGCGACGACTGGGGAATCGCTGCCGACGTATGGTCGGTGACGAGCTGGACCGAGCTGCGCCGCGACGGCCTCGCCGCTGACGAGCACAACTTCCTCCACCCCACCGAGGAGCCGCGCACCGCGTATCTCACCGAGAAGCTCCGCGGCACCGACGGCCCCGTCGTCGCCGTCAGCGACCACATGCGCGCCGTCCAGGACCAGATCCGCGAGTGGGTGCCGAACCGCTTCGCGAGCCTCGGCGCCGACGGGTTCGGATTCTCCGACACGCGCGCCGCCGCTCGCCGCTTCTTCAAGATCGACGGGCCGTCGATCGTCGTGCGCGCCCTGCAGGCCCTCGCGGACGAAGGACGGGTCGATCGCTCCCTGTCGGCCCAGGCGATCGAGAAGTACCGCCTGTACGACGTCAACGCCGGTACGAGCGGTAACGCCGGCGGCGAGAGCTGACCGGATCGATGTCCGCACGCCCCACGCCTGCGGAAAAAGCAGAGACGCTCGCGTGGCTGCGCCGGATCTCCGGGGACCTGGCCACAGCCACGATCAAACGGCTCGAGGAGTCGTTGCCGTGGTACGCCGACATGCCACCGGCCCGCCGCTCGGCGGTCGGGCTGGTGGCACAGGCGGGCATCACCTCGTTCATCCAGTGGTACGAAGACCCCGGCGCGACCGCCTGGGCCGCCGCCGACGTCTTCGCTGCCGCCCCGCGCGAGCTGCTGCGCAGCGTCAGCCTCACCCAGACGCTGCAGCTGATCCGCGTGACCGTCGCCGTCACCGAGGAGCGCGTCGCCGGGCGCGGCGAAGACCTGCGCGAGAGCATCCTGCTGTTCTCGCGGGAGATCGCCTTCGCCTCCGCCGACGTGTACGCGCGCGCCGCCGAGGCACGCGGGCTGTGGGATGCGCGCCTGGAGGCGCTCGTCGTCGACTCGATCCTCACGGGTGAGGCCGACGACGAGCTGCCGAGCAGGATCGCCGCCCTCGGCTGGCATGGGCACGGCGAAGTCGCCGTGCTGGTCGGCACGACTCCCCCGCAGATCGATGTCGATCAGCTGCGTCGGCTGGCGCGCCGGCTCGGCATCGACGTCCTGATCGGAGTGCAGGGCTCGCGACTCGTGCTCGTGATCGGCCGCGCCGAGCTTCCCCCGCGCGACGCCGCCGACGGCGAGTTGCCCTTTCCCGAGATCGCCCGGCGCCTCGAGCCCGGCTTCGGCGCCGGCCACCTCGTGCTGGGCCCCACCGTGCCGGCGCTGATCGACGCGAGCCAGAGCGCCCGGGCCGCGCTGGCCGGCTTCGCCGTCGCTGGTGCCTGGCGCAATGCGCCGCGCCCCCTCGAGGCCGACGATCTGCTGCCCGAGCGCGCCCTGGCGGGCGATTCGGCCGCCAAAGCCACCCTCGTCGACCGCATCTACCGCCCGCTGCAGGCGCACTCGTCCGATCTCGTCACGACGCTGTGGAGCTACCTCGACAACGGCCGGTCGCTGGAGGCGACGGCACGCGAGCTGTTCGTCCATCCCAACACGGTGCGCTATCGCCTCAAGCGCGTCTCCGACGTGATCGGCTGGGATGCCACCGGTCCGCGGGAAGCGCTCATTCTGCAGACGGCCCTGATCATCGGGTCGATCGGCACCGAGGCGACCCGGCGGCGCAGCTCGAGCATGCGTCGTCTGCCGTGAGCAGACCACCGATGGTGTGGGCCACGCACAAACGTTTCCGTGTTTGTTGTGACGGTTCCGCCAGCGTCATCGCGCAGAAGTTGGCAGGATAGGGACGTGATCATCACCGTCTTCCCGGGGCAGGGATCGCAGACCCCCGGGTTCCTTGAGCCGTGGCTGGAACTGGACGGCGTGCGCGCTCGTCTGGAGGCCTTCTCCGCCGATGCCGACGTCGACCTCATCGCCGCGGGCACCGTCTGGGATGCCGACCGCATTCGCGACACCGCGATCGCGCAGCCGCTCATCGTCGCGGCGAGCCTCGTCTCCTTCGACGCTCTGGTGGATGCCGCCGGCACGGGCCCCGGCGGCGTTGCCGGCCACTCGGTCGGCGAGATCGCCGCCCTCGTGGCCGCGGGGGTGCTGTCGGCATCCGACGGCATGCGCCTGGTCGGGCTGCGCGGGCGCGCGATGGCCGCAGCCGCCGCCCTGGAACAGACCGGCATGAGCGCCGTCCTCGGGGGCGACCCCGATGTCGTGCTCGCCCGTCTGTCGGAGCTCGGCCTCACCCCGGCCAACCACAACGGCGCGGGCCAGATCGTCGCCGCCGGGGCGCTGGAGCCGCTCGCCGCCCTTTCCGCCGCCCCGGTGCCGGGCACGCGCGTCATTCCGCTGCAGGTCGCGGGAGCGTTCCACACGACGTTCATGTCATCCGCGGTCGACGTGCTGCGCACCGCGGCCGCCGACGTGACAGCATCTGACCCCTCCCTCGCGCTGTGGACCAACCACGACGGCGCGCTCGTCACCGCAGGCTGTACGGCGCTCGACCTGCTCGTGGACCAGGTGTCCTCGCCCGTGAGGTGGGACCTGTGCATGGCGGGGTTCGCGACCGCCGGGGTCACCGGGATCATCGAGCTCGCGCCGGCCGGCACGCTCGTAGGCCTGGCCAAGCGCGCGCTGCGCGGTGTGCCGACCGTGGCCGTGAAGACGCCGGACGATCTCGCGGCCGCAGCCGCTTTGCTGACAGGAGGCGACGCATGACCGACGCGCCCACCCGACCCGCCCTCACCCAGCCCACCGGCGCCGCGCATACGCGCATCTACGCGTACGGTGCGGCTCGCGGCGAGAACGCCGTGCCCAACGACGACCTCGTCGGCCCGATCGATTCCAGCGACGAGTGGATCCGTCAGCGCACCGGCATCATCACCCGCACGCGCGCCGATGCACGCACCACCGCCGTCGACCTCGCCGCGGCCGCCGCCGCCGAGGCAGTGGCGACCTCGGGCGTCG
>JASGEE010000081.1:0-3652 GCA_047606715.1 Microbacterium sp.
CAAGTTCATCTCGGAGCGCGGCAAGATCCGCGCCCGTCGTATCACCGGTGTCTCGGTGCAGGAGCAGCGTCTGATCGCCAAGGCGATCAAGAACGCGCGTGAAATGGCGCTCCTGCCTTACGCCGGCGCTGGCCGCTAAGGAGCACCCATCATGGCAAAGCTGATTCTCACGAACGAGGTTGCCGGGCTCGGAAGCGCCGGTGACGTCATCGAGGTCAAGAACGGGTACGCCCGCAACTACCTCATCCCCCAGGGCTTCGCCGTGGCCTGGAGCCGCGGTGGCGAGAAGCAGGTGGCATCCATCCGTGCCGCCCGCGACGCCCGCGCGATTCACGACCACGAAGAGGCCGTGTCCCTCAAGGACGCGCTCGAGTCGAACAAGGTCAAGCTGTCGGTCAAGGCCGGCAAGGAAGGCCGCCTGTTCGGTTCGGTCAAGACCGCTGATGTCGCCGACGCCGTCAAGGCGGCCGGGCTCGGCGAGCTCGACAAGCGCAAGATCCACATCACGGCGCCGATCAAGGCCGTCGGCGAGCACGAGGCGACCGTTCGCCTGCGCGACGACCTGACTGCTGTCATCACCCTCCAGGTGGTTGCTGCGAAGTAGTCGCCGAGCACGACAGGATGCCGCACCCTTCGGGGCGCGGCATCCTGTCGTTTGCGGTGGTGTGACGGCGGGGAGCGGGGCTGTTCGCGGTCGTCCCCGTCGTCGTTGCGCGGGGTCTCGCGCACCGTGCGGGGACGATGCTGGACGACCCGATCGTGCTCCCGATCAGGTGATCTTTCCGCCGGCTCCGAGGCGGAAGATGCCGTTGTGATTCGCGTCCGACCGACTTGACAAACGTGGAATTTTCCCCAACCCGATCCACACTCGCCAAACCCTCAAGTGCTACTTCACACAGGTTCTCCATCCACAGGGTGTGAGATAGAAAAGCCCAGGTCAAGACGATATTAATCACGCAACCGTCCCGCAGATCCGCTCGTTTTCCACATGTTCTCTGCACAGGGAGCGCGGCGTTTCTCGCACTCTTTCCACATAGTTATCCACAGGGTGGTTTGCGACTGTCGGAGGCCGTGCCTAACGTGTCGGGTGGCTCGCAACATGGGTGGCGAAAGCCTGGTGCGCAGCCAGCAAGGCCTGGTCCACGGGCAGGAAGGGCACGGCGCTGCATGTCGATTGCGGATATCTCCGAAGACCGTCTGGGCGGTCCGCCGCCCGACCGTGGCGCCGAGCGCACGCCTCCGCACGATCTGCTCGCCGAACAGAGCGCCCTGGGTGGCATGCTGCTGTCGAAGGATGCCGTCGCCGACGTCATCGAGACCCTGCGCGGGACCGACTTCTACGTCCCCAAGCACGAGCTGATCTTCGAGGCGATCCTCTCGCTGTACTCGCATGGCGAGCCCACCGATGTCGTCGCCGTCACCGACGAGCTCATCAAGACCGGAGAGCTGCAGCGGGCCGGCGGTGCGGACTACCTGCACACCCTGACCTCGATCGTGCCGACCGCCGCGAACGCGGGCTACTACGCATCCATCGTCAACGAGCGCGCGCTGCTGCGGCGGCTCGTCGAGGCCGGCACCCGCATCGTGCAGATGGGATACAACGGGCAGGGTGAGGCGCTCGACCTCGTCAACAACGCGCAGGCGGAGATCTACTCGGTCACCGGTGCCGAGCGCGCCGAGGACTACGTGCCGCTGCCGGTGGCGGTGGATGCCGCCATGGACGAGATCGAGGCCGCCCGGGGCCGCGACGGTCAGATGACCGGCATCCCGACCGGCTTCTCCGGGCTCGATCAGCTGACCAACGGTCTGCACCCGGGTCAGATGGTCATCATCGCGGCGCGGCCCGCGATGGGCAAATCGACCCTCGCTCTGGATTTCGCCCGCGCCGCCGCGATCAAGAGCGACATGCCGACGATCTTCTTCTCGCTGGAAATGGGCAAGAGCGAGATCGCGATGCGCCTGATGAGCGCCGAGGGCGCGGTGCCGCTGCAGAGCATGCGCAAGGGCACGCTCGACTCGCGGGATTGGACCACGATCGCCTCGGTGCGCGGGCGGATCAACGACGCCCCGCTGTACATCGACGACAGTCCCAACATGACGCTCGTCGAGATTCGCGCCAAGTGCCGCCGGCTCAAGCAGCGGGTGGGGCTGAAGATGGTCGTCATCGACTACCTGCAGCTGATGACCTCGGGCAAGCGCGTCGAAAGCCGTCAGCAGGAGGTCTCGGAGTTCTCCCGGGCGCTTAAGCTGCTGGCGAAGGAACTGCAGGTGCCCGTCGTCGCGCTGTCTCAGCTGAACCGTGGACCAGAGCAGCGCGCTGACAAGAAGCCCGCGCTTTCCGATCTGCGCGAGTCGGGCTCGATCGAGCAGGATGCCGACATGGTCGTGCTCCTGCACCGTGAGGCCGCCTACGAGAGGGACAGCCCCCGTGCCGGCGAGGCCGACCTCATCGTCGCCAAGCACCGCAACGGCCCCACGGACACGATCACCGTCGCCTTCCAGGGCCACTTCTCCCGCTTCACCGACATGGCCCAGGGGGAGTTCGGGTAGTGACAGGTGACTGACTAGGTTGTCTTAGCGCCACGTAGATTGTCCCGTTTGGCGATTGGGACAACCTAGATGGCGGAGCGTGGCGGTGAGCTCGATGAAGGTTCTCGGGGAAGGGGCAGACTCTCAGATGGGGAGCGCGATTGATCCGCATCGTCGGGAACCACAGGCCATATGAGCGATGCGAGGACGGCAGAGGACGAACCCGAGGAGTTCAGGCGACAGCGTGCCTTCATGATGGAGACTGCACCACTGCTCGCTGAGGACTTCCTTCGTGTCGCGCGGGAGAGCCGTCAAGCCCGCGCAGAGAAGGACACGGCGTTTGCCGAGGATATCTCCCATATCTGGGCTCGCGGCTGGACCGTCGTCGACGCGGTTATCAACTCGATGGAGCAGAGCGCGGCGCTCATGTTTCCCCGTTCGGAGATCAAGGACGCTCATTCAGACACGCGCGAAGCTCTGCTACTCCTCCAATGTGCGTCGACGCTGACCCAAAGGGAGATTCGTGAACTCCTGCGCGCTGGCTACCTTGCGGGGGCGGCCGCTCGTTGGCGGGCGCTCCACGAGACTGCGGTGACAGTTGTTGCTGTGGCTGAAGGTGGCGCGCAGATCGCGAGGCGCTACCTAGACCACGGTATTGTCACCCAGTTCACACGACTGGAGGAGTTTTATCGGCAACCTCATCCGGACGCGCCATCAGCCGAGGAGCGCGCCGAGCGGATGGCGCTTGTGGCCGATCTCATTCGAGCCCACACGCTGGTCGATGAGTCGCTGGGCTTTGCTAAGCCGTACGGCTGGGCGACGCCATTGATGAAGCGCAGGAGGGACGGGAAGTACCTGGAGCCGACCTTCACGCGACTCGAGGAACTCGCGCGGCAGTCCAATATGCGACTTCTCGTGCAACACGGCGCGCACGGACATGTGCATGGCGACGCGGGTGCGGTACGCACATCGGTTCTGCGTGACGGCGTCGAGCTCCTAGTGTCCTGAGTCGTTAATTCGTTTCAGGTATCTGGCGATGGAGTCGAGGATGTCTTCGGCGGTCTTCGTCCAGATGAACGGCTTCGGGTTCTCGTTCCATGCCGTAACCCAGTTGCGGAGGTCC
>JASGEE010000082.1:0-9336 GCA_047606715.1 Microbacterium sp.
CGCGCTGTGGAGCCTCGCCGCCGAACAGGAAGCGTCGGCGCATATGCGACCTCGGGCCGTCGCTCCCGCACTGATCCGAGAACGCTTCGGGCTTGTGCTCACTCCGAGCGGATCGGATGCCGAACGGTTCCTCGAAACGAAGGGCGCGGATCGACAGATCCTCGCCGACGCCGTCGCTGCAGGTGCACGATTCCTCGTCACGGAGGATGTCGATGACTACGGGCAACGAGATCTCGACGGCGTCGGGATCTCAGCGATCAACCCTGACCTGTTTCTCGCGGAGCGTCTCACGCGTGACGCGTATGCCACAGTGATTGACCTTTTCGTCGAGAGGCAGGTGAACCCACCGACGACCGCTGCGCGATTCCATGCCGCGATCGCGAAGAACCATCCGCGGCTGTTCTCCGCGTATGCCGATCTCTATGAGACGGCTCCAGATCAGAGCCTGCACCCGGAGCCCGCGGTGCTCTTTCGCGGCCCGCGATGCATGCGTTGCGAGCAAATCGTCGCTGATGTCGACACGATTGTCGCCGGGCTCTGCCCCGAGTGTCGATGAGCTATCGCACTCCGAGCGCGTCGTCGGGCACCTCGATGAGGATCCGTGCCAGCACCTGTCGCTGATGCGGGGTGCAGCTATCGATGTCCTTCTTTTCGACCGTGAGCGCCCACCAGAGTGTGCGATTGACGGTGCAGTTGCCGCAGGTGCGAGGCGAAACCACACCCCAGGCGCCCATCCGAGGCGGGAAGTCCCAGCCTGCCTCGAAGCCCTCCTCGGACGTGAGCATGGCGGTCGCACCGCAGGCTTCGCACCAGTGCTCGAATCGCTTCTCGTCCATGACGTGAGGTTAGCTCCGGGGCCTTGACCCCGATTCTTGGACACGGTGTCATTTTGGTTATGCCGCTTCCGCGAGCGTAGCGGACACGGTTGTCCCGTAGGCGTCTGGTGCGACGTTGCCGATCGCGGAGTGGCGTCTTCGGGTGTTGTGGCGGTTCGCCCACCGGAACGCGGCCTGGTAGGCCGTGGCCTGATCGCTGATCGCTGAACGCGGGTGCGCCGTCGAGGAGTTCGCATCTCAGGGTCGCGTTGAACGACTCGGCGAGGGTGTTGTCTGCGCTGGAGCAGATCTGGCCCATCGACGGGATCACACCGAGCTGCTCGCACAGAGCCGTGTAGGACTTCGAGGTGTAGACCGACCCGTGGTCCGAGTGGAAGACCGCGCCGCGCTGCGAGCCGCGCTCCCGCCAGGCCGCCCGGAGGGTGTCCTCGACGAGCCCCACGCGCATGTGGTCGGCCATCGCCCAGCAGCCCGCGAGCTTGCGGGACCACGGGTCGATGGCCGTGGCGAGGTAGAGGTCGGTTCCGTCGGCGATGGGCAGGTAGGTGATGTCGCCGACGTCGCGCTGGTTCGGCGCGGCCGCGGTGAGGTCACTGCCCAGCAGATCCGGGAAGCGCCTGCCGGACTGGTCGGGGGTCGTGGTCTTCACGCGGCGCCTCAGGCGGATGCCGGCGAGGCCGAACTTGGCCATCACCCGGGCCACACGCTTCCGGTTGACCCGCTCAGCAGACGCGGCGCCATCGTTGGTCATCCTGTCCCCGCCCCAGCCTCATTTCCGCCAGGAGCTACGTCTCACAACGCTCTGGCGGGGAGGGGCGCCCGATGGGCCGTGGAGCCCATGAACGCCTGGCGCACCAGAGGCTTCTGGAAACTACAGATCTGCGCCGAGGCTCGCACTCGCCTCATCGGCGTGTTCAACGCTCTCGCCAAGGAGATCATCATCACCCGACGCGTGATCCGCTGTCAGCCTGGAGCCGCTGCCGCTGGGACACCAGACTGCCAGATCGACCATGATCTATTGGCGGGAACTCCACGGCGGCTTCCCTGATAAAAGTCCTTTGATAGAAGTGTTTGACGCGCTATGTGCAGAACTCGATACTGGACATCACATGATCCGGCCTGGTGCCGATACCCCGCCTCGAAGGAGAGAGCCACATGTTCCACAGCCACAAGAAGCTTCGGTGGATCCTGACCGTCGCAACGTCATTCGCCGCCGTCTCACTCACGGCATGCGCGCCCGGCGGCGGAAGCGCCGATGCCGAGAAGGTGCCGGTGAGCACGGATATCGACGCCAAGGCGTCGACGATGTCGATCATGGTCGCGTCCGACAACGTCGACAACATCGAGCAACTCGTCGCCGGCTTCGAGGAGGAGCACCCGAACGTCACGGTCGAGATCCGCAGCGACAGTTTCGCAAACCTCCAGGCCAATGCGCCCCGGATCATGGCCGGAGCAGACGCACCCGATCTGATGTACCTCCCCACCCTCGGCAACACGGTGAAGGACGATCTCATCCTGAACCTCGACGACTACGCCGCCGCCTACGGCTGGGACGAGTTCCCGGCTCGGCAGCTCGAAGGCATGCGCGTCGGGGAGGACGGCACGACGAAGGGCGACGGCTCCCTCTACAGCATGGGAATGGGCTACACGATGACTGGGCTCTACTACAACGTGCGGCTTGCGCGGCAAGCCGGTATTGAAAGCGCGCCTCGTACGCTCGCCGAGTTCGAGGCGGCGCTCGAGAAGGCGAAGTCTTCCGGCGTGACTCCGCTGATCTCGTCGGGCAAGGACGCCACGGTCTTCTACATCTTCCAGAGTCTCCTCCAGGACAGGATCGGTTCCCAGAGCGTCACCGACTGGATCTACGACAAGCCTGAGGCCACCATCGACAACGACGGGGCCGTACAAGCGGCGCAGACCCTCCAGGACTGGGCGCAGGCCGGATATCTGGCCTCCGACATCAATTCGCTCGACGGCACGGCGGCCGCGGCAGCCTTCGCAGCCGGCGAGGGGATCTTCTTCGCGTCCGGAAACTGGAACAACGCGACGCTCGCCTCCTCTCTGGGTGAAGACGTCGCGTTCATTCCGTTCCCCGGCGCCACCGAGACCACTCCCGTCGGTCTCTCGGATGCAACTGCGTACGCGATTCCGACCAAGGCCGATAACCCGAACGCTGCAGCCGGATTCCTGAACTGGGTCAACAACAGCGAGACGGGACGCAGTCTTGTCGTCACTGTGTCCGGACTGATCCCGGGTGGCGACACGGAGTCCGCGGATGGGGCCACGACGCCGCTGACCGGCCAGATCCTGGACGCGTTCGCCTCGGTGGAGTCGGGGAACGGGTTCGCTCCGTTCATGGGCAACGCCACGGCATCCATCTACTCCAACACCCTGACCCCGCAGCTCCAACTGCTCCTCGCAGGCAAGACCACCGCGGAAGACTTCGTGGGCAAGGTGCAGTCCGACTACGAGAGCCAGCTCGGCCGATGACCACGGCGGCCCCTGCACGTGGGCGCCAACACCGCTGGAGCGGTGCGCTTTGGGTCCTTCCGGCCTTCACCATCTATGCGGCGTTCGTCCTCTACCCACTCGTCGACACGGTCAGATATTCGCTTTTCGACTGGGACGGAGTCGGAGTCGCAAGATGGGTCGGCCTGGCCAACTACGCGGCGGTGTTCACGCAGCCGGATCTCTTCGGGTCCATCGCGAACGCGTTCGTGCTGATGGTGTTCTTCGTCGTCTTCCCGATCCTCATCGGCCTCAGTGCGGCCATCCTGATCCAGGACATCCGCTCCGGCGCGTTCAGTGCGATCGCGCGGGTGCTCATGTTCATCCCGCAGATCATCCCCTTAGCTGGCGCAGCCATCGTCTGGGTCTGGATCTACTCGTCCGACGGCCCGCTGAACGGCGTCCTGCGGGCTGTCGGACTGGAAAACGCCACACGACCGTGGCTGGGGGAGTTCGAGACAGCGCTGGCGGCCGTCGGCATCATCGGCACGTGGGTGGCGAGCGGACTGTGCACGCTCCTGTTCAGCGCAGGCATCGGGAGGATCGATCCGAGCCTGTTCGAGGCGGCCGCCCTCGACGGTGCAGGCCGGATTCGTCGAGCTCGGGCCATTACTCTGCCCGCGCTGCGCTCCGAGGTCGTCGTCGCTGCCACGTTGCTGATGATCGCCACGCTGTCCAGCTTCGACATCATCTACGTCGCAACCGCTGGCGGGCCGGGCTACACGACAATGGTGCCCGGCGTGTTGATCTACCGTCTCGTGTTCACGTCGCAGGAGGTCGGCCTGGCGTCCGCACTGGGCGTCGTGCTCACGGTACTCATCCTTGCGATCGTGGTGCCGACTCAGCTCCTCGGGAGGCGGCGATGAGTGCGCGGACCGACGGGCGGACGAGTCGGTTGGCAGGCGGGGCTGCACTGGGCGCCCTCGTCGCATTCAGCATCCTGCCGATGCTCAGCCTGTTCCTCACCGCGTTGCAGCCGCGCGATACCGCTCCCCAGGGCCTCAGCTGGCCGACGGAGCCACATTGGGAGAACTTCCTCCTGGCCTGGGACGCCGCCAACATGTGGGCGCTCCTGACGTCCAGCCTGTTCATCGTCGTGCTCGTCGTGCCGGTCTCTCTCGTCGTCAGCACGGTGGCTGGCTACGCGCTCGCGCGACTGCCGTTCCGAGGCTCGGGCATCGTTCTCGCGATGTTCGTCTTGGGGCTGGCGCTTCCCTTCGAGGCGATGGTCGCGCCCATCTACTACCAGATGCGGGACTTCGGGCTGCTGAACACGCAGTGGGCCATCATCCTGCCGTTGACCGGTCTCTACATGCCGTTCTCCGTGTACTGGATGAGACAGGCGTTCGCCCACATGCCGGCGGAGCTCGGCGAGGCGTCGGCGATCGACGGCGCCAGTGCCTTCCGGACTTTCCGCAGCGTCTTCCTTCCCCTGGCTGCGCCCGCATGGTCGTCGTTGGCGATCCTGCTGTTTCTGTGGACGTGGAACCAGTTCCTCCTCGCGCTGGTGCTCGTCGACGATCCGACGAAGCGAACGATGGCCGGGGCGCTGGGTGCGTTCCAGGGGCAGTACGGGACGGACCAGGTGCTTTTGTGCGCGGGGGCGGTGCTCATCATGGCGCCCACGCTCGTGATCTTCATCATCTTCCAACGCAGTTTCATCAGCGCATTGCTGCAAGGAGCGGACAAGTGAGCGTAGACGAGAAGGGCAGAGTCGTCGCCGGCGGATCGCCCGCCTGGGGTCGGGTGGCTCTTCCGAAGGACGCATACGACTGGGTGCGCTTCACGCGGCTCGAGAACGTGCCGATGCTAGCGAGGAGATCGGTGCCGGTCGCATCGCAGCGGCGGATGCTGGCGGAGTTGGCCGGGATATCCGAGCCTCGTCTGGATGCTGCGTTGGAAGCGGTCGAGCACGAGCTGTCAGCCGCTGCGGAGGCGCTGTGCCGTGAAAGTGCTGAAGCAGTCGCCCGATTGGCCGCGACCGGCGAGCGGATCGTCGCCGTGGGAGACTCGATCACCGCCGATCGTGTCAGCTGGGCGGAGATCATCGGCAGGTCGGTCGCGCGTACGCCCGGAAGCTCCACCGTGCTGGTCAATCGCGCGCTCGCGGCGACCACGTCGACCGACACCCTGGAGCGACTTGACCTGATCATCGGGACGGAACCGGATCTCGTCGTCTTGATGATCGGGACCAACGACGTCCGGTCGCAGCGGGCGCTACCCGGCGAGCCGCTGGTGTCGTCGACGGAGTCGAGACGCAACGTGCGGCTGCTCGTCGACGCGATCGCAGGTGCGGGATCGAAGGTGCTGCTGGTGACGCCTCCGCCGCTCGATGACCGGCCGAGCAGGATCGGGCTGGCGGAGCAGACGTGGGAGAACGCCTGGGATGAGGCGGCGATCGTCGCCGCCGTGGAGGCGACGCGCGACTGTCCCGCCCCGCTCGTCGACCTTCGAGATCCGGAGGTCTTCGATCCGACGGATGCGACCTTCATGGACCCCGACGGCATCCACCCCACCATCGCGGGACACGTCCGCATCGCGCGCCGCGTGCTCCAGGCGTTGGACGGAGACGGATACGGCAGTTCGGGTGCATGACCGGCGCCAGGTTCGACGGCGACATCCGTGCTACGTTCAGACGATCAAGGAGGCGGGCCCGTGGCGTCGACCATCTACAACGTTGCCCAACGTGCCGGAGTGAGCATCTCGACGGTCTCCCTCGTGATGAACAAGCCGGAACGCGTCAGCGCGGAGTCGCGCGAGAAGGTGCTCAGAGCCGTCGATGAACTCGGCTATGTGCCGAAGAGCGACGCCGTCAGCCGTGCTCGCCGGGGCATCGGCCGGATCGGCGTCGTAGCGCCGTTCTCCACGTACCTGTCGTCTGCAGAGCGGTTGAACGGCATCTTCGAAGAGCTCTCGCACCGTGCTCGCACGACCGAGGTCGTCGCCATCGATCACGAGTCGGCGGCGGTCACCGAGTCGCCGCTACTCGAGAGCCTCCCCCTCACGAGCAGTCTCGACGGTCTGATCGTGATGGGGATCACGCCGTCCGCCGACGCCGTCGGACGGTTCCGCCGGCAGGAGTTGCCCGTCGTACTGCTCGGCGTCGATGAGTACCTCGGCCTGTCGACGGTGTCCATCGCGGAGGCCGCCGGCGCGCGCGCCGCCGCCGAGAACCTGCATGGACGCGGATATCGGCGCTTTTTGTATATCGGCGAGCGGCAGGTGTCTGATGAGTATCTTTCACAGTCTCAGCTTCGGCAGGACGGCTTCCTCTCGCGGTTGGAGGAGCTGGGAGTCGCCCGCGAGGACATCGACGTGCTGCATGCGCTGAACGACCTTCAGAGCGCTTGCGCGGTCATGACCGCGCACCTGCAGAGCACACCTCAGCCGCTCGGTGTTTTTGCCTACTGCGACCTGATGGCGGCCGGCGCGATCCGTGCCGTCCGCGAGAGCGGCCGCGAACTGCGTGCGGACGTCGGTGTGATCGGATTCGACGACGGCGATCTCGCCCGGGCTCTCGGGCTCACCACGGTGACTCAGCCGTTGCACGAGTCCGGACGGGTCGCCGTGCACCTCCTGCTCCAGGCGATGGAGAGACCCGGCCGGCTTCCCACCAATGCCCGCCTCGCGACACAGCTCGTCGAGCGGGACACCTGAACGGCCGGTGCTCCCAGTGCCAGGTCTTGCCGGTCGTGACACGCCCCACAAGCGCGTCGCGCAGCGCGGACGAGACCTGGAGGGCTGCCAATTCCTGCGCGGACCCGAGACCGCCCCGCTGGCGGACCGCCGTCCAGGCCGACCCCACCGCGGTTTAGGCGCTCCCGGCGGGATCGCCAGACCGGCTACGTAACCCCGAGCGGCCCGCCTCGACATGACCCAGCCATCGGCATAAAGCACGCTATGCCGACGCGGACGTCGATCTCGTGACCGGCACACAGGCTCTCCAGTGCGGGGAACTGCGTGACGCGCTCACGGCGACCGCAACTTTCCGCGGGACCACGTTGATTCCGTTGGCGCAGGCTGCCGAGGGGCTCGCAGTGCTCCGAGACTCAACCTATGTCGCCTACCGGAAAGGGCTCGGCGAGGCGGGCGCGAGTCTGCCGGAGAGGTTCTCCGACACCGTTGCTGCGGCTGCCGACTTCCTCGACCCGGTGCTGAACGGGCTCGACGCCAAAGCAGTGTGGAGCCCCGCTGAACGGAACTGGAACACGGCACCCGTCGCGCCGTCCGAGCCGACAGAGTCCGCTACAGGTAGGACGGAACTGTGACGGTTTCTGGCGGCCCTGACCGCAGCCGATCTGGTGACCGGAGCGGCGAACAGAAGCCCTCCCGCGGGGTCACTGAACGGTCAGGGTCGTAGGACGGCTCGGGCGATGGCTGCGATGGCGGCGTTCACGCCCTTGGGTCTCCAGTTCGTGCGCATCGCTCCCGCGAGCAGACGGAGTGCGTCAAGCGTGGGGCTGTCGGGTGAGGGTGCACTGTAGGGGTCTTCGCGGTCGCGCCAGCCGAGGTCGAAGAGGAGCTCGCTGATGCTCGCCTCCCAGAGCTCGGCGGGCGTTTCGCGCGCGACGACGGCGAGCGCCATCCATCCGGCGTGCCGTTCGGCGGGGGTTGTTCCGAGCGGGAGCCGGCCGGTGATGTGTCGCAGTATCGTGTGCGGGTCGCCTCGACGTTTGGCGATGGCCTGAGTCGGAGCGATGCGGCCCTTGCGCACCGATACGAGCCCCAGTGCTCGCGCCGTGGCGCGGAGTTCCCAGACGGGCCAGGTGAGGTCTTCGCGGTTGGCCTTGCCGATCCACCACTCGGTGATGCCGGTGCGAAGTGCGATCTGCTCGACGGCGGCGGGCTTCAGGTACCCGGCGCCGGTGAGCGCCGTGCCGTCTCCGACGACGTCGAGGAGCACGCGGAACGGCGCGATGAGGTCGGCGGCCTCGTCGACGCTGACGCGCGTCGTGCCGGAAGCGGACGGATGCGCAAGCGCGTCGCGCAGGCCGCGTGCGCCGCGGTTTCGCGCCAGCTCGAGCAGTGACGCGAGTTCCTCGACGACTGGGATCGGCTCGGCGGTGACTGCGGCGATGTGTTCGTTCGTCTCATCGATGTCGAACGCGTCAGGATGCCAGCCGTAGGGCAGCCAGGCGCGCCCTTCCGCCGTGCTCTCGAAGACTTCGGGGCGGAGTGCGTCGGCGTAATCGCTGCGCACCCAGTCCGAGAGTTCGGCGTATCCCCAGACACCGCCGCAGTCCTCCGGCGGACAGGCGAGCTTCCCGCCGATGCACACAGGGATCGGGGGAGGGGCATCGAGCACATTCTCGACGCGCAGGAGGTGCTTCCAGTCATCTCCGAAGTCGTAGTCGTACCAGAGCCGGTCGCCCTCGGCAGACAGGATCTGATCGAGACGCACGTCGTCTTCGAGCATCCCCTCGTCGCCCTCGTCCAGGTCGAACTGCGTGAGAAACTCGGGAGGGTTGCGGTCATTGCTCGTGCGGAAGCGGTGCAGGTGGCTGTCGGTCCATCCCATCGCCGCTTGGATCACCTGGTGCAACCGCGGGAGGAGGATGTCGCCGGGAACATCGATGCGTCGCCACACGGGTGGCTTCGTGCGCTGCAGGTCAATACGGATGCGGAAACCCCGCACCGTCATGGGGACGGGGAGGAGCTGCGGTTCGGGACGCCGCCAGAGATCGTCCAGGGGATCGGCCTCGGGGCTCAGCGCGGCGATCAACTTCTGAAGATCCGGTGCCTCGAACTTCTCGGATGCCATGTTCCTTCTTCCGACGCGGGCACATCCCTCGTGACGCACCATCGCGAACCATTCTCGCGGAGCGCGTGCGTAACCGCCCAACTGCTGGGGCGGGAAGCACGTCCGCTGCGGGCTCCGCACCCCGCCAGGCGGGAGCCAGCGCGATAGAATGATCCCGATCCCCGGAGGTGAGCACATGAAGCGCAAGAACGTCACACACGAGGCGCTTCGTCGTGCCGCCATGCGCTCCAC
>JASGEE010000083.1:0-9854 GCA_047606715.1 Microbacterium sp.
CCGCCGATGTCGCCGGGGCCGCCGGCCGTCGCCGCGGCCGCTCCCGGCCCCTGTGACGCGATCTGCGCCTCGCGACGCGCCGCGGGGTCGACGATGTTCTTGACGTGCGCGCCGACCGGGTCGGACACGGTGGGCCCGACCTCGAACATCGCGATCGTCAGGGACGGCGCCTGCTCGCTGAGGATGCGCGCGTACGCCGCGCCGGTCGGGCCGCTGCCGACGATCGCGACGTCGACGGCTGCGGGATAGGCGTGGGTGGTCATGTCGTTCCTGACGACTCGGGCGCCGGGAGTGCGGCCGGCGCAACGGGTGGGGAGGCGGCCTTCTCGGACACGTGCACTGGGGCGATCGTGACGGGGCCGATGAGGCCGGTGGGCTCCTGCTGCGCGAACGCGGAGAAGAAGTCCGGATGCGCCTTCACGAGGGTGTTGGTCACCTCGATCTCGATGCGGTTGTCGGCGGCGAGCACGCCGCCGGGGACGTCGAAGACGTACGGCGGGGCGATGCGGGTGCCGAGATCGACGCCGTTCAGGCGCACCGTCGCCAGTTCGTGCACGGCGCCCAGGTCGATGCGATGCGGCCCGTCGCCGGAGGCGGCGAACGCTGCGGAATACCGCAGCGTTCCACTGAAGCGCGGCAGCAGGTCGGGACGGTTCAGAGGCACCAGCGCATCGATCCGGTCCCACGGGGTGAACGCGGGATACTCGGTGGCCGTCGCGGTCGCGACCTCCCAGACGGCGTCGATGCCGACGGCCTCGCCGACGGATGCCGCCGGCTCTACCTCGAGCCCCTCCCACGCCTGCGGCGAGCCGACCACGAAGACGGCTGCCTGTCCCGGCACGAGGTCGAGCTCCAGCTCGACACCGCCGGGGGTGGAGCGCACCGGCACGTCCTGCAGGGCGCCGCGGAAGGCGTCCACACGCACGGCGCCGCCGGCGCGGGGCACCGTGAGCGTCGTGCGCACGGCATCGCGGGCCGACTCGTTGACGACCATGACGACCTCGGCTTCGCCGTGGTCGACGCACAGCACGCGCAGTGACGGCGCCGGGGTGCTCACGCGCGGGGCGCGCACGGTCAGGGCGGCGACGGTGCGCGCAAGCTCCTCCTGCGGCACCGCCGTGAACCGCCCGGTCAGCAGGCCCGGGTCCGCCTCGGGCTCTGCCGGGTCGGTGCGCACCGCTTCGGGCACCCGATCGACGAACACCACCGGGACGCCAGACTCATCGACGCGGAGAAGCTCACGTGCCACGTGCGCGGGCAGGTAGGCAGATCCGGGGACGACGATGACGTCGAAGGTCTCGCGGCCCAGGCGCAAGACCCGGGCGTCGCCGTCAGCCTCCGTGGACGCAGCGCCCAGCGCGTCGCCGGGGACGATGTCGGCATCCAGCTGCGCCTCCATCAGCAGCCGCAGCGGCCGGTCGCACGGCTGGGCCTGGCCGAGCCACTGCGCGTCGGCGTGGTACAGCACGGCGACCGGCGCGATGTGGACGCCGCCCTGGAGCAGATGGCTGAGCCGGTTCGTGTAGGCGCTCAGCAGGTGGTGGTCGCGGTATTGCGGGTTCTGTCCATGAGCATAGAAGTGCGGCGGGCAGTCGAGATCGGGAAAGGGCGCGGGTGAGAACGCGTGCGGCACGATGTGGGTCACACCGCGCACGAGCAGGTGGTTGGTCAACCAGGCGAACAGTCGCAACCCCGCGTACCAGCCGTAGGCGCCGATCGTCTCGCACATCGATCGACCGCGCGTGCGCGGGTCGAGGTGAGCGGCCGAAGAGGCAAGTTTGGCGAGGGTGAAGTGGTAGAACTCGCCGTCGGAATGTCCCGGCATGCTCGCCAGCGGTCCTCGGGAGAATCCGGGCACGACTTGTGCGCCGATGATGTCGACTCCCGCCATGTCGTGATCGGCCATGGCGCGGAAATAGTGCCCCGTCCCCGGCCCGAGCCGCGCGTGCGCCCCGTTGTCCTCGATGACGTGGCCGATGTGCTCGACCGCGTGCGCGCGGCACCAGCTGCCGAGGGGGCGGCTGAACCCGTCGGCGTAGAGCTGCGAGACGGTGTCCATGAACACGTACCTGACCGCGCGTTCCGCACCGCCGGCGGCGTTCCACAGCAGCGGGAGAATCGTGACGGCATCCCGCCCCAGGGCCGCGGAGAGCCGCTCGTGCACGCGTTCGTTCCACGGCAACGGCACGGGCTTTCCCAGCCCCGAGCCGAAGTCGAACGTGTCGGGGTCGTTGTACAGGCCCGGCTCGTCGCTGAAGAAGCCGGCGATCGTGCGACCGAACTCATCCGGGTAGCGCGCGCGGATGCGCTCGTACACGGCGTCGATCAGCAGCCCGGTGGATGCCGGATTGAGGTAGTCGATGTGGTTCGCATGGCGCACGCTGCCGCCACCGGTCACGACGCTCAGGAAGAAGACGCGCCACCAGCCGTCGGGGATGTCCCAGTGCAGGATGCCGTCGACGATGCGATCGGTGAGGTCGACCGCCTCGCCGATCAGCTCGTGCGAGTCCTCCGCACGCGGGTAGGCGACCACGCGCAGCAGCATCCCGGGGTCGAGATCCGCCGACGCTCCCCAGAACTGGTGCCGATCGACGATGAGCGACGCACCGGATGCCGGACCGACGACGTCGGTGTGCCGCTCGGTGACGAAGCGGCGGCGCAGTTCGGGTGCGGCGTGCTCGACCGCCCCGCCCGCGTGGCCGGTCGGGAAGGTGTCGTCGTCGAAGAACCAGACCTTCATGTCGCGGCGGCGCGCGATCTCCAGCACGGCGTCGACGTCTCGCCACCAGCCTTCCTGAAGGAACTCCGGGTGCGGGCGGGCCTCCAGCACGACCGCCCCGATGCCGGCGTCGCCGATGCGCTCCATCTCCTCGCGCACGGCCTCGACGGATCCGCCCTTCTGCCAGAACAGGGGCATGATCGCGTTCTGCTCGCGCCCGGTGACGACCTCGCTCAGCCGGTGCAGTGTCATGCGACCACGTCCTCTGCCAACGATCGGTAGCGGAAAGCGCGGAACGTCACGTCGCCGTCGCCAGCGGACACCAGCGCCGGGCGCAGGCTCTTCAGGTCGCCGACGGTCGCGGAGTTGTACCCTTGCGTGTCGTAGCGCACGCCGTGACGCCGCCACGGCTGCCCGGGCTCGCGGTACCACCCGGTGACGATGTGATGGTCGTTGCGCAGTCGCAGCTGGATGACGGCACCTTCCCGCGCGGCCGGCTCCTGCCAGAAGGAACGCACGCCGCCGGCATAGCTGATGAGCGTCTGTCCGTCCCAGCCCATGCCGCAGAACAGGCGAGAGTTGACATACAGCAGCAGTGCGCCGGTCGCCCCACCCGTGACCTCCAGTTCGACCTCGATCTCGTAGGCGGCATCCATCGCCCACGTCGTCAGCGGCGAGGCGTCCGCGGGGGACGTGCCCTTGCCCCGCAGGACGAGCCCGGCGGCGGTGAAGCGCGCGCGCTCGGCCTCGCCGGGGGTCGGGTTGTCGAAGACCCAGCGCTCGCCCCAGCACGGGGCGGCGAAGTCGTCGTCGGGAGCGGGCACGGGCACGGGGGCCTCGGTGCCGACCGGTTTCACGAGAGCCGCGCCGAGATCGGATGCCACAGCGAGCGGCCATCCGTCCTCGGTCCATTCGATCGGCTCCAGCAGCGCCTGCCGGCCCAGCGTGCGGTAGTCGTTCGCGTAACCGTGCGAGACCATCCACCACGACCCGTCGACGGCCTGGAGGATCGTCGCGTGGCCACGCGACCACCAGGGCTCGTCGCGCGACCGGGTGCGGGCGACGGGGTTGTGCGGAGAGTTCTCCCACGGCCCGAGCACACTGCGCGAGCGGGCGACGATGACCATGTGTCCGGTGGGCGGGCCGCCGGTGCCGCCGACGGCGCTGACGAGGTAGATCCACTCGCCGCGGCGGAAGAACTTCGGCCCCTCCAGCGCGTAGGCCTCAGTGATCCACTCGTCCGGGTAGCGCCAACCGTCGTAGGCCTGCGCGAGCTCAGTGACCGCCCGCAGACCGTCCGGGGTCAGCCTGGCACGGCGGATGCCACTGACGAACAGGTACCGCTCGCCGTCCTCAGCGACGACGTGCCCGGGGTCGATCGCCCCGGAGATGCCGGTGAACAACGGCTCGCTCCACGGCCCCTCCGGACGATCGGCGGAGATGACCCAGATCTGCGGCTCGGTCACGGCATCTGACCACGCCGAGGGGATGAACGGGATGTAGATGAAGAAGCGTCCGTCGTGCTCGATGAAGTCGGGCGCGAAGACGGTCGCCAGCGGCTTGTCCAGCGCGCACGTGACGAACGTCCAGTTCACCAGATCGGGCGAGCGCCAGATCGTCAGCCCCGGCGCCGCATCGAACGACGAGTACGTCAGGTAGTACTCGTCGCCGACGCGCAGCACGCTCGGGTCGGGGCGGTCCCCCGGCAGCACGGGATTGCGGAAGGTGCCATCGCCGAGGTCGGCCGGCATCCGCTGAGAGCTCACCGTCGCCTACCCCTTGAGCCCGCCGGCGAAGCCCTGGATGAACTTCTTCTGCGCGAACAGGTAGAAAGCGAGGATCGGGATCATCGAGACGAGCACGATCGCGAAGATGCGGTTCCACTGCGAGACGAGCGAGCCGATGAAGTAATACATCGACACGGGCAGCGTCTGGTTGGCCGAGCCGCCGAGGAAGATGAGCGCCGTGAAGAAGTCGTTCCACACGATGAGCCCCGTGAGGATCGCGACGGTGCCGGTGGCGGGCGACATGAGCGGCAGGACGATGCGGAAGAAGATCTGCGTGCGGCTGGCCCCGTCGATCGTCGCCGCCTCTTCGTACTCGGTGCCCAGGCTCCGGAAGAACCCGGCGTACAGGAAGATCGCCAGGGGCAGCATCATGCCGACGTAGAGGATGATCATCCCCCAGAGCGACCCGGTGAGGCCGAGCGCACGCCAGCCGATGTACAGCGGCACGGTGCCCAGCTGCGACGGCAGCACGATCGCGATGAGGAAGAGATAGTAGGCCGCTTTGCTCCACCGCCGGGTCGAGCGGGCGAGCACGTAGCCGGTGAGGGAGCCGAGCAGCACGAGGCCGATGATCGATCCGACCGTCATGACGACGCTGTTGATCAGACCCTGGACGATGTTGGTGTTCCCCTGCGCCGTGAACAGCTCGGCGAAGTTCTCCCAGGCCAGCTGCGTCGGGGCGCTGAGGGACGAGCTCGAGAAGACCTCGTCGTCCGATTTGAAGGCCGTCATGACGAGGAAATAGAACGGGATCAGAAAGACCGCGGCCAGCAGCCAGAACCCGATCTCGCGGAGGAGGGTGAGCTTCGTGTAGCGGAACATCGTCAGTCCTCCGTGGGAGCGTTGGTGACACGCTGCTGGATGATCGCGAACACGAGGATGATCGCGGTGAGAACGAGGGCGAGTGCAGCGCCGTAGCCGAAGTTGCCGAGGGTGAACGACTGCTTGTAGACCTCGGTGGCCAGTGTCGCGGTGGCTCCGGCGGGGCCGGTGCCGGTGAGGGCGATGATCTGGTCGAACACGCGCAGCCCGTTGACCAGGCCCAGGGTCGTCGAGATGGCCACCGCGGGGCGGATGGCGGGCAGCGTGACGTGCCAGAACCGCTGCCAGATGTTCGCGCCGTCGATCGCGGCGGCCTCTTCGATCTCGACCGGCACCCCGGCCAGGCCCGCCATGTAGATGACCATCGCGAAGCCGGTCTGCTGCCAGACGATGACGATGAGGATCGTCCAGATCGCGAAGACCGGGTCGCCCGTCCACGCGCGGGCCGCCTCGTCGAGGCCGATGCCGCGCAGGAAGATGTTGAGCGGGCCGTCGAAGTCGAAGATGAACTTCCAGATGTACGAGACGGCGAGGGGGCTGAGCACGACCGGCATGAAGAACAGCACGCGCAGCGTGTAGCGGCTCTTCAGGCCCCGGTTCAGACCCAGCGCGAGCGCGAGCCCCACGATGTTGACGAGAATGACCGAGCCGAACGCGAGGAAGAGCGTGTTGCCCAGCGCGAGGAGCTTGGAGGAGTCCTTGAAGATCTTGACGAAGTTGTCGAGCCCGATCCACTCGAACGTGCCCAGACCCGACCAGTCGGTGAAGGCGAAGGCTCCGCCCACGACGGTGGCGATGTAGTGGACGCCGAGCACGAGCACGATGCCGGGCAGCGCCCACCACCAGTGACCGAACTGCGGGAGGCCCTTTCGGCGCGGGGCGGGGGCGCCCGCACGGCGGTGTTTCCTGCCGCGGCCGGGGATCACCACCAGCTCGGTCTCGGACGAATGCGTCGTCGTCATGATGTCCTCGTTGTCGTACGCGGTCTCAACACGTCATGCGGAAAGGGCCAACGGGTCGCCCCGGCGCGGTGGCCGGGGCGACCCTGCAGGGCTATCAGCCCCAGGCGGTGTCGAGTTCCTGCAGCACCTGGTCGACGGTCTTCTGCCCGGTGAACAGACCCTGGACGCCCGCGCCGAGCGCGTCGAAGACGGCGGCCTCGGGCCAGGAGGAGTTCGGCACCGGCATGTAGTCGCCCGACGTCAGCAGGTCGGCGACCGGTGCGTAGATCGTCTCGCTGAGGTCGAGATCCTCGATGCCCGACACCGGCAGCGATCCACGGCCGTCGGCGAAGGCCTTGGACTGCTCGGGCTCGGCCATCCAGTCGAGGAACTCCTGCGCCGCGACCTTGTTCTTCGAGCCCGCCGCGATCGAGTAGGAGTAGTTCGCGCTGGCGTACGCGAACTGCTGGTCGCTCGCGCTCTCGGCGGGGAAGGCCTCGATGACGAAGTTCGCGTAGCCCTGCGCAGCCGTGTTGATCTCGGTCGCCACGCTGCTGGGACCGAACATGCTCAGCGCCGTGCCCGCGGTCAGCTCCTCGGTGATGGCGTCGTAGCCGGCACCCTCGACGCCGTCCTGGAAGCAGCCGGCGTCGTACATCTGCGAGATCGTCTCGAGCGTCTCCTTCCAGCCCTCCGAGTCGGCGAAGGTGACCTCGCCGGCGAGGCGCTCGTCGTTCCACTCGGGGTCTTCGGCGTAGACGCGCGTCGCCGCGACCGTCAGCGCCATGATGGCGGGGCTGGCGGCGACGGAGCCCGCGACGACGAACAGCGACTGGCCGTCGGCGGCGAGGTCTTCACACGTGGAGAGCAGGCCTGACAGGTCGGTCGGGTAGGTGACGCCGGACATGTCGTTGAAGATGTTGCCGACGAAGGCGATGTCCAGCGCCTGACCGTAGGTCTCGTCCTCGACGATGAACTGGCTCTCGGAGCCGGCCGGGATCAGGCTCGTCGCCGTGTCGCCCAGAGGTGCGAGCAGCCCCGCCTCGGCGAGCGTCACGACGCTGTACACCTGGCCGGTGCCGGGCGAGGTGACGAAGACGTCCGAGGCGTTTCCCGCCTGCAGCTGCGTGCGGATCGTCTGCGCGTACGTCTCGCCGGGCAGACCGTTGATGGTGATCGTGACGTCGGGGTTCTCGTCCATGTACTGCTCGGCGAGCGTCTCGTATGCGGTGGTGACATCGTTGTCGACGGGGAACGCGAGCGAGAACTCATTGGTGTCCTCCTGCGTCGCTTCGGTGTCACCACCGGTGCCGGAGCAGCCGGCGAGGGTGAGAGCGCTCGCGGTCGTGACGGCGAGGATGCCGGCCCGGAGGAGGCGAGAGCGGCGGTGCTGTGTCATGTCCAGCCTTTCTGACTTCGTTGTCGGCGACTCGTCTCATCGAGACACCGCGGTGTGCCCCCAGTATGACTCTCCTCTGCCGGAATTGCACATAAGTTGCGTCAATACTGGACATAAGCGAGGTGGCCGCGTGGTGCGATCGCACGGGGCGCCCTCTTCGCCGGCCTCCGCCCGAGGCCAGCATCAGCGCGGCCGATCCCACGGATCAGGAAAGCCGAAGACCGCTCTCGCTACAATCGTTGGACGCAACCCGCACCCGAAGGATCACACCGCCGTGGCCGATCACGCGTCGCTCTCGAGACTCGACCTCAATCTGCTGGTCGCCCTCGACGCACTGCTGACCGAACGCAGCGTGACGAGGGCCGCCGAGCGGCTGCACCTGAGCCAGCCTGCCCTGTCGGCGTCGCTCGCGCGACTGCGCACCTACTTCAACGACCCCATCCTCGCGCGCACCGGCAACACCTACGAGCTGACCCCCTTCGCGCTGCGGCTGAGCGAGCACACGACGACGGCGCTCGACGCCGCCCGGCGCGTGTTCGAGAGCCAGGCGTCGTGGGATCCGGCCGAGTCGGTGCGCGAGTTCTCGATCTACGGGTCGGACTACGCCTTCACGACCGTGGGCCGGCTGGTCTCCGAGCTCGCCCGCGACAGGGCTCCCGGAGTGCGGTTCCGCTTCACGACGCACAATCCCGCGGTCGTGGAGGACGCGGCGAACCGGCTGCGCTCGGCCGATGCGATGGTGCTCCCGCACGGCTTCCTCACCGGCCTGCCGAACCTCGACCTCTTCCCCGACCGCTGGCTCGGCGTCGTCGCCGACGACAACGACGCCGTCGGC
The DNA here is from genome assembly GCA_047606715.1 of Microbacterium sp. Taxonomy (GTDB): domain Bacteria; phylum Actinomycetota; class Actinomycetes; order Actinomycetales; family Microbacteriaceae; genus Microbacterium. The sequence goes on from JASGEE010000083.1 coordinate 8,504, forward strand.
GAGACCCTCACGATGGACGACATCAGATCGCTGCCGTGGGTCCTGCACTTCCAGTCGCGGTCGGCCTTCACCTCGGCCGAGCGCCAGGTGCAGCAGCTGGGGGTGGAGCCGCGCGTGGCCGTCGTCGTGGACAGCTTCCTGTCGCTGCCGCTGTTCATCGCCGGAACCGACCGCATCGGCTTCGTGCACGCGGCGATGCTGCCGATCCTCACCAAGATCGGCGGCCTGCGCGTGGTCGGCCTGCCGTTCGATCCGACACCGCTGACCAACGCGCTGTGGTGGCACCCCGTGCACGGCCGCGATCCGGAGCACGCCTGGATGCGCGAGCTGTTCGCCGAGGCCGGACGACTCGTCGGCGAGGGTGCCGCGGTGGTGTGAGCGGCCGGTCAGGGCCAGAGACCGGGGCGATGTCGGAGGCCGTGTTCATACTGAACATATGAGCGAGACTCCCGTGCGAGGCGAGACCCTGGGTGAGGGCGAGCTGGTGCTGCTCGATGCGGTGGTGGTCTCGCTGGTGCAGGCGCGAAAGGGGATCGCGGCGTTCCAGGCCCTGGAAGCGAACCTGCTCAACGCGGCGCTCGCACTGGCTGTGGAGCACACCGACGGGACGCATTCTGCGGGGGATCTGGCGGTTCGTGAGGTCGCGGCGGAGATCGGTGCGGCGCTGCGGGTCTCTGATCGCACGGTGCAGCGCCGGCTCGAGGTCGCCCGGCAGCTCACCGAAGAGTTCCCCCTCACCCATGAGGCGCTCGCGGCGGGGCGGATCAGTCGCGCGCACGTGAGCGTGATCACCGAAGCGGGCGCGCACCTGACCGACCCGGACACGCGGGCAGAGTTCGAGCGGCTCGTGCTCGAGGTCGCGGAGGGGGAGTCGGCATCGCGGGTGCGTCCATATGCGCGGCTGGTCGCGCAGCGTCTCCTGCCCCGATCGTTTCAGGAGCGTCACGACACGGCCGCGGAAGGGCGGTGTGTGCGGGTGTCGGATCTGGACGACGGGATGAGCGAGCTGCTGCTGAGGGCACCGTCGGTGCTCGTGCACGGCATCCACGACCGCCTCACACAGATCGCGAAGACCATCACGGACGCTACGGACAAAGATCGCTCAACCGGTGATGACCAGCCCGGGCAGCGCAGTCTTGATCAGTTGCGTGCCGACCAGCTGTGCGATCTCGCCCTGACCGGAATCCCGAGCGACCACAGCACACCGCACACCCCGGCGGAACTGCTCGGGAATGCTGAGCTTTTGGTTGACTCGTTTCCTTATGCCGCCAGGTCGGCGGTGGTCTTCATGATTGCTTCGAACTCGATGGGGGTCAACTTCCCGAGTCGGCGTTGACGGCGGCGGCGGTGA
>JASGEE010000084.1:0-11650 GCA_047606715.1 Microbacterium sp.
ACTCGAGCGGATGACGAGACTCGAACTCGCGACCCTCACCTTGGCAAGGTGATGCGCTACCAACTGCGCTACATCCGCGTGCTCCCTGGTTGCCCCGGGCGCTTGATCGACTTTAGTCCACGAATCGCCAAGTACAAAACCGGGGCGGATCCTCGCGTGTCATCTCAATAGTTCGGCGCGGCCGCGTAACCGAAGTACTGCTCGAGGGTGTGGAATCCGCCGGCATGGTAGTCGGCGGCGACGGCGAGTCCGACGTAGCGCAGGTGCCACGGCTCGGCACCGTAACCGGTGATCTTCGTGTACCCCTTCTCGTAGCGCACGACAAAACCGTACTTCCACGCATTCTTGGCGACCCATTTGCCCTGCTTCGAAGAACCGAACGACGAGATCCCACTGCACCCGCTGCTGGAGCACGCGACGAGATCGGCGGCCAGACCAGTCTGATGCTCGCTGTACCCCGCTCGCGCAGAGTACGCCAAGGTCCAGGTCTTCCCCATCGTGCGCAGATACCGAGCGTGCAACGCCTTCTGCGACGCATACGACCGATAACCGCTGGTGATGCGGATGGTCCCCACTCCGGCCTTCTTGGCGGCGGCCATGAGCTTTTCCAGCGCCGTCGCGGCGGTCGACTGCAGCTGGTACCCGCTCCCCTTCACCAGGCGCAGATGGGCCGGGACGTACTTGGTGGGGCTGAGCTTGTTCTGCTTGTTGACGACGACCCAGTAGCTCTTGGCCGCCGTCCTGCTGGCGCACATCGTGAGCTTTCCGACGAGACCGCGCAAAACCCCGACGGATCCGATGAGAGTGACCGTCGTCGCCTTTCGCGCCTTCACAGCGGCCCGCAGGGTGGAGCCGGCGCACACCTTCGCGTTCAGCACGATCGGCGCCTTGCGCACGGCGGCCAGGGCGACGGCAGGAACAGCATCCGCGCCGACCGTCGTCGGCAGCACGAGCACGGAAGAGGTGCCCGAGGGGAATGCCTTGGTCACAACGCCAGCCAGCGACGATGCGGAAGCGGCGCTGAGCCGTTTCACCGTCAGGCCGGCCGCCGCCAGCGATTTAGCGATGCCCGCGGAGACCATCTTCGTGCCACCGAGGATCGTGACGGTGGTCGTGCCCAGTTCGCTCAGCAGGGCGAGTGTCGACGCTTTCGCCGCGGATGCCGTCCCATCGACGACGAGGAGTGGAGCGCCCTTGCGCGCGGCCAGCGCCCCGCCCACGATCGCAGGCGCCGTCGAGACTCCCGTCGTGAGGTACACGTGCGCCGCCCGCCGACTCGTGGTCGCGGTCTTCACCGAAGCGAGCGAGATCGTCAGCGCACCGGCATCCGTCGCGGCTGTCGAGGCAGATTCGGATGCCGCCGACTCCGTGGCTGTCGGCGTCGGGGTCTCTGCCGGCGTCGTCGAGTCGACCGTCGCGGCTGGGGTCGGGGTTGCCGTAGCGGTCGGGGTTGGCGTACTGCTCGCCGTCGGGGTCGGCGTCGCAGTAGACGTGGACGTACTCGTCGCCGGGAACCCGAGCCGGACGAGCGCGGCCGACACGGCGTAGCGATCGCTGCCGGAGGCGCGAACAACCGTGGGTGCGAGTTTCGCCAGCTTCGCCGCGACAGTCGCCGAGATCGTCCTCGTATTCCCTACGATGATGATCTTCTTAGGTTTCAGCCGCTTGATCTCGGCCGCTACCACCGCTGGCAGCACTTTCGCGCGCGTCAACAGCACTGGGCCACCGAGCTTGGCCGCGACCGGCCCGGCGCTCAAGGCGGTGGGAGTCTGCTCTCCGGCGGAGACGATGACGACGGGCGCAGTCTTCCCCGTCGGGAACGCCGCCTTCGAGATCGCCACACTCGCCACGTAGCGGTCGCTTCCGGTGAGCCGCTTGACGCTCGGCGTGGTCGCGGCATCCGCGACCGGCGCAGCAAGCGGTACCACCGCAATCGACACTGCGAGAGCGAGCACGGCCAGAACAGCGCTGAGCCGACGGCGACGACGCGACATGAGATCCCCGATCTGCGGTCGATTCGTGCCCCGCATCGGTATCATATAGGCTGGAAAACCGGCCCGCGTGGCCATGGGCGATTGGCGCAGTTGGTAGCGCGCTTCCTTCACACGGAAGAGGTCGTCGGTTCGAGTCCGGCATCGCCCACCGAGAACTCGCCTCGCCACTGAGACGCCTCCTGACCGGGCATCTTCGTGATGACATCAGCAACCGAAGCCGACCAGCGAGACGTGCACGGTGGCGGGATCGTCCGGGACGGTGGGGCCGCCATATGCCAAGGCAGCATCGGCCCTCACAGTGGTCGGCGTCGGGGGCGGTGCCGTCTCCTCGACGGAGGCACACGATACGCGCAGATCTCCCCTCGTCGGCATGCACTCCTCCCCGCACACACGCTCCGACCTTCTCCGACAGATCTCCGTCATCGCCGCCGTCGTCTTCATGATCGTCGCCGCGATGATCGAGACAGGCCTGCTCGGCGGCACGAACGTGCACGACCTGCAGGGCGGCGCACTCGATGCGGATGCCACGGTCCTCGCGCCCGGGCCGCCCGCGTTCTCAATCTGGAGCGTCGTCTACGCGCTCATGATCGGGTACGCCATCTGGCAGACGCTTCCCGGCCAGCGCCGCAGAGAGCGTCAGCGTCGCGTCGGTTGGGCGATCGCCGGGACCGCGGTGCTCAACGGCGGGTGGCTGCCGACGTCGCAGTTCCTGAACCTCTTTGCCACGGTCGTCGTGATCGCCGCGCTGACCGCCGCGCTCGGCGCGACGCTGCAGCTCCTCGTGCGCGGCCCGCCCGAACGGTGGACCGATCGCCTTCTGATGGATGCGACGGTCGGCATCCACCTCGGATGGGTCGCCCTCGCGGCCGCGCTCGTGCTCGGCTCGCGCGTGCGGCGCGTGGCGCCCTTGCCGTAGGCGCAACGACCGCGTTGACTGGAATCATGCGCATCACCAAACACGAGCACGCCTGCCTGCGCCTGCGCGAAGGCACCAGCGAGCTGATCATCGACCCCGGTGGCTACACCGGCCCGCTCGACGACCTTGATGACGTCGTCGCGGTCGTCCTGACCCACGAGCACCCCGACCATTGGACGCCGGAGCACCTGCAGCGCATCCGCGAGCACGCCCCAGGGGTGCCCATCTACGGCCCGCCGGGAGCGGCGACCGCGGCCGCCTCGTTCGGCGTCGTCGCCGTCTCCCCCGGCGACGAGGTGACGATCGGCCCGTTCGGGCTGCGGTTCTTCGGCGGTCGGCACGCCATCATCCACGAATCGATCCCCGTGATAGACAACGTGGGCGTTCTCGTCAACGAGACTTTCTACTACCCCGGAGACTCCTACGCGATACCCGAGGGCGTCGACGTGCAGCTGCTGGCGGCTCCCGCCGGGGCTCCGTGGCTGAAGATCGGCGAGGCGATGGATTTCGTGCTCGCCGTCGCCCCGCGCCGCTCTTTCGGCACCCACGATTGCACGCTCTCGACTCTCGGCCTGGCGATGCACCGCGCCCGGCTGCAATGGGCGACCGAGCAGCACGGCGGAACGTTTGAGCCCCTCGATCCGGGAGAGACCACCGAGCTGTAGACAGACGGATGCCGCGACCCCACGATGGGAGCCGCGGCATCCGTCTGTGTACTGCCGATCAGGCCTCGGCGTCGTGATCGGTTTCGAGGAACGCGACGAGCGAGTCGAGCGCAGCCTCTGCACCGTCGCCTTCGGCCTTGAGGGTGACGACCGTGCCGTGCGTGGCGCCCAGACCCATGAGCGTCAGGATGCTGCCCGCGTTCAGGTCGGGGCCGCCCGGGACGGCGATGGTGACCGGCACGCCGGTCTCCTTCACCGCCTGGACGAAGAGCTTCGCGGGACGGGCGTGCAGACCCGAGCTGCTGGCGACGGTGGCGGTACGTTCTGCCATGGGATCCTCCTTGGATCGTGTGGTGGGGCTTGCTATTGAGACTATTCGGATGGATGACTATGCCGCGACGGCACTCTGGGGAACCACCGACGCGTCTTCGACCGGCTCTTTGCGACCGATCCGCTTGAAGGCGACCAGCAGGAGCGCGGAGACGATCACTCCCGCGGCCAGGGCGAGCAGGAAGCCCCACACGGGCGCGATCGCGAACAGCACGAAGATGCCGCCGTGCGGCGCGTAGCTCGTCACACCGAACACCATGCTGAGCGCCCCCGTGACCGCACCGCCGACCATCGACGCCGGGATCACGCGCAGCGGGTCGGCCGCGGCGAACGGGATGGCGCCTTCGCTGATGAAGGCTGCGCCCAAGAGCCACGCGGCTTTGCCGTTCTCGCGCTCCACCGGGGTGAACAGCGGGCGCGCGAGCACGGTCGAGGCCAGCGCGAGCGCGAGCGGCGGCACCATGCCGGAGACCATGACGGCCGCCATGATGAGGTATGGCACGGTGTTGTCGGCCGATGCCGCAGCAAGGCCCGTGGTCGCGAACACGTACGCGGCCTTGTTGACCGGTCCGCCGAGGTCGAAGCACATCATGAGACCCAGGATGATCCCGACCGCGACGACGCCCGTGCTGCTGGCGGTCAGAGCCGTCAGACCGTCGGTCATCGCCACCATCAGTGCGGCGATGGGACGCCCGAGGAACAGGACCATGAGTCCCGAGGCGATGATCGAGCCGAGGAGGGGAATGATGACGACCGGCATGAGGCCGCGCAGCCAGCGCGGCGCATTGAGACCACCGAGCCACAGCGCGACGTATCCGGCGAGGAAGCCGCCGATGATACCGCCGATGAACCCGGCGTTCATCGTGACGGCGATCGCACCGGCGACGAATCCGGGCGCGATGCCCGGGCGGTCGGCGATCGCGAACGCGATGTAGCCGGCGAGGACGGCGACGAGGAACCCCATCGAGGTTCCCCCGATCATGAAGGCGACCGAGCCGAGGTACTGGCCGATGCCACCGGTCGGCAGATCCCAGAGCGCGTTGTTGATGATGACGTCCGCGGCCTCTTCGGTGACGTTCGCGCCGCCGAGGAGGAAGCCGAGGGCGATGAGGAGCCCACCGCCGGCGACGAACGGGATCATGTAGCTGACTCCGGTCAGCAGCACCCGCTGGATCTTGCGCCCGGCAGACTCGTTCACCGCCGGAGCGGACGACGCCGCAGCGGATGCCGCGGGCACTCGTGCCGCATTCGGGTCGCCCACCGCAGCGATCGCCTCCGCGATGAGCTGGGCGGGCCGTTCGATTCCGGCCTTCACGCCCGCGCGCACCACGGGCTTTCCGGCGAAGCGCTCCGGCGTGCGCACATCGACGTCGACGGCGAAGATGACGGCATCCGCATCATCGATGATCTTCTGATCGAGGGGCTTGTATCCGCTGGATCCCTGCGGCTCCACAACGAGGTCGATGCCCTCCTTCTTGCCCTCGGCGGTCAGCGCATCGGCGGCCATGAAGGTGTGCGCGATGCCCGTCGCGCACGCCGTGACCGCGACGATGCGGGCGGGGCGCCCAGCGATCTGCGTCGCGCCGTCCGCCGCGACTGCTGCGGGGGCTGCGGCAGCCGCAGCCCCCGGTGCGGGTGTGTCGGAGGTCGCGGCCAGGACGATGTCGACGACCTCTTGCGGCGTCGCCGCCGCCCGCAGGCCCGCCGTGAAGTCGTCCCGCATGAGGCTGCGGGCGAGCTTGGAGAGCACGGCGAGGTGCTCTTCGGCGGCGGTGTCGGGAGCGGCGATGAGGAACACCAGGTCGGCCGGGCCGTCGTCGGCGCCGAAGTCGACGCCGGGGTTCAGCCGCGCGAAGGCGAGCGCGGCCTGGGTGACGGCGGCGTTCTTGGAGTGCGGGATCGCGATGCCACCGGGCAGGCCCGTCGCGTCGAGCTCTTCGCGCGCCATCGCGCCCTCGGCGAGCGCCGCGGCGTCGGTGGCGCGACCCACGGCGGCGACCCGAGACGCCAGCGCCCCGATCACAGCACGCTTGTCGGTTCCGAGCGACTCATCGAGACTGACGAGCTCGGGGGTGATGATCTCTGGCACGGTTGGCCTCCAGGTTGGGGTTGTTCAGCGGGAGAGCGGTCTCACCGGCACTTCGCCGGGGAGCAGGTCTGCGGGGGTGGGTGCTTGTGTGCCCGGGAGCGCGGCTGCTGCAGATCCGTAGCGGATGCCGTGTCGGACGCACTCCGCGGGCGCGGCGCCTGCGACGTCGGCGAGCAGGAAACCCGCCAGCGAGCTGTCGCCGGCGCCCACGGTGCTGCGCACTCGCGTGGGCGGTGGGCTGCCGTACCAGGCGCCGGATGCCGTGACGAGCACGGCGCCCTGGGCACCGAGTGTCACGAACGCGGCGCCGACACGGGAAGGCACGAGCTCGGCGGCGACGACGCGGACGGCATCGGCGAGGTCGCGGTCCCTATCGAGCGGGATGTCGGTGAGCTCGACGAGCTCCTCGTCGTTCGGCTTGATGAGGTCGGGTGCTCCGCGGTCGACGACGGCCTGCAGCGCGGGGCCCGACGTATCCACCGCGATCCGCGGCGGTGCATCTGAGTCCGCCCGCACGGCGGAGATGACCTCGACGTAGAAGTCATCCGACATGCCCGGGGGGAGCGAGCCGGCGAGCACGAGCCACTCGGCTCCCCGTGCGGCCGTCACGGTCGCGGCGATGAGGGCATCGGCATCCGCGGCGGTGCGGGTGACGCCGGGCAGGTTGATCTTCGTCGTGACCCCCTCGCCGTCGGCGATCGTGAGATTCGCGCGCGCCGCACCCGCCAGCGCGACCGGTGCGACCGGCAAGCCGGTCGCGTGCAGCACGGCGGCGAACGGGTCGCCCCCGTCCAGGGGCAGCACCGCGAGGGTCGAGTGGCCCGCCGCCGCGATCACTCCGGCCACGTTGATGCCTTTGCCGCCGGCATCTTCGCGCACCGCGAGCGCGGCTTGCACCTCGCCGACGCGCAACTCCGCACCGAGGGTGACGGCACGGTCGAGCGACGGGTTGGCTGTCAGGGTGACGATCATGCGATCCATACCTCCACTTCGGCGGCGTCCAGCGCCTCCGCGAGCGCCCCTGCGGGCGCGGCGTCGGTGACGAGCACGTCGAAATCGTCGGGCGCGGCGAAGGAGACCAGCAGCTCGGCGTCGAACTTCTCCGCATCGGCGAGGACGATCGTACGTCGCGCTGCGGCGATGATCGCACGTTTGACCGCCGCCTCGTCGGGGTCGGGAGTGCTGAGGCCGAGGCTTGCGGAGACCCCGTTGGTGCCGATGAAGGCGAGGTCGGGGCGCAGCCGCGAGATGGCGCCGACCGTCTGGGCACCGACAGCTGCGGCGGTGAGCGTGCGCACGCGCCCGCCGACCGCGGTGAGTCCCAAGCCAGGAGCTCCGGCGAGAATGTGTGCGATCGTCATCGAATGCGTGACGACCTCGATCGGCCGCGTGGCCGCGTGGCGCTGCACCAGGAGCCGCGCCAGCGCCGCCGTCGTGGTCCCGGCATCCAGATACACCGAGCCGCCCTCGTCGGCTCCGATCGCGTCGAGCGCTCGTGCGGCGATCGCGAGCTTCGCCTCGCTGCGCCGATGGCTTCGCTCGGACAGCGGGGCCTCTGCGGTGCTGGTGCGTGCCGGCGCAACCGCGCCGCCGTGGACGCGACGGAGCAGACCCGCACTCTCCAACTGGCCGAGGTCTCTGCGCACCGTCTCCGTGGTGACGCCGAACCGACGAGCGAGATCGACCACGGCCACACGGCCCTCGATCTCAACCAGCTGTTCGATCAGCTGCTGTCGCTCCATCGCGTACACACATCCTCCTCGGATAGCCACACATTACAACAGAAACGCAGGCAACGACAAGAGGCGGCCCCCACCGGTGGGGGCCGCCTCTGGGAGGTGGGGGCTGTTACGCCTCACTCATGACGTTCACTTCGCGCTGACCGCGCGCGGCGAGAGCCGCCGCACGAGCGGCGATGCGACGCTCCTGCTCGATCTGGCCAGCATCCAGCGTCTCCTGGTCGACGGGGTAGCTGTCGACCTTGTTCACGCCGTGATACTTCTCGATGTAGGCGTCGAGCTCGGGACCGCTCTCCCACGAGGTGATGAGGCAATAGCGCGGCTCGTCGCCGTAGTGCGCGGCCGCGTGCCACAGTCGCTGCGTGTCAACGATCAGCTGGGCGCCGGCCGGCAGGGCGATGCGGGTCTCCTCGCTCGGGTCGGTGCGGTTCTCGCGCAGCACGAAGTAGCTCGTCTTGTCGTCGGTGAGGTTGAAGAACCCACGCACGACCCAACCGGTGCCGTCGGGGTTGAGGCGGTTGTTGTCGTCCTGGTGCAGGTTGTAGAGACAGTCGGCGTACGTATTCGGCTGCAGCTCGATGATGCGGCACCGGCCGACGTTGGCGCCCGGCTCCAGTGCACGCGCCGTCAGCGTCGGAGCGAGCGCGGTCTGCGCGTCGATCCACACACCGTCCTTGTCGGTGCGCGGCGGCTTGTGGTTCCAGAAGCCGTTGCACTCGATCTCGCCCTTGGCCGACGCGAGCGGCGCGAACCGCGTGTCGCCGGAGGACTTCCAGTCGACGTACTCGATGTCGAGCCACTCCTTCGGGTCGATCGGCTTGTCGTAGCTGTCGAGGACGACGTATCCGGTCTCCTCGAGAGCAGCGCTCTTGATGTATCCCATGACGAATCATGCCTTTCCGCGGGCCAGCGAAGTTTTTACAGGCCCGACTTAGGCAAGCCTACCCAGCCGTTCCTGTGACGCGGCTAGACTCGTGCGGGGTTTCGGAGGAGTGAAGTCGAGAACATGAGCATCGCCACAAATGTCGACGCGACCGCCGTCAACACGATCGGCTGGCTCTCGGCCTCGGAGACCACGATCGTCGTCCCCGTCTATCAGCGACAGTATCGCTGGGACATCGGAGGGTGCGAGCAGTTGCTGGGCGACATCCGCGCCGTCGCCGGCACCGACGACGCACACACCCACTTCATCGGATCGATCCTGTCGACGGCGTCGACGACGGATGCCGAGGACCCCCACCTCGTGCTGATCGACGGACAGCAACGCATCACGACCCTCATGTTGCTCGTCGCTGCGCTGCAGCACACACTCGCCGCCGACGATCCGGCGCTCGCCGCCGAGCTGGAGCGCGTGCTCGTGCGCGCCGACGACCCCACCCGCACGAAGCTGCGCCCGCACCGCGCGTGGGCCGACGTGTTCGAGAGTGTCGTGCTGGGCCGCCGCTCCCCCGACGACGAGCAGCGCGCATCGCGCTTCGACGACAATTACGCGTTCTTCCGCAGTCAGATCCGCCCCGACGAGGCCGCGGACGTGTGGCGCGGCCTGCAGAAGCTCGAACACGTGTCGATCACGCTGGGCGTCGACGCGAACGCGCAGCAGATCTTCGAGAGCCTCAACTCCACGGGCGAGCCTCTGCGCGACCACGAGCTCATCCACAACTACGTGCTCATGGGCCTCACACACGCCGAGCAGAGCGAGATCGAGCACGAGTACTGGCTGCCGATCGAGCAGAACACCGGCGAACAGATCGACTCGTTCTGGCGGCACTACCTCGTCATGCTGACGGGACGAGAAGTCACCGTCGTCGGCGAGCGGGGCGTCTACGACGCCTTCCGGCACGAGTTCCCCCGGCTGGGGGTCGACGTGTTGCGCGCGCACGCCGCCCAGTGGCGAGAGTTCTCGGAGATCTACCGCACGTTGCTCGATCCGGCGACGGCTGCCAACGAAGAGATCGCCCGTCAGTTCGCGTACCTCAACACCTTCGGCCGCGGCACCTACCCGCTCGTGATGCGCCTGTACCGGGATCAGCTGCACGGCGACCTCGGTGTCGACGAGCTGATCGCGTCGATCGAGCACCTGCAGTCGCTCCTGCTACGGCGCACGATCGTGGGGCTGTCGAACGACCGGCTCGTCGCGCGCCTGTGCCGCGCCGCGGATGCCGGCCGCGCAGACCTCGTCCACGCGATCGCACGCATCACGCCATCCGACGAGCGGGCACGCGTGGGCCTGAAGTACGGCGATCTCCCCCACGCGTCCTACGTCCTGGCGCGCCTGTCCGACGTCGACGCGCACGACGGCCTCGACATCGACCACATCGTGCCGCTCGCACCGGGCGACGACTGGAGCGGCGACGGCGTGCGCCGCTGGGCGGACTACACCGACGACGAGCAGAACGCCCACCGAGCGCTCGCACAGACACTCGGCAACCTCACACTCCTCGAGCGTCCGCTGGCCGACCGCGCGTTCGACGCGTCGTTCCCCGTCAAACGTGAGCTCTACGCGCGAAGCACGATCGTGCCCACCGCCGAGCTGGCAGCGTCGGCGTCGTGGGGCACGGCATCCATCGCCGAACGCACGGAGCAGTTGACGTCGTTGTTCGTCCGGGTGTGGGAACGTCCCGCCGTCGTCGGCATCGACGACGACAACCTGACGCCGATTCTGGATGCCAAGAAGCGCCGGGGCTGGCCGCGCGGCTGGCAGCGGGAGTTCGACTACGTCGAGTACCGCGGCGAGCACTGGGAGGTGAAGGACGTCAAGTACCTCTTCCACCGCGTGTTCCAGCGGCTGTGGGCCGACTCACGGCAGAGCGTCATCGACTTCAGCGCCCGCCGTGGCGGCCCCGTCTACCCCGCGAGGGCGTGGAACGGGCAGTGGGACGAACTCTCCGAGGGGCAGTACCTGTACCTCGGGTGGGACTCGAAGTACATGCTGACGGCCGTGCAGGGCGTACTCGACGAAGCCGGGTGGGCGGCCGAGGTGTTCGTCAAGTACTCCTACATCGGCAACGCCATGCGCTGACGCCGGGCCGTGCCACTCGGTGGCGGCACGCGCGAGTCTCGGCACCCGCCGCGGCCAGCCCCCACGCGCACCTCGCCCCACCGGCTCGCGAGGGGCGTGGCGATCGTGTACCGGTCGCCGGGATCGTCGCCGTAGATGTGGATGCCGACCGGCTCACGGTCAAAGGGGGCTTCACCGTGTATGCACGGGATCTTCAGCAGTTCGGCGACCTCCGACTGGGTGAGGATCATCGGCAGCACCGGAGGCGTGCCCTCGGTCATGCCCGACGAGTGCGCGGGACTCCCACCGACCGACGCGAACGAACACGTAAGCGCGTAGCCGCCGACGCGGAACGGCCGGAAACGGCCCCTGGGGGCTCTTGACCCGATTCTTGTCCCTTTGGGCAAAACAAGGTGGTGCGGCTGACATGCGTACTCCTCTGACTTCCGCTTGAAATCAGGGGAGAAGTTGCTGGGGTACCTGGAGTCGAACCGAGAACAACTGAGAGCCGCCTGGCCCATCCGGGCAAAGGGGAATGCACGGCGATGCCGACCTCCCGCGCTGTCCAGTCGTCGGTGTGCTCCCACCGGTACCGGATGTTGTCGAGCGATCCGCGATGCGCTCGGGAGCGACGCCGATGTTGACATCGCGGGTGCGGTACCGGCCTGCCCACATCCACAGATCTCCGCAGAGCTTCTGGTGCAGGTCGCGGAGGAACGCGTCCGTGAGGATGTCGGTGAGCGCGAGGCGCCCGTCGGCGATGTCATCGAGCAACGCAATGCTGACTTCATCGTTGATCGCTTGCTCAGCCTCGTAGAGTTCGATCTTCTTCGGCTCATCTCCGAAGATCTCTCGAGCCTGTGGGGTGAGGGCGTGTGCTTCCTCCGGCTCCAACGGCGTTTCGCCGTAGCCAGGCTCG
>JASGEE010000085.1:0-6757 GCA_047606715.1 Microbacterium sp.
CGAGACGACGGGTGATCCCCGCTCTCTCGGCGGTCAGCTGTTCTCTCACGAGCAGACGGATGCCGACGTCGTCATCGTCGCCGCCGACGGCTTGTCGGCGGCGACGCTGTTGGCCACCGCGGGGGTCGCCGTGACGCCACCGCCGGCACCCGTGCGCGACGTCGTGACCCTCCTCGTCGACGCTCCCGGTCTCGACGGCGGCCCCCGCGGGGCGGCGGTCTACCCCGTCCCCGGCGCGGCTGCGGGTGTGGTGGCCACCGGGCTCGTGCACGCGACCGCGACGTGGCCCACTCTCGCGCGGGCCGCCGGGCCCGGTCGGCACGTCCTGCGCGTCAGCCTGCCCGCGCACGACGCGGGCGAGATCGATCGCGCCGCCCCCGACGACCTCGTCCGCACCGCCGCCGCGCAGGCCGAGCTGCTCACCGCCGCTGGGCCTCTCGCGGTGCGGGCCGCCGCGCACCGGCGGGCCGTGCTGCAGCCCCCGGCATCCCTCCTCGGGCATGACGAGCGCGTCGCCGAGGCCCGCGCCGCGATCGCGCGGCAGCACGGGCTTGCCGCGGTCGGGGCATGGCTGTCGGGCGGCGGCGTCGCGGCCGTCGTCGGGGATGCGATCGCGCAGGCCGAGCGCGTGCGCAGGCGGGCGCTCTGGAGCGACGCTCCCGGTGCGGACGACGGGTCGTGACCCGCACGCCGGCGCGAGAGAGTCCCGGATGCCGGAATCGGAATATAGGACTACCCTGGACACTCGGAAGCACTGGACATTCGCAAGCACCGCGCAAGCGTGAGGAGACGCCATGAGGGGCAAAGCCGGAATCGTCGTGGGACTCGCGATCGGCTACGTGCTGGGCTCGCGCGCGGGGCGTGAGCGCTACGAGCAGATCAAGTCGGCATTCGTGAGCGTGTGGAGCACTGCTCCCGTGCAGAAGCAGGTGGGCAAGGTCAAGCAGGCGGCGACCTCCGCAGCCTTCGCCGTGCCGAGCGCCGTGTGGAACGGCGCCGTCAAGGTGACCAAGGCCGCGACCAAGGGTGCCACCCCGGGCGAGAAGCTCGACTCGGCGATCAAGGCCGGCAAGGACTCGGTCGACGACATCACCAACACCGTGGGCGACTGACGTGGCGACCGCACCGGGGTCCACCCGCGGGCAGGGGTTCCGCGACCGTTCCGACGACAGCCTGCTCACTCTCGTCGGCGAGGTTCCCGAGCTCGTCCGCAATCTCGTCGTGGCCGAGATCGACTCGGCCAAGACCTGGGTCAAGAGCGCGGGCAAAGAAGCCGGCATGGGCAGCGTCTGGTTCTTGATCGCCCTGTTCTTCGCGTTCTGGGCGCTTCCGGCCCTGGCCGCCTTCGCGATCATCGGACTGTCGTCGTGGATGCCGGCGTGGCTCGCGAGCCTCCTCGTCCTCGTCCTCGCCGTCGCCGGTGCCGTCGTGTTCGCCTTCCTGGGGCTGCGCCGCTTCCAGCGGCTGGACCGCACGAACCCCGTCAAAGCCGTGCAGATCGACGCGAAGATCCTGAAGGACGTGGCCGATGAGTTCTGAACTGTCCCTTCCGCGCACCGCCGTGCCGGTCGGCATCACCGACCCCGTCGAGGCGGCGCGCGCCGAGTTGAAGGCTGCTCTGGCCGCGATCGAAGAGAAGACGAACGTCCCCAAGCGGTTCGCGGCCGCCGCCGACCGCGAGACCGAGAAGGCGCGGGCGTTCGCCCGGGCCAAACCCGTTGCCGCCGCGGCGGTCGCCGTCGGCGTCGCGGTCGCCGTCGGCACCGCCGTCTGGGGTCTCGTGCGCCTCTACACGCGCTGACGGTCCGCGCCGGTGCTTGCGGCGCCGATGCACGTCATCGCCGTACGCGGGGGTGCTTTCGCGCGTGCCGGGGGTATGCTCGGTTCCAGGTGGTGGCGATGACGCGATGCTGCCGGCATCCACCGAGCGCGGCCGAGGGATGCCGGGCGCGCGGTCTTCGTGCGCCCTCCCGAGCATCACGAGAGTCGAGCATGACCCCAGACCCGCAGGCCCCGGCCGTCAAGCCCCTTGCCGGCTGGCGCGTGCTCGTCCCGCGCGGGGGGCCCTGGGGTGATTCGGTCGCGGCGACCCTGCGCGCGCGCGGCGCCGTTCCGGTGATCGCGCCCCTCATCAACTTCGCACCCTCGACCGACCAGGCGACCCTCGAACGGGCGCTGGCCGATCTCGCCGCGGGCGCCTTCGACTGGGTGACCGTCACGAGCGCCACCACGGTGGACGTGCTCTATGCGTACCGGGCCAAGATCCCGACCGCCACCCGCATCGCCGCCGTCGGCGAGACGACGGCCGCTGCGCTGACGTCGGTCGGCTATCGCGTCGATCTCGTTCCCGACGACGACAACTCCGCAGCGGGCATGGCCGAGCAGCTTCTCGCACTCGAACCCGAACCGCGCCACATCCTGACGTTGCGCAGCGAGATCGCCAAACCCGTGCTGACCCGCCTGCTCTCCGAGGCCGGCCACGACGTGCGCAGCGTCGTCGCGTACCGCACGGTCGGCATCCCGGTGGCCGAGCGCATCGCCCATGACGTCGCCACCGGCCGGATCAACGCGATCCTCGTCACGAGCGGATCGGTAGCCGAGCAGGTGGGTGGGCAGTTCCCGTACATCCCCGCCGAGACGATCATCGCCGCGATCGGGCCGCGCACGGCGAAGGACGCCCGGAAGGTCGGGCTCAACGTCAGCGCCGTCGCGCGCGAGCAGAGCGTCGACGGGCTCATCGCCGCCATTCAGGCCTTCCCGCTGCCGCGCGCCTCCGACGAAGCGGCGCGGTGAGGCGGATGCGCGGGCGCGCATCCCGGTGAAGGTCAGGTGAAATCAGATCGTTGCCTCGCCGAGTGGGCATGCCTCGCGTGACGCTGGCAGACTGAGAGCATGGTGACGCTGCTGCTCGATTCGACGCAGCTCGAGGTCGTCCTCTCGGGCGCCGAGCGTGTTCTGGCGCGCCGGTCGAGCAGCGTGCGGGTCGACCGCGCGCACATCGCGAAGGTGCAGTTGACCGACGACGCGTGGACGTGGCTGCGCGGCGTCCCGTCGCCGGGCACCGTCGTGCGCGGCGCGATCGCGATGGGCACCTGGCGCGCGTCCGGCGGCGGCGACGACTTCGTCATCGTTCGTCGCCGTCGTCCCGCGGTCGTGATCGACCTCGACGGCGATCCGGAGTTTCAGCGGCTCGTGCTCTCCACGCGGCACGGGCTGGCGCTCGTCCAGGCGCTGCGGCTCGAGCCGGGCGACGACGTCGCGCACGAGGTCAGCGAGCTCGCGGCATCCGCCTCGTCAGAGGTGCGTGCGGTCGCCGTCAGCTGACGTCGCGGCGCCAGCTGACGAGGTATCCGAGCACGAGCAGCACGGTGGCATAGCCGAGCAGCACGAGACCACCGGCCCACCACTCCAGGCTCTCGGCCGATCCGGCCAGGCTCGAGAAGATGCTCGCGCCGACGAGATCGTCCGACGCCGCCCCGGGCAGGTATCGCGTCACGGCGGCGATGCCCTCGACGAAGGCGCCGACGGTGCGCAGGATCGGCTCGATGAACTGCGTGAACGCGATCACTCCGACCACCGCGGCGACCTGGTTGCGCACGAGGGCACCGATCCCGATGCCCACGAGCGCCCACAGCACGAAGGCGATCACGAT
This sequence comes from Microbacterium sp., assembly GCA_047606715.1. GTDB lineage: Bacteria > Actinomycetota > Actinomycetes > Actinomycetales > Microbacteriaceae > Microbacterium. The sequence goes on from JASGEE010000085.1 coordinate 3,653, forward strand.
GCGCCCGATCATCGCCCACGTGTCCGACGAGGTCAGTTGCGCATCGATGCCGAACACCGCCAGCAGCCCCGCGCCCGGGGCGATGGCGGACGCGAGGGCGACGACGGCGTAGAGGATGCCCATCACGACGCCGGCGGCGATCTTGCCGCCGAGGGCGACGCCGCGTCGCGGGGCGGCGAGGAAGGTCGGGGTGAGCGTCTGGTGGCGGAACTCGCCCGTGACCAGCAGCGTGCCGATCAGCAGCGGGAAGACGTAGCCGACGGCGGTGGCGAGGCTGTAGATCACCGGCGCCAGGATCTCGCCGGCGATCGGCTCTCCGGTGACGTCGTCGCCGGAGAGCGCGCCCGACGACACCGCGCCGAAGACGCCCGCCAGCGCCGCGGCGGTGCTGCCGACGTATCCCACCAGCACGATCGCGAGGATCCACCACATCGATGTGGTGAACTGCTTGGCCAGTTCCGATCGGGTTGCGTTGCCGAGGCTCATCGCTGCTCGCCTTCCTCGGATGCCGCCGGTTCGACGGCCGGTTCGGCGGCGCCGGGGTCCGTCGGGTCGCCGCCGGGTTCGTCGGAGGGCGCGGCATCCGCCGTCGGGTACACGCGGGTGCCGTTGACGAGCTCGAGGAAGACCTCTTCCAGCGCCGGACCCTTGCGTTGCAGGTTCGACAGCGCGATGCCTGCGGCCGCGGCGATCGCGCCGAGCTCGGCCGGATCCGACCGGCGCACGACGAATCCCGTGCGCAACTGCCGATACGCGATGCCCGCGGCATCCAGCACCCGGGCCAGCCCCGCCCGGTCGGGCGCGTCGACGACGGTCGCGAAATCTTCGGGGACGGTCAGCCCCGCGATGTCGCCCTCGTAGACGAGGCGGCCGTGCGAGATGATCAGCAGGGCATCGACGGTCTGCTGCACTTCGGCGAGCATGTGCGAGGAGACGAGCACCGTGCGGCCCTCGGCTGCGAGCCGGCGGAGGAATCCGCGCAGCCAGTGGATGCCCTCGGGATCCAGGCCGTTGGCGGGCTCGTCGAGCACGAGCACGCCGGGGTCGCCGAGCAGGGTGTAGGCCAGGCTCAGCCGCTGCCGCATGCCGAGGGAGTAGCCGCCGACCTTGCGGTCGGCGGCGGCGGTGAGCCCGACGAGGGCGAGCACCTCGTCGATGCGGTCGGTCGGCAGTCCCGCCGCCAGGGCGTAGACCTTGAGGTGGCCGCGCGCCGTGCGGCCGGGGTGGAAGCTCGACGATTCCAGGGCGGCGCCCACCGTCTGCAGCGGCCGGTCGAGGTCGGCATAGCGTTTGCCGCCGATCGTCGCGGTGCCGCTGGTGGGGGAGATGAGGCCCAGCAGCATGCGCAGCGACGTCGTCTTGCCGGCACCGTTCGGGCCGAGAAATCCCGTCACCCGCCCGGGCTCGACGCGGGCAGTGAGACCGTCGACGGCCGCGATGTGCCCGAACCGTTTGGAGACGTCGGCGAACTCGAGGACATGTCCTTCGGGCATGGGAGGCCTCTCGTCGGCGGGCGGTGCCTCCCATCCTGCCCGATTCCCGCGCTTCCCGGTCCCCTCCCGACGTTGTGCGCGGCTGACTCCTCTCAATCTCTGCGTCGCGCGGGACCCCGCCGCGCTGTGATGCGCTCGCTGTGCGCCGTCCCCGCCGGATCGGAGGAGTCAGCCGCAGCCGCGCCGGGGTAACGTGTTCCGGGTGAGCGACACCCCGCAACCCCCCGTGCTCGCGAGCGTGCACCACGACGTCGGGCACCTCACCCTCAATCGTCCGCGCGTGATCAACGCGCTCGACCTCGACATGATCCACCGGCTGACCGCAGCGCTGGAGGCCTGGCGCGACGACCCGGCCGTGGCGACGGTGATCCTCGACGGCGCGGGGGAGCGCGGGTTCTGCGCCGGCGGCGACGTGCGGGGGCTCCGCGAGCAGATCCTCACCGGTCGCGCCGATCTGACGGCGGAGTTCTTCCGCGCCGAGTACGCGCTGGACGCCGCGATCGCCGAGTATCCGAAGCCGATCGTCGCGATCGCCGACGGGGTGACGATGGGCGGCGGCATCGGTCTGGCCGGGCACGCGTCGATCCGCGTCGTCACCGAGCGGTCCCGCCTCGCGATGCCCGAGACCCGCATCGGGTTCACGCCCGATGTCGGCGGCTCGTGGCTGCTGGCCCGCGCGCCGGGTCGCGTGGGTGAGTACCTCGCGCTGACGGGCGAGACGATGGATGCCGACGACGCCGTCTACGCCGGCTTCGCCGACCATGTGGTCGCATCCGGGCAGGTGCGGCGGATGCGCGAGTTCCTGCACGAGGGGCTGAGCCTGCGGCGGATCGTCCCCCTGCTCGGTGGCGACCGTGCACGGCGAGACCCGGGCGCCTCGCGGCTCGAGAGCGCCCGAGCGTGGATCGACGACGCGTTCGCGGCCGACACCGTCGGGGGGATCATCTCGCGGCTGCGGGCGCGGGCGGAGCCCGGGGCATCCGCCACCGCAGACACCCTCGAACGGCTCTCGCCGACCGCGCTGACGGTCACCCTCGCCGCCGTGCGCGCGGCGCGAGAGCTGCCCGACCTGCGCACGGCGCTGGCGCAGGAGTACGCCCTCGTGCTGTGGTTCGCCGGCACGCAGCCCGACCTCGTGGAGGGGATCCGCGCGCAGCTGGTCGACAAGGACCGCACACCGTCCTGGCGGCCGGCGAGCCTTGCCCTCCTGGACGCCGACCTGGCCGCGCGGGCCCTCGCGTGGGCGCCGCCGGCGCCGCTGTGGAGCTGAGCCGTGTTCGACTCGCCCCTGTCGGCGTCGGCGTACGACGTGCTCGGTGTGACCGCCGACGTCTCGGACGACGAGCTGCGCCGTGCGTACCGGGCGCGGCTGCGGCAGACGCATCCCGACACGGGCGGCGACGCCGTCCGGTTCGTGCAGGTGCAGCGCGCGTGGGAGCTCGTGGGCGCTCCCGACGCGCGCGCCGCGTACGACCGCGGGCACGGGTTCGGTGCGGGGTACGGGCCGGGGCGAACCGGGGCGGGGTCCGCGCACGGGACACCGGATGCCGCCGGGTGGCGGCCGCCGTCACGCCCGGCCGACACGCGCCCGCGGGCGCGGTCGTTCGGTCAA
>JASGEE010000086.1:0-2564 GCA_047606715.1 Microbacterium sp.
AGATGAACTTGCGAAGCGTCGCGACATCCTTGTAGTCGATGACGCCGACGCGGATCGCCTTCGCGGGAGCGGCGTTCTTCGCGCCCTTCCGCGGCTTGCGGCGATCGCCGGTAGCCTTTCCAGCCATTGTTTTTCCTTAGTTGTGATGGATGCCGGGGCATCCGAAGTTCAGAACGGTGTGTCGTCGCCGTAGGCGCCGGGGGCGCTCCAGGCGTCGGGCGCAGCAGAACCGGGGGTCGCCCACGGCTCCTCCTGCTGCACCTGCGGGCGCGACTGCTGTGCGCCGCCGCCGAAGTTGCCTCCGCCGGATGCGGCGCGGGTGACCTGAGCCGTCGCGTAGCGCAGCGAGGGGCCGATCTCGTCGACCTCCAGCTCGATCGCGGTGCGGTTGTTGCCCTCGCGGTCCTGGTAGGAGCGCTGCTTGAGCCGCCCGGTCGCGATCACGCGAGAACCCTTGGTGAGCGAACCGGCGACGTGCTCGGCGAACTCGCGCCACACGCTCGCGCGGAGGAACAGCGCTTCGCCGTCCTTCCACTCGTTCGTCTGACGGTCGAAGCTGCGCGGAGTGGAGGCGATCGTGAAGTTCGCCACCGGCAGTCCGTTCTGCGTGTAGCGCAGCTCGGGGTCTGCCGTGAGGTTTCCCACGACGGTGATGACGGTCTCGCCGGCCATCCTCGTTACGCCTTCGCAGCCTTGCGGGCGGCCTTGGCTTCGGCGCGCTCCTTCTCGGCGGCGACCAGAGCGATCGCCTCCTCGGCGCGCAGGACCTTGGTGCGCATGATCTGCTCGTTCAGCTTCAGCTGACGGTCGAGCTCCTGCGTGGTCGCGCTCGTGGCGGTGAAGTTGACGACGGCGTAGATGCCCTCGTTCTTCTTCTGGATCTCGTACGCCAGGCGACGCTTGCCCCAGATGTCGACGTTCTCGATCGTGCCACCGTCACCGGTGATCACCTTGAGGAACCCGTCGAGCTTGGGGGCGACCTGACGCTCGTCGATCTCGGGGTCGAGGATGACCATGAGCTCGTACTGGTGTGAGTGCGTCACTAACCCACCTCCTTCGGACTAGAACGGATGCCGGGCGTTTCCCGGCATCAGGAGGGTTGATGCACGTGCATGCCGCGGGGCACACAACCTCGCCAGTCTACCCGATAGCCGACCCTGTGTGTTCGAAGAGCGCACCCTGCGCGATCGGGGAGCGCAACTGGCCCCGAGCCGGGGTTCGGACAGCCATTCACGCTCCCCGAACGCGAGGTAGCGTGGTCCCGTGAGCGCAACTCCCTTCGACGCGCGGGCCCTCGCCGAACCGGCCGATCGCGCCGTCGTGCGCGCACACATCCGGCAGCTGCAACGCAGCGGGCGCGCTCCCTCCTTCAGACCGAGCACCATCGCGATCGCCGTAGCCAGCGTGTTGGCTGTCATCTTCCTCGGCACGTTCGCGTCGGTGTTCGGGAGAGTCGTCACGGCGATGGCCGCCGTTTCGGGCGCGGTCGGATTCCGCGTGGTTTTGGTGATTCCCCTCGTCTTTCTCGCGCTGATGATCGTCGGCTTCGGGTTCGTGATCTGGAGCGCCATCCGCCGCGTTCGCGGCACGGCCGAACGCTGGTACCGGCTCGACCGGTTCGCGCAGGCGAACGGCATGACCTGGCATCCCATCGCCCCCGACCCGCCGCTGCCGGGCATGGTGTTCGCGCAGGGCCGGTCGCGCAAGTCCACCGATGTCGTGCGCGGAGCGCACCCGCGGTTCGTCGAGTTCGGCAACTACGAGTACACGACCAGGTCGGGCGAGAACGAGACCACCCATCGCTGGGGATATGTCGCCGTCAAGCTGTCGACGCCGCTGCCGCACATCGTGCTGGACGCCACGAGCAACAACACCCCGTTCAGGTCCAACCTGCCGGCATCCTTCGACAAGTCTCAACGCCTGAGCCTGGAGGGAGACTTCGACAAGCACTTCACGCTGTACTGCCCGCGGGGCTACGAGGCCGACGCGCTGTATCTGTTCACGCCCGACATCATGGAACGGTTCATCGACCACGCCGCGGAACTAGACGTCGAGATCGTCGACGACTGGCTCTTCCTGTACGCCCAGCGCCAGGTCGTGACCCTCGACCCGGCGACATGGGCGTGGCTGTTCTCGGTCGTCGGTGCCCTGCTCGACAAGTTCGCCCAGTGGGAACGCTGGCGCGATGAACGCCTGACCGCTTCTGCCGTCCCTCCGGCGGGTCCCACCGATTCCGCCGCACTCGCTGCATCCCTGCCGCCGCCGTCCGCGGCGCTGCCGTTCCGTGCCCCGACTGCAGCTCTACGCCCACCGCCGGGGGTCGCAGCCCCCGGCCGGCGCCTGGTGCGCACGATCCCGTGGCGCACCATCCTCATTTTCGGCGGCGTCTCCCTGCTGATGATGCTGACGCATTTCGGCGCGTTCGGCGCCATCTTCAACCGCCTCTTCGGCTAACCCGCCGCCCCCACCCCCGCCGGGCCGCCACCATCCGTGCGAACCGCCAAGATCCGGGCGCACATAGCCTGCCGGCTCGCACGAACCCTGGCGGCCCGGCGGGGGTGGGA
>JASGEE010000087.1:0-16562 GCA_047606715.1 Microbacterium sp.
AAACGGAGATGCCGCGAGAAACGGATGCCGATGGCCGGATGCATCCGTTTTTGGGGAGATCTCCGTTTTTCGCGACGGCGGGGAAGAGTGATCTGGGCCGTCGACCACCGGGGGTCAGCCGACGATGGCCACGGTGACACGGCGCCCGACGCTGTGACACGGCGCCGCGCGGGGATCTCCAGCGTGCTCATCCCGTCGGGACGAGCACCGTGTGGAACGAGTTCGGCGCCAGGTCGACGGTGAGCACCCGGTCGCCCAGCAGGATGCGCACCGGCATCGGCTCGTCGAGCTCGTTGTGCAGCACGATCACCACGCCGCCGTCGGGGTTCTGGAACACGATCTGGTTGTCGTGGCCGGCGATGCACCACGTCGGCAGGACCCGAGCGCCCGGCTGTACGAACGCCGCGACGTGTTTGAGGACGAGATAGTCCGGTGTGTACCGGAACGCGCGCGTCTCGGGATCCACGACGACGAGGGAGTTCTGCGTCCAGCCCCAGCGGCTGCGCCCGCCCTCGACGAGAGCGATGTTCCAGTACTGGTAGGCGTTCGCCCCGCAGGCGAGGAAGTGCTTCATGAGGCGCCAGGCGTAGCGCGCCTGACGCCAGTCGTTGCGCCCGTTGCCGCATTCCTGCTCGGTCTGGAAGATGTGCAGCTCGGGGTGCAGGCGGTGCAGTGCTGCGACGGAGCCCTTCCCGGCCCACTGCACGCCGACGCCGGAGACATATCGCGCCGCCTCCGCGTCGTCCAGGGCGGCACCGACGAGACGGTCGTCGGCGCGCTCGAGCGTGCCGAGAAACACCTCGACGCCCCGGGCCGCCATCTCCGGCCCGAGCCGACGCACGAACGCGGTGAGCCCGGCGGGCGTCCAGGTGCAGCTCGGGAACACCTGCGCGGAGTTGAACTCGTTCTGCGGCATGACCATCGAAATCGGGATGCCCCGCTGCGCATATGCGTCGACGAACCGTCCGAAGTACGCCGCGTAGGCGCGCAGGTGGGCATCGTCGACGCGGAACATGTCCGTGCCTTCGGCGCCGACCTGATCGGGCCGCAGGCCGTTCTCGACATCGCTGAAGGCCGCGTTCGGCAGCGCTCCGGCGTAGTGGCCGTTGCGTTTCATCCACGTCGGCGGGCTCCACGGAGAGGCCCACAGGCGCAGGTCGGGGCGGTGGGCGTGAGCTGCGCGGATGAACGGCACGAGAGTGTCATCGTCGTGCGACACGTCGAAGTGCTCTAGGCCCAGGTCGCCCGGCGTCTCGTCATAGGAGTACCAGTCCAGGGAGAAGTCGTTCGCGCCGATCGGCATCCGGCAGATTCCGAAGGAGGCGCCCACGCCCGGGGCGAAAAGCTCCCGCAGGATGCCCTCCCGCTCCGCCTCGGTGAGCAACTGCAGCGCCGTCCAGCCCAGCTCGTTGAAGCACGCGCCGAAACCCTCGATCTCCTGTTGCGGCTGGTCGAGGGCGACCAAGACGTCGGGCATCGCGGTCGGTGCCGTCAGGGCGGGCGCGGGCTGCTCCCGCCACGGCTCTTCGGGGGTCGTGGAGACCCAGCGGATCGCCGTGGTCACGCGACTGCTCGGTCCGAGGCATCCCCGATGCGCATCAGCCGCAGCGCCAGGTACTGCCGCCCCGGCAGGTCGACCCGGAGCGTCCCCGAGTGCACGCCGGGAACCTCCTGAATCGTCATGGCCCACGTGTCGATCACCTCGACGCGCCACGCGCCGGCCGGCAGCAGCACGTTGCGAAACCGCGGCCGGTTGAACCCGAAATAGCCGACGTGCACGGCGCCGGCCACGCCGCCCCAGGGGACGTCCCAGTCGCTCGGCAGCGGATCCCACACGCCGCCCGGCGCCTGCGCCTGCAGCTCGCGCAGGAACCGGATCCGCTCCGGCGACGAGCCGTGCAGCACACCGCCCTTCGCCCACCACAGCACCTCGTCGTCCTCCGCAGACGTCGCCGCGGTGACGCCGCCCGCGGACACCGGCAGGTAGGTCTCGCCGTGGCCGCAGTATCCGCCGCGCACGGCAGCCTCCCAGAACCGCCGGGTCATCTCCTCGCCGGTGATGTTGCCCCAACCCTGGTCGATGTCGCCCTCGTACGCGCACTCGTCGATCACGACGGGCTTGCCCCAGCGCTCGCGCCACTGATCGGTGTTCTCCGCCGTGCGGTACACGTCGACGCGTTGGATCGACACGTGCGTGATCCACGGCCGTGCGTAGTCGTAGAAGGGACGGCAGTTGTGGATCGAGTTCAGGTGCCCGAACGGGTCCTCCTCGCCGACGATCGCGGCCAGCCGCTCCCAGTCGTCGAGGCTCTTCGCCCACAGCAGGTCGTACTCGTTGGCCATCGACCACCACACGTTCGCGAACGCCGCGAGTCTGCGCACGACGTAGCGCAGATACCGCTCATCGACCGCGGGGCCGAGGTCGGCGAAGCCCCAGCGGTCATAGGCATGGAAGAGGATCAGGTCGGCCTCGACGCCGAGCTCGCCCAGCTGTGCGATGCGCTGCTCGAGCAGACGGAAGTGCGCCGGGTCGAACCGTGTCAGATCGAACCCGTCGGCCAGGGATCCGGCGAACGGGAAATCCGCCGGCTCGTTCTGGTTGAACAGATACGACTTCGGGAAGACGCACATCCGGATCTTCGTGAACGGTGCGGCCGCGAGCGTGTCGAGGGTCTGCTCCTGCAGCTCCTCGCCCTGGTGCGTCCAGGCATACGCCGTCGTCCCGAGCGGAGCGTGGCGGGTGCCGTCGGCATGACGGAAGTGGAAGCCGTCGACGCGCACCGGACCGTGCGCGCCCCGTCGCGGCTCGGCCGTGACGGTCGCCGTCGTCGTGATGCCGTCGAGCGAGCGGGCCGTGGACGAGGTGCGCAGCGACCATTCGCCCGCCTCGTCCGCGAGGGCGCGCACGACGTATGCGCCCTCGCCGTCGTAGAACCCGCCGACGCGGACGACCGAGCCCGACGGCCGGGTGACCTCCGCCGACAGCTCGACGTCCACGAACGGGTTGCCGTGCGCCGGTCCTGCGAAGCGGAACTCCACCACGCCCCACAGCGGTGTCGGCGCGGGCGGCGTGACCGATGCCGAGCCGACCGCGACGTCCGCGCTCTCGTAGTCGGGGTCGGGCGCGATCGCGGGTGCATACGGCGGCCTTGTCGCACCCCCGTCGACGGCGGCGAGCGCTTCCCAGAGCTTGTCCACCTCGGCGGGGTCGTCCAGGCCCGGCACGATCGCGACGAGCGTGCCGAGCCGCCCGCTGCGGAACTGCAGCGCCATCGGCGAGGCGGCGATCCCGGGCATCCAGCGCTCCAGCACGGCGCGCGCGGCGGGGTGATCGAGGGCTTCGCCGAAGGTCGAGCGGCGGTCGAACATGGGGATGCCTCCTGGTGTGGCTGCTCAGGAGCCGGTCGCGGCCCGGATGGCGGCGTCGACGTCGGCGAGGACGTGTGCGGGCATGAACATGAGGACGGAGGGGACGCGCCGGCCCGCGCCCCACACCGTGCCGGTGCGCACGGACTCGGCGCGGTCGGGGTCGAAGGCCGCGACGGTGTCGAGCAGCGCGCGGTAGGCGCGTGGGTCGTCGATGACGTCGGCGAGAGTGGCGTTCGCACCGTCCAACGGTGGGCGCGCGGGAGCCGGTGGTGCGGCGACGCGCCACTCGTGCGTTCCCGAGCCGACCTCGCTCAGCGGCAGCGCAGGCAGGTCGACGAGCGCCGTTGTGTTGGCGGGGACGGTCGCCGTGACGACGATGTCGTCGCCGTCGCGGTGCCAGTCGACGGATGCCTCGCCGTACGGCGTCACGTGCCGCGCGGCGGCGCGGTCGAGGCCCGCGAGCGGGCGCGGCGCGATGCGCAGTCTGCGGTAGCCGGGGGACGCAGGGGCCAGTCCTGCGACGGTACGGTGCAGCCAGTCGGCGACGGCGCCGAGGGCGTAATGGTTGAACGAGGTCATCTCGCCCGGATTGACCGAGCCGTCCGGCAGCATCGAGTCCCAGCGCTCCCACACGGTCGTCGCGCCCATCGTCACGGGGTACAGCCACGACGGGCACTCGGTCTGGGTGAGCAGGCGCTCGGCGGCGACGAGGTGGCCGCCGCCGGTGAGCGCGTCGGTCACGAGCGGCGTTCCCACGAAGCCGGTGCCGATGCGGTAGCCGCCTTCGCGGACGAGGGCCGCCAAGCGGTCGGCGAGGGCCTGACGCTGTGCCCGGTCGCGCACGAGGTCGAACTCCAGCGCGAGCGCGTACGCGGTCGGAGCGTCGCTCATCATGCGCCCCGCGGGGGTGACGTACTCCGCCGTGAACGCGTCGCGTGAGCGCCGTGCGAGCTCGCCGTACCGTGCGGCATCCGTCTCACGGCCCAGCAGCGCGGCGGCGTCGGCGACCTGTTGCAGCGAGCGGGCGAGGTAGGCGCTCGCGACGATGTCGCCGTCGGTCTTCGCCTTGCCCGGCTCGTCCGGCGGTGCCGAGGGGTCGAGCCAGTCGCCGAGCTGCATCTGACCCGCCCACAGCCCCGAATCGCCGGCCGCAGCGAGCACCGAGTCGACCCAGGCGCGCATGCTGTCGTACTGGTCGGCGAGGATGCCGACATCCCCGAACCGCTCGTACATCACCGTCGGCACGACGGTCGCCGCGTCGCCCCACGCGGCGGTGGGGCCGCCCCCGCCGAACGACGGGAGCGCCGCGGGGATGACGAGCGGCACGGAACCGTCCGAGGTGCGGGACTGCTCACCGGCGAGGTCGCGCAGCCACGATGTCAGGAATCCGTCGCACTCGTACAGGAACGACGCCGTCGGCGCGAAGACCTGGAGATCCCCCGTCCACCCCAGCCGTTCGTCGCGCTGCGGGCAATCGGTGGGGATCGACAGGAAGTTGCCCCGCATGCCCCACACGACGTTCTCGTGCAGCCGCTCCACCAGCGGGTCGGATGCCTCGAACCACCCCGTCCGGGTCATGTCGGTGTGCACGACGACGGCTTCGACGTCGGCCGGATCGATGTCGAGGCCCGTGATCTGGGCGTAGCGGAATCCGTAGAAGCTGAACCGCGACTCCAGCACGGTCTCACCGGCGCCGTGCGGCACGTCGAAGGTCGCCGTCGCGGCGGCGTTGCGCAGCGGCCGGGTCGACAGCTCGCCGTCCTCGAGGACTTCGGCGTGCCGCACGACGAGCCGGCCGCCGCTTCCACCATCACTGCGGGCGCGGATCCGCAGTCGCCCGACGAGGTTCTGTCCGAAGTCGAGGATCGTCCCTCCCGAGGGCGTCGGGATCGTCGTGGCGACCGGCAGGGTCTGGATGCGCCGCACGGGCGGCGCGATGCGGGCCTCGGGCACCGGCACGTTCTCGTAGCCGGGTCTGGCTGCGGCGCCGATGCGCGCGGGAGCCCACTCCAGGCGCGGGTCGTCCGCCGCGGCCGGCAGGCGCAGGTCCTGGTGCTCGCCGGGGTAGATGCCGCTCTCCACGACCGAGATCGTGCCTGCGGCATCCCACCCCGCACCGGTCGCGGCGAGGGTGGCGACCTCCCCGTCGGCGTACGTGACCCGCAGCTGCGCCAGGAAGGACGGCTGCGTGCCATAGAGCCGGTCGGCGAACGCGAAGAAGCCGTACTTCTCGGTGTACCAGGCGCCCGCGATCGTCGCCGACAGCTCGTTCTCGCCCGCCCGGACGAGGCTGGTGACGTCGACCGTCTCGTGCACGAGACGATCGCGGTAGGCGGTCCACCCCGGCGAGAGCACGTCGTCGCTCACGGCGGCCCCGTTGACGGCGGGCTCGGCGACACCGAGGGCGGTCCACAGCAGCAGCGCACGTGTGACCGGGCGTTCCAGCGTGAACCGCGTGCGCACGAGCGCGGGTTGCGCATCGCGCGCCGGATCGGCGAGCCCGATCGGCTGCGCGATCCATTCGCCGTCGGCGAGGAAGCCGGCATCCACCGTCACCGGCGCGCTCCACGCGGTCTGCGCCCCGCTCGTCGAGGTCGCGCGCACCCGCACCTCGCGGCGCTCGCCGGGGTGCAGCGGTGCGAACGGCCAGGCGACCAGGACGCTGCCGTGCCCGTCCAGGACGACGGTCGCCTCGCCGTCGCCGAGCTCGGCGGATGCCTGAATCCAGTCGCGGGCGCCGCTGACGGTCCAGCTCAGGCGCGGCGTCGGTGTCGCGACGAAACTCGTGTCGCTGCGCAGCTCGGCACGGATCGCAGCGATGCGGGCATCGGTCATGTGTCGTCTCCCTCGGTGGTCCAGGATTCCAGGGCGACCTCGCCGCGGACGGCGTAGACGCCGATGACGCGCCCCGTGAACGATTCCGCGACCTCGGAGGAGAGGAAGCGTCCGTCGACCTCGGCGAGCTCGACGCGCTCGCCGTCTTCCGGGGTGAAGCCCACACGGAAGACGTCGCTGGATGCCACCATCCGCCATCCGGCTGTGGGTCTCGCGGAGTCGAGGTGGAGGGTCACGACATCGCCCGTGAGCGGTGTGGTCCACTGCTGCTCGAGCCCCATGACCGAGGCTCGCGCCGTCGCGATGCCGCCGCCGGCTTCGACCGAGACGAAGAAGCGCTCGTCGTAGCGCACGGCGACGCCGCCGACACCGGACGAGACGTCGAGGCGCACGGTCGTGGCGTTGTTCAGGTGCACCTGGCGGCGTCCCGCGAACACCGGCTGGATGTCGGTGAGGGTGGAGCCGTCGGCGCGCAGCACGAGACGACCGCCGGTGACCTCGGCGAACTCCGAGACGAAGCGGCGGATGCCGATCCACTCGGCATCCAGCGGTGCGTCGAAGCCGATCTCGACGCGCGTGCCGGGCCGCGGGTTGAGCTCGACGGGGGCGATCTGTGGCCACGCGTCCGCCCACGACACCGACGTGACGAAGGTCTCACGTCCGAGCGCGGAGAACGCGCGCGTGCCGCCGCGCGGGCGCACGCCCAGAAGCACGCACAGCCACGTGCCATCGGGGCCCGTCACGAGATCGCCATGACCCGTGTTCTGGATCGGCCGTGGTGTGGAGCGGGCCGAGACGAGCGGATTGCCGGGGGCGCCCGTGAACGGCCCCGCGGGTGAGTCGCCGCGGGCGATGGAGATCGCGTGCCCGCGCTCCGTGCCGCCTTCTGCGATCATGAGGTACCACGTGCCGTCGATCTCGTACAGGTGCGGTGCCTCGGGGAACATGAGCCCCGTGCCCGACCACAGCGACCGCGGCTCCTCGAGCGCGCGGTGCGCGTCGAGGTCGACGCGCACCTGCTGGATGCCGAGGTGTGCGGGCGCGTTCGGGTTCAGCGCGCCCGTCAGCTGCAGCCCGGAGAACGTCACGTAGCAGGTGCCGTCGGCATCCCACGCGATGTCGGGGTCGATGCCCTCGATCGTGCCGCTGCCGTCCTGCTTCACGAGCAGCTCGCCGTCGCTCCAGGGACCTGCGGCATCGGATGCCGCGAAGTGCAGCATCCCGCGACCCATCGCGTCGGTGACCACGAGGTGGAACGCTCCGTCGTGATGGCGAATCGTCGGGGCCCACGCGCCGCCGCCGGTCGGCACGGTCTCGACGCCGAGCTGGCCGGGGCGGGTCGCGACGTGGCCGATGAGCTCCCACGTCTCGAAGTCTCGCGAGCGGTGGATCGGGATGCCGGGCAGGTACTCGAACGACGAGGTGGCGAGGAACCACTCGTCGCCCACGCGCACGACCGACGGGTCGGGGTGGAAGCCGCTCACGAGCGGGTTGTGCAACGTCGTCATCGCGTCGTCTCCGGGTGAGTTCGCCGGGTCAGGGCGAGAGCAGTGTGCCGGCGTCCCTCGCCGGTTCAGGCGGCGCCGGGGGTCGCCTGTGCAGCCTCCGAGGCGAGGAATGCGCGCCGCGCGAGGCGGCGCTCCTCCTGCTTGTCGGGGTCGGGCACGGGTGCCGCCATGAAGAGGCGCTGCGTGTAGGGGTGCTCCGGTTGTGAGGTGACGCGGTCGCCGTCGCCGCTTTCCACGATCTCGCCGCGATACATGACTGCGACGCGGTGGCTGATGTGACGCACGACGGCGAGGTCGTGCGTCACGAACAGGTAGGCGACGCCGGTGCGCTCCTGGATCTCGATGAACAGGTCCAGGACGCGCGCCTGGGTCGACAGGTCGAGCGCCGAGACCGGCTCGTCGCACACGATCAGGCGCGGGCTCAGCGCCAGGGCGCGCGCGATCGCGACGCGCTGGCGCTGGCCGCCCGAGAACTCCCGCGGCAGGCGGCTGCGGGCATCCGCGGGCAGCCCCACCTGTCCGAGCAGCTCGCGCACCCGCGACTTGGCCTCTGCGGAGGCGACCCCCGCGACGGTGAGCGGTTCGGTGAGGATCTGCTCGATCGTCATCGACGGATTGAGCGAGGAGTACGGGTCCTGGAAGACGACCTGGATCTCCGAGCTCAGGGCCCGGCGCTGGGCCCGGGTCAAGTGCGAGATGTCCTTGCCGTCGTAGGCGATGGTCCCGCTCGTGACGGGGGCAAGGCCCAGGGCAGCGCGCCCGAGGGTCGTCTTGCCCGACCCCGACTCGCCCACGAGGCCCACCGTCTCGCCCGGCAGGATGTCGAGCGAGACGCCCTTGAGCGCGCGGAACGGCTGGGCGCGGAAGCCCTTGCCGGGATATTCGACGATGAGATCCTTGATGTCCAGCAGCGGCGCGGTCATGACTGCGCTCCCTTCGTGGCCAGCGGCCCACGGGCGGGACCCTCATCGAGGATCGCGTCCAGCAGCGCCTGCGTGTACGGATGCCGCGCATCGTTGAAGATCGCGCGCACGGGGCCCTGTTCCACGAACAGGCCGTTCTGCATGACCGTGACACGGTCGCACAGGTCGGCGACGACGCCGAAGTTGTGCGTCACGAGCAGCATCGCCATGTGGCGTTCGGCCTGCAGGTCGCGCAGCAGGTCGAGGACCTCTGCCTGCACCGTCACGTCGAGCGCCGTGGTGGGCTCGTCGGCGATGATCAGGTCGGGATCGGTCGAGACGGCGCCGGCGATGAGCACGCGCTGCGCCATGCCGCCGGAGACCTCGAACGGGTAGGCGTCGAACGTGCGCTTCGGGTTCGGGATGCCCACGCGCGCGAGCAGGTCGAGCGAGCGCTGCGTGGCCTCGGCCTTGGAGAGCCCGAGGTTCTTGCGCAGCGGCTCGACGAGCTGGCTGCCGATCGTGAACGACGGGTCGAGGTTGCTCATCGGCTCCTGCGGGATGTATCCGATGCGCTTTCCGCGCACGTCTGCATAGACGCGCTCCGACGCGTCGGCCAGCTCGGTGCCCTCGTACACGATGGAGCCGCCGGTGACGTGACCGCCGCGGGGGAGCAGGCCCAGCACGCCGAACGCGGTCTGCGTCTTGCCCGACCCCGATTCGCCGATGAGCCCGTGCACCTCGCCCTTGCGGATGTCGAGCGAGACCCCGTGCACGACCTCGATGTGCGAGCCGTCGGGCTGGTCGTAGCCGACGGTGAGGTCGCGGATCTCGAGCACCTTCTCGGTGGCCTTGCTGCGGGCGTCCTCGGCGTGGACGATGACGTCGCCGTTCTCGACGATCGGCGGCTCGTCGAGGTCGACGATGTCGCCGCCGCTCATCGAGACCGACGTCGTGACGGCCGCGATCGACCCGGTCGCCGTCGTGACCGCCCGCCGCCGCTTGCGCCGCACGGTGACGGTGCGCTCCAGCTCGTCGCGCATGACGTTCGCGAGCAGCGTCAGGGCGATACACGCCAGTGCGATCGCGAGCGAGGGCCAGAGCATGAGCATCGGCTGCTTGTAGATGCTCTTGAACCCGTCGTTGAGCATGCCGCCCCACGTGGGAATGGACGAGTCGCCCAGCCCCAGGAACTCCAGACCCGACTGGATCGCGATGGCGATGCCGGCGATGATCGCGCTCTGGATGATGATCGGGGCGCGCACGACCGACAGGATGTGCCGACCGATGATGCGTCCGTCGGACAGGCCCGAGACGCGCGCCGCATCGACGTACAGTTCCTCGCGCACCGCCGTCACCGACGCGTAGACCAGGCGGAAATAGGCGGGGGAGAGCAGGATGCCGAAGATGAACATCGACAGCCAGACCGACGGGCCGAGCGCGGCCCGCGCAGCGAGCAGGATGACCATCGCCGGCAGCGCCATGTTCAGCTCGGTCACCCACGTGGCGACGCCGTTGAACCAGCCCTGGTAGTACCCGGCGATGAGCCCGCTGACCACGCCCAGCACGACCGCGGTGACGAGGGCGACGAGCGCGGCCGCGATGCTCGTCTGGGTCGCCAGCAGCAGTCGTGACAGGACGTCGCGTCCGGCGCTGTCGGTGCCGAGGATGTGGTCGGCGCCGGGAGCGGCGAGGATCGCACGGATGTCGGCGAAGTTCGGATCCTGCGGCGCGATGTACGGACCGATGACCGCGATCACCGCGACGAGCGCGAGGAACAGGAGGGAGGCGAGGCCGAGCGGGCGGCGGATGACGCGTCGCATCAGCGAGACGCGCACCGGTGCCGCCGGGACGGTGACGGGGACGTCGACAGCGGTCATGACAGACGCACCTTCGGGTTGAGAGCCGCCTGAGCGAGGTCGATCAGGAGGTTGACGATGACGACGATGATCGCGAACACGATCACCAGGCCCATGACGGCGGGGACGTCGCCGAGGGTCGTGGACTTGACGGTGAGCTGGCCCATGCCGGGGATCGCGAAGACCTGCTCGACGATCACGGCGCCGCCGAGGAGCCCGATGAACTGCACGGCGAGCACCGCGAGGGCGGGGCCGCCGGCGTTGCGCAGCACGTGCTTGTAGACGACCGAGTTGATGCCGAGGCCGCGGGCGCGCAGCGTGCGCACGTAGTCGCGCGACATCGCGTCGATGACCGAGCCGCGCACCTGTTGGGCGACGGTGGCGATCGCGCCGAGCGAGAGGGCGGCGATCGGCAGCGTCACCGACGACAGCCATCCGCTGAACGAGGTCGTCAGCGGGATGAAGCCGGTGGCTTTGAACCAGTGCAGGTTGATCGCGAACACCAGCACCAGCGCCAGGGCGATGAGGAAGCCGGGGATGGCGAAGCCGACGAGCGAGATGAACTGCACGAGTCCGTCGATCCAGCCGCCGCGGCGAGCGGCGAGCACGCCGAGGAGCACCGAGAGGATCGCCGACACGACCGTCGCACCGATCACGATCGAGAGGGTGACGCCGACGCGGCCGGTGACGCTGACGGTGACCAGCTCGCCGCTGAACCAGCTGCGGCCGAGGTCTCCGGACAGTGCGGAGGTCAGCCAGTCCCAGTACTGCACGAGCAGGGGGCGGTTCAGACCGAGCTCCTCGGTCTTCTTCGCGACGGTCTCCGCCGTCGCGGTCTCACCGAGGATGCGGCGGGCGATGTCGCCTCCGGCGGCGTAGAGCAGCACGTAGGCGAGGAAGGAGATGACGACGACGAGGACGACTCCGGAGAGCAGGCGTCGCAGGATGAAGGTGAGCATGAGTGCCTCCCGGTGAAGGTGCCCCTCGCCTGCTGTGGCAGGCGAGGGGCACGGATCAGGTCCGAATCAGCTCGCCGGCGAGAAGCTGAAGATGGACGGGTAGGCGTTGGTCGGCCAGAACTCGACCGTCGTGTTCGCATCCACCGCGAACGAGCCCTGCACCCGGAAGAACGGCGCGAACCAGGCCTGTTCGACCAGGTAGGCGTTGAGGTCCTTCAGCGCCTGGTCGGCCTCTTCTTCCGTTCCGAACTGCACCGTCTCGAGGTAGCTGTCGACGGTGTCGTCCTGCGAGTGGAACGGGTTGAAGGTGGCGGTCGGCGCGATCATGAAGTTGATCAGCTGCCAGTCGGGGTCCTGCTGCAGCGCCATCCACGTCGCCGGGAACTTCGGCGTGAGCATGTCCGTGATGAAGTTGCTGGTGCCGGTGTCGGTGTACTCGACCGTGATGCCGATGTCTTCGAGCTGCTGCTTGATGAGATCGAACGAGGTCTGGAAGGCCGCGACAGACGGCATGCTCAGGGTGAAGCCGTTCGGGTAGCCGGCCTCGGCCAGCAGCGCCTTGGCGCCTTCGGGGTCGTACGCGTAGGTGCTGTCCAGGGCCTCGTCGTAGGCGACCGAAGAGGTCGGGAAGACCTGCTCGGTGACCGTGCCGTAGCCGCTCTGCAGCGACTGCAGCAGCGCGTCGCGGTCGAAGGCCATGTTGATCGCCTGGCGGACCTTGACGTTGCCGAGGGCCTCGTTCATCGTTCCATCGCGATCGAACAGCAGCATGCCCTGGAAGTCGAGCTCGTTCGAGGCGATCGTCCAGCCCGAGCCTTCGACCTCGGTGATCGTCGTGTTGTCGGCGATCTTCGCACCGTTGGCCTCGCCCGCCTTGATCGCGTTGAGCACGGCGGTGGGGTCATCGATGACGTTGATCGTCAGGTTCTCGTACTTGATCGCGTCCTGGTTCCAGTAGTCGGGATTCGCGGTGTAGTTGTACGTCGTGCCCGTCACCGAAGAGGCGGTGTCGAGGATGTACGGGCCGGAGCCGACCGGGGTGGTGTCGACGTTCTCGTCCTCGAACGAGGACGGGGCGGCGACGAGACCCTGCGAGAGGGAGAGCGTGTTCAGCAGAGCCGGGTTGGGAGCGGTGAGGGTGATGGTGACCGTGTGGTCGTCGACGGCGGCGTACTCGTTGCCGGCCATCGTGGCCGCCTGCGGAGACGTGCCGTCGCGGAAGCGCTCGAGGCTCGCGACGACGGCTGCGGCGTCGACGGCGGTGCCGTCGGTGAACGTCGCGTCATCGCGGATGGTGAGGGTGAGCACCGTGTTGTCGTCGTTGTACGACCACTCGGTGGCCAGGTTCGGCTGGAGCTCGCCGCTGGAGTCCTGGCGGAGCAGCGTGTCGAACACCGCCTCGAAGTACTCGCTGCGGTTTCCCCATTCGGCACCGGCGCCGATGTCGTAGCTCGTGGGAGAGGCGATCGAAATGAGTGTGAGGCGGTCTGCGCGCCCTGAGTCGCTGCTGCCCGAGTCGCTCGTGCCGTCGTCGCCGGCACAGCCGGTGAGTGCGAGAGCGGCGGCCGCGAGAACGGCTGCTGTGGCCTTCCAACGGAACATCCTTGGTCCCTTCTGATGTGGCGATGCCCCTGCGGATCGCCTCCTGGCGGTCGAGCGTAACGGTAAATTCAAGCGATGACTAGGTTTTCGAGTTAAAAAACTAGCGGATGCTGGGAATTCGTTATAGAAAAGTCGCGAAGGGACCCTCCTCCCGGGTCGATGGTGAGCGGGCAGGGGCGGGTACGGTGGACGAAATGACAAAGGCAGCGGCTCCCGCGGCGCCACCGGATGCGCCGAAGGCACGACGGCGGCGTGGCGAGTATGCGAAGTCGGCGGAGACGCGACAGGCGATCCTCGATGCGGCGCTGGCGGTCTTCGCGTCGGGGTACGATCGGGGGTCGCTGCGCGACATTGCCGACCGCGTCGGCATGAGCGAGGCCGGGCTGCTGCACCACTTCAAGACCAAGAGTGCGCTGTTGCGGGCCGTTCTCGACCACCGTGATGAGCATTCCCGTTCGATGGTCGACTTCGACGCGGAAGACGGCGTCGAGGCGATGAGGGGTCTGGTCTCCCTCGCGCGCTACAACCAGTCGGTGCCGGGCATCGTGGAGCTCTACTGCGTGCTGTCCGCCGAAGCGACAGCGCCGAGTCACCCCGCGCACGAGTATTTCGTCCATCGCTACGTCGACGTGCGTGCGAGCATCCGCGGCTGCTTCGCGCGCGCCGCCGCCGCCGGACGCCTTCGGGAGGGAATCGACCCCGACCGTGCCGCGGTCGCCACGATCGCGATGATGGATGGCCTGCAGGTGCAGTGGCTGCTCGATCCCGGCGTCGTCGACATGGCCGATGCGCTCGCCGACTTCCTGCGCGCTCTGCTCGTCGGATTCGACATGATCGCGCTGGACGAAGCGCTCGACGCTCTCACCGAACGAGTGCCCTCGTGATCCGTGTCGCTTTCCACGACGGATGGACCGTCGGGCCGAAGCTCGCCGCGTTCGAAAGCCGCGAGGGCGCTGCGGCCCCCGTGCCGGTGTCCGTTCCGCACGATGCGCTCCGCGATCTGCCGCGGGGCGAGGAGAACGACGGCGGCGTGCACTCCGGCTACATCCCCGGCGGTGTCTTCGTCTACGAGCGCTCGTTCGACGTGCCCGCGGAGTGGGCCCAGCGCACGGTGCTGCTGGAGTTCGAGGGCGTCTACCGTGACGCCGTCGTGTACGTCAACGGCGACTTCGCCGTCCACGAACCGAACGGCTACGCCGCGTTCACGGTGCCGCTGGATGCGTTCCTGCGCTTCGGCGAGACCAATGCCGTGACCGTCGAGGCGCGCGCGCACCGCGACAGCCGGTGGTACACCGGGGCGGGCATCTACCGCCCGGTGCACCTCGTCGTCGCGGACCCCGTGCACCTTGCGCTGGACGGCACGACCGTCACGACCCCCGACATCGACGGCGAGCGTGCGATCGTGGAGATCGCCACTCGCGTCGAGAACGCCACGCGCCACACCCGCACGACGCGCGTGCACTGGCAGATCGTCGCTCCCGCCCGCGGTGTCGTCGCCGAAGGCGACGCGCCGGTGACGGTCCTGCCGGGTGCCGACGCCGTCGCGCGCATCCGCCTGGCCGTGCCGGAGCCGGCGCTGTGGTCACCCGACGCGCCCGCGCTTCACGGGGTGCGCGTGCACCTCGCGGCCGATGACGGGGCGCTCCTCGACGAAGACGCCGTCACCTTCGGCATCCGTCGCCTGCAGCTCGATCCGCGGCACGGACTGCGCCTCAACGGTGAGCGGGTCGACCTGCGCGGCGCCTGCGTGCACCACGACAACGGGCCGCTCGGGGCCATCACGCACGTCGACGCGGAGGACCGCAAGGTGCGGCTGCTGAAGGCCGGCGGGTTCAACGCCATCCGCAGCGCCCACAACCCGGCTTCCCGGGCGCTGCTGGATGCGTGCGACCGCCACGGTCTGCTCGTCATGGACGAGCTCAGCGACGTGTGGACGAAGGCGAAGACCGGCTTCGACGCGTCGATCGGCTTCGACGAGCGCTGGCCGCACGACGTCGCGGGCCTCGTCGCGAAGGATCGCAACCACCCGAGCGTGATCCTATACTCGATCGGCAACGAGATCCTCGAGCTCGCCACCCCGCACGGGGCGACGTGGAGTCGCCGTCTCGCGGAGGAGTTCCGCCGGCTCGACCCGACGCGGTTCGTCACGAACGGCATCAACGGGATCATCGCGAACATGGGACGCATGGGCGAGATCCTCGGCGAGCTCGCCGAGACCGATCCCAACACGATGATGGCGGGCCTGGGCGCCCAGATGGCGGCGGCGAACGCCTCAGCGCTCGTGACCGGCTCGACGGAGGAGTCGGCGGCCGTGCTCGACGTCGTCGGATTCAACTACGGCGATTCGCGTTACGCGCTCGACGCCGAACTGTTCCCGAACCGCATCATCGTGGGGTCGGAGACCTTCCCCGACCGCATCGCGGCGCTGTGGGCCGAGGTGCGCCGTCACCCGCACGTCATCGGCGACTTCACCTGGACCGGGTTCGACTACATCGGCGAGGCGGGCATCGGGCGCGTGGAGTACACCGATGCCCCCGGCTACCGTTCGACGGGCACCGCGGGGCCGTTCCCGTATCTGCTGGCCCAGTGCGGCGACATCGACATCACGGGACACCGCACGCCCGCCTCGCACTACCGGGAGATCGCGTTCGGGGTGCGCACCGAGCCCGCGATCGCGGTGCACCGTCCGCAGCACCACGGCCGCCCCGTGGAGAAGACGCCGTGGTCCTGGGACGACGCCGTCGCGTCGTGGACCTGGGGTGCTGCTCCCGGCGCGCCGGTGACGGTCGATGTCTATGCGGATGCCGACGAGGTCGAGCTCCTCCTGGACGGGACATCGCTGGGCGTGCGTGCGGTCGGCGAGCCGCGTCCGCTCATCGCCCGCTTCGAGACGGAATACCGCCCCGGCGAGCTGGTCGCCGTCGCCCGCCGTGGCGGCGTCGAGACCGGTCGGGCGATGCTGCGGACGGCGTCGGAGGTCATGCTGCGCGCCGCTGCCGAGGCGCCCGTCGTCGATGCCGCGGGCGGCCTCGTCTACGTGCCGGTCGCGCTCGCCGATGCTGACGGCACCGTCCCCTGCGACCGCGACGTCGAGGTGACCGTGACGATCGAGGGGCCGGGCGATCTCGCGGGCCTCGGCTCGGGACGCGCCCGCACCCTGGAGTCCTTCGCGGGACCTTCGCGGCAGACCCACGACGGACGCCTGCTGGCGATCGTGCGAGCCGCGGCATCCGGCCCCATCACCCTGACCGCGACGGCGCCGGGCTACGCACCGGCGACGGCGACGGTCGTCGCCCGCTGACGCCGCCGCCTTCACCCCCTCACTCCCGGCCTCCTCACCCCGCCGCCCTCACCCCTCCTCACCCCGCCGCCCTCACCCCCGTCGCGAAAAACGGAAATGTCGCGAAAAACGGATGCGTGGGGCCTGCGGCATCCGTTTTTGAGGGAATCTCCGTTTTTCGGCGCACGGCTGCGGTGCCTGTGGGGGGCGGCGGCGCCGGCCGCCAGCGCCGGGCGGCGCCGGGCAGC
>JASGEE010000088.1:0-15788 GCA_047606715.1 Microbacterium sp.
CAGCACCATAGGCCGGCGCGGCCGGCGCAGCACCGTACGCAGGCGCGGGCGGCGGCGCGGAGACGGGCGCGGGCGGCGGCACATAAGCCGGTGCCGGCGGAACGGCGGGCGCCTCGTAGGCAGCCGCAGCCGGGACCTCGGGCGCTGCTGCGGGGGTTGCCGGGGCCTCATCCGACGCGGCAGCGGCCGCGTCGACCGGGGGCTGGGCATCCTGGGGGGTGTGGGGATCGCTCATCGGAGTCTCTCTCTGTTTCCTTTGATCCGGTGATGACGGATATCTCGACCGTACCCGCCTTGCCGTCCTCAGCAACAGTGGAGGCACCCACCTCGCGACGGAACTCTCCCCGCCCGCCGCGCGACGGGTCAGTTCTGGGCGTCGTCGGCGACGATGTTCTCGGCCGGCTGCACGATCAGCAGCGCCTGCGTGATCGCCTCGAGCCCCGACAGCCGCGCCGGCGAGAGCTGCTTGGTGACGTCCTCCCGCGTCATGAGTCCGGCTTCGACCACGAGATCGCCGACGTTACGGTGCGTCAGCAGCGCGGCTTTGGCCAGCGCGGCGGCCGCCGCGTACCCGATGAACGGGGTCAGCGCCGTGACAACGCCCACCGATGAGCCCACCATCGCGCCCAGGCGATCGCGGTTCGCCGTGATGCCGTCGACGCAGTTGACGCGAAGCGTGCGCATGGCCCTGCGCATCCATGTGATCGACTGGAAGAGGGAGTGCGCGATGACCGGCTCGAACGCATTGAGCTGCAGCTGCCCCGCCTCGACCGCCATCGTGACCGTCATGTCGGCGCCGACCACCGAGAAGGCGACCTGGTTGACGACCTCGGGGACGACGGGGTTCACCTTGCCCGGCATGATCGACGAGCCGGCCTGGCGCGCCGGCAGGTTGATCTCACCGAGTCCGGCCTGCGGCCCCGAAGAGAGCAGGCGCAGATCGTTGCAGATCTTCGACAGCTTGACCGCGTTGCGCTTGAGCGACGACGAGAACGACATGAACGCTCCCGTGTCGCTGGTGGCCTCGACGAGGTCGTCGGCCGAGGTGAGATCGAGACCGCTGATCTCGCGCAGGTGTCGAACGACGGCGGTGCGATATCCCGCATGAGCCGTGATCCCGGTGCCGATCGCCGTGGCGCCCATGTTGATCTCGGTGAGCAGGTGCACGTTCTCGGTGAGCCGGGTGTGATCCTCGCCGAGGGTCGTGGCGAATCCGTGGAACTCCTGGCCGAGCGTCATCGGCACGGCATCCTGCAACTGCGTGCGGCCGATCTTGAGGACGTCGTGGAACTCCACCGCCTTGGCCAGGAAAGACCGCCGCAGCAGGTCGAGCTCATCCAGCAGCGTCTTCAGGTCGAGACTCAGCCCGACCTTCACGGCTGTCGGGTACACGTCGTTGGTCGACTGCGAGCGGTTGGTGTGATCCATCGGCGACAGCCAGGCGTAATCGCCCTTCTCGCGTCCGGCCAGCTCGAGGGCGATGTTGGTGATGACCTCGTTCGCGTTCATGTTGGTCGAGGTGCCGGCACCGCCCTGGATGACGCCCACGACGAACTGGTCGTGGAACTCGCCGTCGATCACGCGCTGGGCGGCGCGGTCGATGAGATCGGCGCGTTCGGCATCGAGCACACCGATCTCTCGGTTGGCGCGCGCCGAGGCCTGCTTGACCATCGCAAGGGCCACCACGAGGTCTCGATGCACCGAGATCGGACGCTGCGAGATCGGAAAGTTCTCCAACGCCCTGGCGGTGTGGATGCCCCAGTACGCATCGGCAGGGATCTGCATCGAGCCGAGCGAGTCGGTTTCCGTGCGCGCGCTCGCATCCAGTGCCATAGGTCTTTGTCCTCACGGGTCGGTCGGGTCGATTCGAGCCTAGCCGCGGCGGGCTCACCGTTTGCGCGAGAACCGCTCCAGCCGCTCATGGGGACTGAGCGCCGCCATGTCGGCGTACAACTGCGGGCTGAAGAGGTCGCCGGCGGCAGCGTCGACGACCGGCACGACGCTGTGCGTGACGGTGTCGTCGTAGACGTGCACGAGATGGAACGACTGCCCGGCATCCATCCCGTTGACCGCAGCGGCGGGCTGTGCGAGGTCCATCGTGTAACAGGTGGCTGCCGCAACGCTCACCGGGATGCCGGCGAAGGTCCCGGACATCGAGTAGTGCAGGTGGCCGGCGAGGATGCCGCGCACATCGCTGCCGGCGATGACCGCCGCCAGCGGCCCGGTCTCGCGCAGCTCGAGGATGTCGAACAGCGGGACGTGGCTCGGCAGCGGCGGGTGGTGCAGGGCCAGGAGCGTGCCCAGCGGCGCGGGCACCGCCAGCTGCTCGGCGAGCCACTGCAGCTGTTGCGCATCCAGATCGCCGTGGTGCCATCCCGGCACCGTCGTGTCAAGGGCGACCAGCCGCAGCCCGCCAAGGTCGTGCACGCTCGTGACCGGTTCGGACGTCGGGGCGCCGTCCAGCAGTGTCTCCCGCAGGGCGGGGCGCTCGTCGTGGTTGCCGGCGACCCACACGATCGGGGCGCCGAGGCGCGCGGCGACCGGCTCGACCGCCGAGCGCAGGGCGCGGTAGGCCTCGGGCTCGCCGAGATCGGTCAGATCCCCGGTGAAGACGATCGCATCGGGACGGATGCCGAGATTCTCCACCGCGGCCAGGGTCGCCCGCAGATTCACGGCGGTGTCGTAACGCCCGCCGAGCGGCAGATCCCGCCCGAGCAGATGCGTGTCGCTCAGGTGCACAATCGTGCGCCGCGCGGGCGGATGGCTGCCGAAGCGGGGAGGCATGGCGTCAGCCTACGCTGGCGCCCGGACTCGACCCCCGCTCAGCTCCCCGTGACGATCAGCGCGAGTCCGCCGAGCACCGCCAGCCCGCTCATCCCGAACGACGCGTAAGCGCCGATGAGCGCGAACTGCTTCTGCCCCTCGGTCAGCGGGCTCTTCTTCGCCGCCTTCGCGGCGGCCTTCTCGGCCTTGCGAGCCTCGGCCTCGGTGATCACGGTGATGGCATCCGTGAACTCGGCCGGAGCGACGACGGGCGCACGACCCGCCCGCACGAGCAGACGCAGGCCGATCGCATAGAACCCGACGACGAGCAGCGCTCCGGCCAGAGCGGCGCAGAACACCTGCACGAAGGCGAACCAGTCGATCGAGACGTCCATCACCGCTTCCCCTTCGCATCCCTGTCGGCGGCCTGTCTTGCCGCGGCCCGACGATCATCGGCGGCCTGGCGTGCGACGGCCTTCTCCTTCGCCTTGCGCTCCGCCTTCTCCCGCGCCTCCTGCTCGGCCTTCAGGTGCGCCTGCTCGCGGAGCACGGCACGCTGACGGCGCGTGGGCGGCGCCGTGCGGGGCACCTTGATCGCGTGGCCTGAGTCGGCAACCTCGCTGCTCATCGCGTTCGACGAGTCGACGTGACTGCGCCGCGACCAGGCGAACAGAGCCACGATGACGGCCACCGCGATGACGGCATCGATCAGCACACCCCAGCCGTCCCACCAGACCACGAGCAGCGCCGCGATCGCACCGACCGCTGCCGAGGCCGGGAGCGTCAGCAGCCAGCCGATCGCGATGCGACCGACGGTTCCCCAGCGCACCGTCGATCCGCGGCGCCCCAGGCCCGAGCCGATGACCGACCCCGAGGCGACCTGAGTGGTCGAGAGCGCAAAGCCTAGGGCGCTGGAGGCGAGGATCGTCGCGGCCGTCGAAGTCTCGGCCGAGAACCCCTGCGCCGGCTTGACATCGGTGAGCCCCCGCCCGAGCGTGCGGATGATGCGCCATCCGCCCATGTACGTCCCGAGTGCGATCGTGAAGGCGCACGCGAAGATCACCCACAGGTGTGGATCGGTCTGGTCGGAGCTCTGCCAGCCCGCCATGACGAGCGCCAGGGTGATGACGCCCATCGTCTTCTGCGCGTCGTTCGTTCCGTGCGCGAGCGCGACGAGCGACGAGGTGAAGATCTGCCCCCAGCGGAAGCCGTCGCGGCCGTCGGGCTTGTTGTCGTAGCGCCGGGTGAGGCCGTACGCCAGGCGTGTGACCAGGAAGGCGATGACCCCCGCGGTGAAGGGGGCGATGAGCGCCGGCAGCACGACCTTGCTCAGCACCATCCCGAAGTCGATCGCGGCCGCGCTCACTCCGACGAGCGTTGCGCCGATCAGACCGCCGAACAGCGCGTGCGACGAACTGGAGGGAAGTCCCAGCAGCCACGTCAGCATGTTCCAGGTGATCGCGCCGATGAGCCCGGCGAAGATGATCGGCAAGAAGGCGAGCGGCTCGATCTGGTCTTCGAGGATGATCCCGTGCGAGATCGTCTTGGACACCTCGGTCGACAAGAACGCGCCCACGAGGTTCAGGCCGGCGGCGAGCATGACGGCGACCTTGGGCTTGAGGGCACCGGTGGCGATCGGGGTTGCCATCGCGTTCGCGGTGTCGTGGAAGCCGTTGGTGAAATCGAAGAACAGCGCCAGTGCAATCACCAGCACCACGATGAGGGCAGCGGTTTCCACGGTTCGCTTTCGTCGGTTATCGAGTGAGGGAGCCGACGGAGCCGGCGAGTGCGAACGAACAGTTCACCGCAAATTCGGGCCCCGTCAACCGGGCCCGTCACGATCCTGCCATACCCAGCTCTGCCGACAGAACCACACGGGCCATGAATCCGCCCTGTCCGCGGGCTCGCCCCGGTGCACGGGTCGACATCGGGTCGATTACGGTGGCCGTGTGACCGATTCCACCCTCCACGTCGCCCCCGTCGCCGACGTCCGACCGATCATCCGCACCCACCACGGCGACGACGTCGTCGATGGCTACGAATGGCTGCGCGCGAAAGACGACCCCGACGTCGTGGCGCACTTGGAGGCGGAAAACGCCCACACGCAGGCACGCACGGCGCACCTGGCAGGCCTGCGTGAGCGCATCTTCGACGAGATCAAGGCTCGCACCCTCGAGACCGATCTCTCCGTGCCCACCCGGCAGGGCGGGTGGTGGTACTACGGGCGCACGGTCGAGGGCAAGCAATACGGCATCCACTGTCGCGCTCCGCTGGCCTCACCCGACGACTGGACGCCACCGACGCTGCAGCCCGGAGTGGACGTGCCGGGCGAGACGATCCTGCTCGACGGCAACACCGAGGCCGAAGGGCACGAGTTCTTCTCACTCGGCTCGTTCGACGTGTCGGTCGACGGTGCGCGGCTGCTCTACGGCGTCGACGTCGAGGGCGACGAACGCTACACGCTGCGCATCCGCGACCTCGTCACGGGTGCGAACCTGCCCGACGTCATCGAGGGGACCTCGGCCGGCGCCTGCTTCTCCCCCGATGGCCGGCACGTGGTCTACACGACCGTCGATGACGCGTGGCGTCCCGACACCGTGTGGCTGCACGTCGTGGGCACGAATGCCTCCGACGACATACGACTGTTCCACGAACCCGATGAGCGGTACTGGGTGGGGGCGGGCTTCACGCGGAGCGAGCGGTACCTGGTGATAGAGGTCGGCTCCTCCATAACCACAGAGGAATATCTCGTCGACGCGGCGGAGCTGCGCGCGCAGCCGCGGTCGATCTGGCCACGGCGGGAGGGGGTCGAGTACTCCTCGACGCACGCGGTCACGGACGGCCAAGACGTGCTGTACATCCTGCACAACGACGACGCGCTGGACTTCGAGCTCGTGCGGGTGGCGGCATCCGACCCCCTCGGCCCGCGCGAGGTCGTCCTGCCGCACGTGCCCGGGCGCCGCCTGCTGGATGTCTCGGCCTTCCGCGACTGGGCGGTCGTCTCGTATCGGCGCGACGGCCTCGCCCGCATGGGGATCCTCGACTATGCGACGGGGGAGGTGCGCGAGCTGGCATTCGAGGAAGAGCTGTACGTCGCCGGCGCCTCCGGCAACCCGGAGTGGGCGACGCCCCTCGTACGCCTCGGCTACGGCTCGTTCGTGACACCGGGCACGGTGTATGACTACGTCGTCGCCACGGGCGAGCTGCTGCTGCGCAAACAGCAGCCGGTGCTCGGCGGCTACGACCGTGCCGACTACGCGCAGCGGCGCGACTGGGCGACGGCGCCCGACGGCACCCGCATCCCGATCTCACTCGTCTGGAAGCGCTCGTTCGGCACGCCCGGCGACGGTGAGCCGCGGCCGGTGCACCTGTACGGCTACGGCTCGTACGAGCACTCGATCGAGCCGGGGTTCTCGGTCGCCAGGCTGTCGATGCTCGATCGCGGCGTCGTCTTCGCGATCGCGCACGTGCGCGGGGGCGGCGAACTGGGCCGTCAGTGGTACGAGGACGGCAAGCTGCAGCGCAAGCGCAACACCTTCACCGATTTCGTGGCCGTCGCGCAGCACCTGGTCGATGCGGGAGTGACGACGCCGGCGCAATTGGTGGCCGAGGGCGGCTCGGCGGGCGGCCTGCTGATGGGCGCCGTCGCGAACCTCGCCCCGGAGCTGTTCGCCGGCATCCTCGCCGACGTGCCGTTCGTCGACGCGCTGACGACGATCCTCGACCCATCGCTGCCGTTGACGGTCATCGAATGGGACGAGTGGGGCGACCCGCTGCACGACGCCGAGGTCTACGCCTACATGAAGTCGTACTCGCCGTACGAGAACGTGCGCGACGGGGTGCGCTATCCCCGCATCCTCGCCGTCACCTCGCTCAATGACACCCGGGTGTACTACGTCGAGCCCGCGAAGTGGGTCGCGCGCCTGCGCGAGGTCGGGGCGGACGCGCTGTTGAAGTGCGAAATGGTCGCCGGCCACGGCGGCGTCAGCGGGCGGTACAACGCGTGGCATCAGCGCGCATTCGAACTGGCGTGGCTGCTCGACGTGCTGGGCCTGGCCGCCTGACCGGCTGCGGCCCGTCGGTGGCCGGCGGCCGGCGGCACCGCTGTCGCGAAAAACGGAGAAATCACGAGATACGGATGCCGTGCGGCTGCGGCATCCGTATCTCGCGTCGTCTCCGTTTTTCGCAGCGGCATTCTTCACCGGCTCAGGCGGCGTGTCTGCGCTGCGCGATCGCCATGCGAACGGTGCCGACGACCTCGTCGGGGCAGAACAGGATCTGGAAGTAGTCGAAACGCAGCACCGTGTAGCCGCGCAGGGCGAGGCGTGCATCCGCGCGCAGGTCGCGGCGTCGCTCTGCCGCCCGGTGATGCGCGAACCCGTCGATCTGGATGGCGAGCCGATCGCCGATGAGACCGTCGAGAGGATGGCCGTCCACCCACACCTGCTGGCGCACGACGACACCGATCGAGCGCATCAGCGCGACGAAGTGGGTCTCCAGGCCCGAGTCAGACAGCGCGGACGCGACCTCGGCGAGGCGCCGCGCCGCCGGCGAGCGCCACGAGATGCGAGCAAGCTCATCGGCGTCGACGTGGGCCTTGCGGATGGCCGACTCCCATACCGCCATGGCTTCGATGAGCGGCAGACAGCGTGCGGCGTGGGAGAGAACGTTCGGCATCGGGTCGATCAGCTCACGCCGCCCCGTCGGGGCCGGGACCGCGGCCCAATGCAGCACGACGCCATCGCCGCGCTGCCGCGACCAGGTGGACGGAACCGACAGGTGCAACTCGCGCGGTTCACGAGAGGGCACCCAGAGACCGCTGCGCTCCGCCGCAGAGACGCACGTGATCCGGCCACCGAGTTCGGCGGCCCGTCTCAGCACGGCATCGCACTGCGGCACCGCGAGCCACGATCGGCCGACGCGCTCCAGGCTGCCTTCAGCGACGGCGAACCGCACGGCGCGATCGCCGAAGCCGGCCTCGCGGAGGGTCGTGCTGTGCGCAATTCCGCCGCGCGAACGGATCTCTCGTGCAACATCGTCTGATCGCATGCCCGACAGTCTGGCCCCGCCGGGACGCTGCCGCGGTTCCGCACGGCCGTTCTGTGGACAACTTCCGAAAGTCATGGATTGGGGAGGAGGCGATGACCACCGCTGTGCCCGCCGCGAAAAACGGAAACGACGCGAAAGACGGATGCCGCAGCCGCACGGCATCCGTCTTTCGCGATTTCTCCGTCTTTCGCGGCGGCGAAGACGGCGGCAACACGGGCGGTGCCGCCGCAATGGCGGCGGATACCGGCGGCACCGCCAGCGGCGCGGTTCAACCGAACAGCGCGGCGGCCTCTTCGTAGCGGTACAGCGGCACGGTGTTCAGTTCGCCGAGGGCCTCGGCGAACGGCACGCGGACGATGTCGGTGCCCTGCAACGAAACCATCTGGCCCCAGGCCCCCTCGGCGACGGCGACGGCGGCATGCAGCCCCAGGCGGGTCGCGAGCACGCGGTCGAACGCCGACGGTGAACCGCCGCGCTGGATGTGGCCGAGCACGGTGGCACGCGTCTCGATACCGGTCGCAGCTTCGATCTGCGGCGCGAGGATCTCGCCAATGCCGCCCAGTCGCGGGCGGTTGAAGGCATCGAGGCCCTTGTCGCTGTACGCCTCGTCCTGACCGACCAGCTTGAAACCCTCCGAGACGACCACGAGCGGTGCACGACCGCGATCGTGGGCCTTCGCCACCTGAGCGACGATCTCATCGATCGACATCGGCCTTTCGGGGATGCAGATCACGTGAGCGCCGGCGGCGATGCCCGAGTGCAGCGCGATCCAGCCGACGTGGCGGCCCATGACCTCGGCGACCATGCAACGCTGGTGCGAGTCTCCGGTCGTGCGCAGGCGGTCCATCGCTTCGGTGGCGATGTTGACGGCCGTGTCGAAGCCGAACGAGTAGTCCGTGGCGCGCAGATCGTTGTCGATCGTCTTCGGCACGCCCATGACGTTGACGCCGTCGGCATGCAGGCGGTACGCGGCGGCGAGGGTGCCCTCGCCACCGATCGCGATGATGCCGTCGACGTGGTGGCCGTACAGGGTCTTCGAGATGTTCTCGGCGCCGCCGCGCGGACCCTCATAGGGGTTCGTGCGGCTGGTGCCGAGGATCGTGCCGCCGGTCTTGGCCAGGCCCTTGACCTCGTGGCGGGTCAGGGGGAAGAAATCGCCGTCGACGACGCCACGCCATCCGTCACGGATGCCGACGAACTCGATGTTGTAATTCGTGGTGCCCTTCAAGACCGCGCCGCGGATGACCGCGTTGAGGCCGGGGCAGTCGCCGCCAGACGTGAGGATGCCGATTTTCATGATTCGACCCTACGCGATCACGCCGCGGCTCCGAGAGCCTGCCGCAGCAGGTGCATGAGAGCCGACAACTGCACGGAGTCGCTGGGGGTCAGGTCGAACTGTGCGCCGTCGAGCGCTCGAGCCGCGAGCGAGTGCTTCGAGTCGATCAGCTCGGCGATCTTGGTGTCGATCGTGTGGGCCGCGATGATGCGCCACGCCGTGACCGGCTCGTCCTGCCCGATGCGGTGCACACGGTCGATGGCCTGGGTCTGCTCCGCGGCCGTCCACGACAGCTCGGCGAGCACGACGTTGGACGCGGCCTGCATGTTCAGGCCGACACCGGCCGCCGTCAGCGAGCACACCGCGACCGCGACGTCGGGGTCGTTGTTGAACGCATCGATCGCCTGCTGGCGCGCGGGAGTGGACTGGTCGCCGCGGATCGAGATCGTGCGCAGTCCGGATGCCGCGAAATGCGCCTCGGCGGCATCCATCACATCGATGTGCTTCGCGAAGAAGACGACCTTGCCGACCGACCGCTGCAACTGCACGGCGTAGTCCGCCGCCAGCAGCGCTTTGGCCTGGCCGATCTTGCGGACCATCGTGAACACGTTGTCGGCGGTGGCCCCGGCGGCCTTGGCCTCTTCGAGCTCACCGTGCGCGACGAGGCGCACGATGTCGTCGTCGTACTCGCCGATGCGCACCCTGTCGCCACGCGCCTCGATGATGCGACGGTACTTCGCCGCGAGGCGCTGACCGAGCTCGCGTTCGGCCGCACGAATCGAACGCCCGAACTCGTCGTCGAGCTCGACCGGCAGGTCGGCGATGAGCTTGTCGGGGAGATCGGCGGCGACGTCCTTCTTCTTGCGGCGCACGATGCCCATCGAGATGACGGCGTCGCGGGCCTCGGGGTAGAACGCCTTGTCGGCCGGAGTGAAGCCGGTGGCATCCAGCTTCGCCATGAGCTCACGCCCGGGCTTGGCGCCGTCGGTCCAGCCGAGGAAGCGCCAGATCGCGTCGAAGTCCTCGACGTCGTTGATCAGCGGCGTGCCGG
The DNA here is from genome assembly GCA_047606715.1 of Microbacterium sp. GTDB lineage: Bacteria > Actinomycetota > Actinomycetes > Actinomycetales > Microbacteriaceae > Microbacterium. The sequence continues at coordinate 10,140 of JASGEE010000088.1, forward strand.
TGAGGGCGAGCATCAGCGGGTCCCTCACCTGCGCCCGGATGCGGGTGGCCAACGCCAGCACGTTCTGCGAGCGCTGCGAGGTGAGGTTCTTGATGAAGTGCGCCTCGTCGACGACCATGCCCCGAAGTCCCAACGAACCGAGCCACGACAGGTGCCGGTCGAGAACCTCGTAGTTGACGATGAACACGTCGGCGAAGGCGTCGACCGCGTCGCCGTCGCCGTGAATCACGGTGGCGCGCCGCTGCGGCGTCCACCGTTCCACTTCGCGCGCCCAGTTCATCTTGACGACGTTGGGGACGACCGCCAGCAGCGGGTAGGCGCCGGCGACGGATGCCGCCAGCACCGACTGCGCCGTCTTGCCGAGCCCCGGCTCGTCGGCGAGGAGGAACGAACGGTGGCCCGCTCGCACCGCTTCGAGGAAGCGCGACTGGTGCGGCATGACCTCCAGGCCCTTGGGCGAGAGGCGGTCGAACTCGGGCACGGGCGGCAGCTCCATCGACGCGCTGGCACCGCCGGCACCGGTCTCGAACGCCTTGTACAGCGGCCCCATGAGCTCCCATCCGTCGAGGCGGCGGCGAGCGGTGGCGGCGGGGCTGCGCAGCGCCACGTCGGGAGCGAGGAAGGGGTTCGCCTCGCGGCGCGCCTCGATCTGCGGCGGCGTGACCTGCCGTTCGGCGAGCGCGGCGGGCACGACGGGGGCCTGCACCGGCACGACGTCGGTGATGATGAGCTCGTCTTCGGGCAGCTCCGCCCCCGACTCGAGCAGCCAGTCGCGGCGCATGCGCTTGGCCACCGGAGAGGTCGCCTGGTCGACTTCGAGCAGCTGGATGAGCGAGGTGTCGCGAGCGGCGGTCTTCGCGAGGATCGTCGCGACCCCGTCGAGGCGCTTGAGCAGCTCAGCGCGAGCGGCGGTCGGGATCACGGTGTCGGCCTTGACCCGTGCGCGCTCTTCACGCACGAGGAAGGCGATGACCTGGAACTTGACCCGATTGGTGGGGCCGAGCTTGCCGCGCTGCGCCTTGGCCTCGACCTCGCGCACCTTGCGCGCGAGGATCGGGATGAGCGGCGCGTCGTCGTCGCGACGGGCCGAAGAGCCCCGGCCGGCCGAACGCCGGCGGGCGGTGGGTGCCATGGTCGGCATGCTCCTCCTGAGCGGGATGGCCGGTGCAAGCCGGCGATGCGTCGGCCGCGTCGCGATGCACGCGGGCCGACCGGTCGGGATCCGCAGCGGCTGCCGCGGGCGGGAATGCGCGAGTCCGCTTCTTCCGGCTGCGGGCACTCGCTTCTGCGAGCTGCGGCGACGGGAGCACGCGGTCCTCGGCTCCATTCTAGCGCGCATCCCCTCTCCCCCGCGCTCTGCGCCCCGGCAACACGCCGCGTAGGCTGTGGGCATGTCCACGATCACCGAACGCGCCCTCGCGGCGCGCATCGACCACGCGATCCTGCGGCCCGAACTGACCCGCGCCGATGTCGACGCCGAGCTCGACATCGCAGCGGCGTGGGGCGTCTTCAGTGTGTGCGTGCGGCCGAGCGATATTGCGCACGCGGTTTCGCGCCTGGCCGGCAGCGGGGTCGCCGTCGGCACCGTCATCGGCTTTCCGCACGGCACGACCTCGACGGCGGCGAAGGTCGCCGAGACCCGCCAGGCGCTCGCCGACGGGGCGACCGAGTTCGACATGGTGATCAACATCGGCGCGCTCCGGTCGGGGTTCGACGAGCAGGTCACAGCCGACATCGCGGCGGTGGTGGCGGCATCCGGCCACGTCACGAAGGTGATCCTGGAGACGGCGCTGCTCGACGACGAGCAGATCGCCCGCGGCAGCCGGCTCACCGAGCGCGGCGGCGCCGATTTCGTCAAGACCTCGACCGGGTTCGCCGGCGGCGGTGCGACGTCCGCGCACATCGCGCTCATGCGCTCACAGGTCGGCGCCGGCGTGCAGGTCAAGGCCTCGGGCGGGGTCCGCAGCTACGCCGACGCGCTCGCGATGCTCGATGCCGGGGCGACGCGCCTGGGCACGAGCGGCAGCGCCGTGATTCTCGGCGAGGCGCGGCGCGTGGATGCCGGTGAGCGCGCGACCGGCATCGTCGACGCCGCCTCGTACTGACGCGCGCGGCGCGCCCAGACAACCGAGACCCGCTCCACACGCCGAGACCCGGCATCCGGAAGACGGGTTTCGGCGTGTGGAGGCGGTTTCGCTGCCGAGAGCACCGAGGAGCGGACGCCGGGGATGCCCCCCGGTCAGGAGCGCAGCACGCTGCGCACCTCGTCGACGTCGGTGGCCATCCGCGCGATGAGGCGGTCGATGCCCTCGAAGGCGACCATCCCGCGGATGCGGTGCACGAAGTCGACCTTCACGCGATGGGCATACAGGTCGAGGTCGGCCTCGTCGAGCACATACGCCTCCACCTGGCGCACCACGACATCGCCGAAGGTCGGGTTCGTGCCCACCGAGATGGCTGCGGGGTAGCGGGTCGTCGCGCTCGTGGGCGCCACGGCGGGGCCGTGGTCGATGAGCCATCCGGCGTAGACACCGTCCGCGGGGATGAAGCCCTCGGCATCCGGCGAGAGATTCGCCGTCGGGAAGCCCAGTTCGCGTCCGCGCTTGAGTCCGTGCACGACCTCCCCCTGCACGCCGTGCGGACGGCCCAGCAGCCGGGCGGCGCCGTCGACGTCGCCGTCGGCGAGCAACTCGCGGATCCACGACGACGACACACGGCGACTCCCGCCCTGCACGTCGCCGACCACGTCGACCTCGAAGCCGTACTCGGCACCCATCTCCGCCAGCAGCGCCGGTGTCCCGGCGCCGCCGTGCCCGAACCGGAAGTCATCGCCGACCAGCACGCGGACGACCCCGAGGGCGTCGACGAGCACGTGCTCGACGAACTCGCGCGGCGGCAGGGCGGCGAGGGCCTCGTCGAAGCGCAGCATGAGCGTCGCGTCCACGCCGGCGTCGGCGAGCAGGGCGACCTTCTGGTCGAGACTGACCAGCGCCTGAGGGCACAGGTCGGGCCGCAGCAGACTCAGCGGGTTGCGATCGAACGTGACGGCCACGACACGGGCACCGCTGGAGGCCGCGTTCACCCGGGCGCGCGTGATGACGGCGCGATGGCCGGAATGGACTCCGTCGAACTTGCCGATGACGACGATGCTGGGGCCGAACCCGTGCGGAACCTCGGAGGGGTCGTGGAAGACGATCACCAGCTCGACCTCCCCGCCATCGCCGACTCCACCGCGTCCCCGCCCTCCGGCGATGCCCCGGCGCGCGCCGCGGTGCGCAGCCACCACAGGCCCACGAACGGCAGGACGAGCGGCACCCAGAAATAGCCGAACCCGTACCCCGACCACACCGTCGCATCGTGCAGGAACAGCTCCGGATGCGTGAGGCTCAGCGTGCCGACGACGAGCACTCCGACCAGCTCGAAGCAGATCGCGACCCAGGCGACGATGTACCAGGCATGCGCGTCGGATCTGACCAGGGCGACGGTCGCAAGGATGTACACGACGGCCGCCACGGCCGACAGGGTGTACGCGAGGGGCGCCGCGGAGAAGTCCTGCACGATCTGCACGAATGAGCGGCCGGTCGCGGCCAGCGCCATGATCGCGTAGACGACCACGAGCACCCGGCCGATGCCGGTCATGCGCGGGCGTGGATCAGACATGACCCGTCAATCCTAGGCGTGCGCAGCGGACCGGCTCACATCGCGGGCGTCGTCCAGATCACCTGCATCCGCCACACCATCACGGCGACGGCGAGGGCTGCGACCCCCATGATGACGGTGCTCCATCGACTGCGCTCGACGAGCGCCCAGAAGACGGATGCCGGCGGAATCAGCACCGCCGAGACGAGGTACACCCAGAACTCCAGGGCGCTGCCGATCGGCGGATTGCCCGCGAACGGGGCGACGATCGCGACGACGACCTGAGCGACCAGCAGCACGAACACGAGGGCCATGCCGCCGGCCGTGAGGTCACTCGGGCGACGTCCGGCGAGCCCCGCGATCATCGCGAACACGCCGACGCCGACGGCGACGGCGACCTGCGCGATCGCGAACCAGGCGATCACGGCCGCTCCTGCGCCATGTTCATGACGCTTTTGAGGTCGTCGCCACGACGCTCGACGATGCCGACGAGCTGCCCGTCGGGGGTGATCGCGGCCCGCACCGCGCCGCCGCCGAGTCTCTCGGCCGCGGCGGTGAGCCGCTTGCCGTGGCGCAGGTCGCGCGCCTCGTCGGCGGAGACGGGGAGCGCACCGAGGACGGCGGCGGCGACCGCAGCGGGGCTGCGCAGCGGTGCGTCGGGGGTCACATCCGTGACGGCATCCGCCACATCGAACGACCCGATGCGCGTGCGACGCAACGCCGTCAGGTGGCCGCCGACGCCGAGACCTGCGCCCAGGTCGCGCGCGAGCGCGCGGACGTAGGTGCCGCTGGAGCAGTCGACGACGACATCGAGGTCGACCCCGTCGGGCACCGCCCGCATGCGCAAGGCCGTCAAACTGCTGACCGTCACGGAACGCGCCTTCAGCTCGACCGGCTCCCCCGCCCGCGCGAGGTCGTAGGCCCGGCGGCCGGCGACCTTGATCGCCGAGACGGTGCTCGGCACCTGGTCGATTCGACCCGTCAGGGCGGCGATGCCGGCGCGCACGCGCTCATCCGTCACGGCAGCGAGGGCGGCGGCATCCGCGGTGTGCGTCACGACGCCGTCGGCGTCGTCGGAGTCGGTCGCCGCCCCCAGCCGGATGGTGGCCTCGTAGGTCTTGCCGAGGCCGACGAGGTAGGTCAGCAGCCGGGTCGCAGGGCCGACGCCGAGCACGAGCAGCCCCGTCGCCATCGGGTCGAGGGTGCCGGCGTGGCCGATTCTGCGCGTGTTCAGCGCGCGCCGGGTGCGCGCGACGATGTCGTGGCTCGTGACCCCGCCGGGCTTGTCGACGAGCAGGATGCCGTTCGGCTGCGGCACGGGTGCGGGCATCCCCCCAGCCTAGGCCGGACGGCCTGACCGCCGCGAGCGCGCCGACCCGAACCGTCGACCCCGGTGCCCGTAACTCAGGCAGGATCGCCGCAACAGCCCCCGAAGCACCGTCGCGACGCGATTCTGCCTGAGTTATGCGCCGGTCGTGCATCCGCCGCGCGCGGCGACACCGGCATAGGCTGGTCGGGTGCCCGACCTCGCGACCCCGCTGATCGCGTGGTATCGCGAGAACGCACGCGACCTGCCGTGGCGGCGGGCCGACTTCACGGCCCGGTTCGGCGGGTGGGGGACGCTCGTCAGCGAGTTCATGCTGCAGCAGACGCCGGTGAACCGCGTCATCCCGCACCTCGAGGCGTGGCTGGTGCGCTGGCCCACGCCGACCGCCTTGGCCGCCGAGGCGCCGGCCGCGGCAGTGGCGCAGTGGGCGAACCTCGGGTATCCGCGGCGCGCGCTGTGGCTGCACCGCGCGGCGGTGGAGATCCGCGACCGCCACGCCGGCACGGTGCCGCGCGAGGTGGAGGCGCTGCTGGCCCTCACCGGCATCGGCGACTACACGGCACGGGCGGTGGCGGTGTTCGCGTACGGCGACCGGCATCCGGTCGTCGACACCAACACGCGCCGCGTGCTGGCACGGGCGCTCGACGGCCGCGCGCAGCCGGGGCCGCCGTCGCGGCGCGACC
>JASGEE010000089.1:0-13870 GCA_047606715.1 Microbacterium sp.
CAACCACCGCAGGCTCCACGGTAGCCTCGGAATGAGCAGCCCCGACGAATACGACGCCGCCCACTACGAAGCTCTCACCCGAGAGGTCCTCCCCGCATAGGAGCGGCAGAGAACCTGGGGCGGTTCACCCCACGGGCGCCTCCGCACGCAATCGGTCAGCCGAGCTGAGCGGCGAGCTGCTCGTCCGTGGACTGCAGCGCCTGAGCGGCCTTCTCCAGGAACGAGGCCATGCCCTCGATGCCCTGCACGGTCTTGGTCGCACCGGTCGTGAACTCGGTGTACGACGCATCGAACGCACCCGAGGCGCGGGTCGTGGTGAACCCGTCCTGAACGAGCTGGGCGACGAGCTGACGCAGGCGCTGCAGGTTCGCCTCGAGCTCGCTCTGGCCGTCACGCAGGCGCGACGCGGCCGAGTTCATCTGGTCGTAGGTGACATTCAGATTGGCCATGGCGGCCCTCCTTTTGTTCGGTCCGGCACTCTTTCGCCGGGAGGTCTGTCCCGTCTTAAACCATAGGCGAACCGGCGCGGCGAAGCGATGGAAGAATTCCGAGATCCGCCGCCCGATCACGGAGCGGCATCCGTCATGAGCGGGAACTGGATGCGCACGGTCTTGCCGCGATGAGCGAGGATGCCGCGACCCACCGGCAGCTCGCCGCGCACGAGCCGGGGGAACGGGGTCTTCAGCACGACCTCGCCATCGATCGTCTCGGGCTGGAGGACCACGCCGCGGCGGGCGGCCTTGATCTCGCCGAGCAGACCGAAGTTGCTGGTCCACTCGCTGAGCTCGCCGACGACGACGAAGAACACCTCGCCGCGGCCGGCGCGCTTCACGAGTGCCGACAGGTTCATCTCGACGATCGAGGTCGCGAACTCGCCGATGCCCTCCAGCACGACCAGCGGGACGGGCCCCCCGCCGGAGACCAGATCGGCGGCCTCGTCGGCGGCGTTCAGCTGCGCCATCGCGGCCGATCCGCTATCGGCAGTCCCCGTCCACGCGATCGCGTCGGCGACGGGCGAGCGTCGGTCGCCGAGGTAGAACGCCGGCGCGCCGGGCCGGGCGCGCAGCGTCTGTACGGCGATCGCCGCGGCCGCGTTGCTGCGACCCGCCCCGGGCGTGCCGGCGACGATGAACGTCCCGGTCGCCTCGATGCCGAACGGACCGAGATCCACGTCGGAGAGCCCGATGGCCACCCCCGCCCCCGTCGTGGCGGGCAGTTCGCCGAGGCCGTACTCGGTCGGCAGGGCACGGATGCCGGGCGCCGGCACCGTGCCGCGGCGGACCATCGCCTCGGCCATCCGCTCGATCGCGAGCGACTGATCCTTCGTCGACGACGTGCCGCCGATCACGGCCAGCTGCGCCTCATGGTCGTCGACGATGGCGCGGCCGGGCACCGACGCCGGAGTGAGGATGTCGCGGGGCATCCCGAGCAGGGCGTATCCGTCCTCATCGGCCATGCGCAGCACGATGCGCCGCTGGATCATCGCCTGCAGCGACGTCGGCACGCTCTGCCCGCGGTCGGCGGTGAGGGCGACATGGATGCCGAGACCGCGCCCGTCGGTGAGCACCTGCTGGAACACACGGTAGGTCTCGGCCCGCCCCGGAACCCCCTCGAAGCCGGTGCGGAACGCCGGGAAGCCGTCGACGAGCAGCAGAATGCGCGGCTCGTCGCCTCGGGCGGCGAGCGAGCGGTACTCCGTGAGCGTCGACGCTCCCGAGGCCGCATAGACATCGCCCCGACGCTCGAGCTCGGCGCGCAGCATGCCGAACAGCCGCTCGATGCGCTCGGTGTCGTCGCCGGAGATCACGGCGCCCACGTGCGGCAACGGCTCCAGCATGCGCAGGGCGCCCGTGGCGGCATCCAGCCCGTACACGTGCACGGGCCCGCCGCGCGGCGTGATGCCGGCGGAGACGGCGAGCGTGCGCAGGGCGACGGACTTTCCCGACCCGCCCGTGCCGTAGATCGCGAGGTGGCCTTCGGTGTCGGGCTCGAAGAAGAACGGCACCTGGTCCTGCCGTTCGGGCAGGTCGACGACGCCGAGCACGAGCCGGGCATCGCTGCGCTGGCTGAGCTTGGTCTGGTCGAATCGCGTCGCGAGCTCATCGAGCCACGGGCGCCGCGGCGGCTCGACGCCGGCCAACTGCGCGGCATCGCCGAAGCGTGCGACGAGCAGCTGCTGGTCGTTCGGACCCAGGTCTTCGGTCTCGGCAGGGGCGTCGGTGCTCGCCGGCCTCTCCCACGCGGGCGCATCGCCCAGGCGGAACGGGCGCACCTCGACGGCGGCCTCCGGTTCGGCGCGCAGGCTCCATCCGCCGGAGTAGGCAGACTGGAACAGACTCATCCGCCCCGGTCCGGTCTTGGCGATGCCCCGCCCGGGGATGCCCGGATCGAACAGCGCCGCCTCCTTCGAGCCGATGACGTCGTCGCTGTCGGTCTCGTCGGCCATCCGCAGCGCGACGCGCAGGTTGGTGTTCGCGCGCAGGTTGTCCTTGATGACGCCCGCCGGGCGCTGCGTCGCCATGATCAGATGGATGCCGAGGGAGCGCCCCCGCTGGGCGATGTCGACGACGCCGTCGACGAACTCGGGCACCTCCTTGGCGAGGGCGGCGAACTCGTCGATGACGAGCACGAGCGCGGGCGGAGCGTCGGGGTCGGCGGCCTTCTCGAGCTCGAGCAGATCTTTCGCCTTCTTGCGGTTGAACAGGTGTTCGCGGTGGTGCAGCTCGGCGCGCAGGCTCGTCAGCGCCCGGCGCACGAGGTGGGGACTCAGGTCGGTGACCAGTCCCACGCAGTGCGGCAGACTCACGCAGTCGGCGAACGCCGAACCGCCCTTGTAGTCGACGAAGAGAAACGTCACCCGCTCGGGACTGTATTCGGCGGCCATGCCGAGCACCCATGCCTGCAGGAACTCGCTCTTGCCCGACCCGGTCGTGCCGCCCACGAGAGCGTGCGGGCCCTGCTGGCGCAGATCGAGGTGCAGCGCGCCCTGCGCGCCCTGGCCGACAAGTGCACGCAGCTTCGGCTGATACCCCGTGCCCGAGCGCGTGGCCCGGATCGACGCGTTCTGCGTCCACCGGTCGACCACGGCGTCGGCGCTCGTGGCCATCTCGGAGCCGAGCAGTTGCAGCAGCGGGATCGACCGCGGCACATCGCCCGCGTCTTCGGCGACGTCACCGAGGTCGGTGATGCGCGCGAGGGCCCGGGCGAACACGCCGAAGCGGGCCGCGTCGAGGGCTTCGACCCGCAGCGGCTCGATCACGGTGCCCAGTCGCACGAAGTGAGCGCTGGCGGCATCCGTTCCCGGCACCTGCACCCACGTGCGGCACGCCGCGGGGAGCGCGGCCGTGTCTTCGGCGATCCAGACCGGCACGATGCCGCTGCCCGCCGCGCGCTCGGAGAGTTGGATGAGCCGACCCCGATCCACCGGCGCATCCGGGGTGACGAGCACGACGAACGCGGGCAACGGCACCTCCTCGTCACGGCCGCGCGACTCGCCCACCTCGGCGCCGGCCGACGTGGCGGCATCCGTCGCCTTCAGCGCGCGCAGCCGCCGCAGTTGCTTCGTCCGCGTTTCGACCAGCTCTTCCAGCCCGGCCAGCAGCCGCGAGCCGGTCGCCGCATTGTCGGCGATGGGCGCCGTGCCGAGCATGTCTTCGGCGCCCCAGACGTGTGGCAGCCACTTCAGATCGGCGAACGCCTCCCGCGACGCCGGGCCGACGAACGCCGCGACGTGCACATCGGAGGGCGCGTGCAGTCCCGCGGTCTGCGCGAGCAGCGCCCGGGCGAGGTCGGCTGCGCGCTGAGGTGCGCCGGCGACCCCGAGCGCTCCGACCTCGGCGAGGGATTCCAGAATCGGCACGTCGTCGACGTCGTGGAACGCCGCGACCGTCTCATCGAGCCGATCGACGTACGACGGGATGGCCGCGTCGCGCTTGGTCGACTCGGCCACGGTGTTGCGGCTGGGAGCGGTGCCGTCACCGAGCCGCACGTGCAGGAACGACCAGTGCTCCGGGCGACGCGTCCACACGAGCGGGCCGGCGGCCAGGGCGTCGAGGCAGATGGGGTCGAGCTCGGGGACCTCCGCGCGGCGCACGGTGCGTTCGGTGTCGCGCTCGGTCCGAAGTCGTGCGCCCAGCCGCTCCAACTGCTGCTCGAAGCGCTGCTTGTCACGATCGAGCTGGGCTTTGCCCTGCAGCCGCGTCGTCAGCCAGGTACCGAGCATGAGCATGGGGGAGGCGGCGACGAACACCAGCGCCATCGGGTTGTTCATCACGAAGTAGAGCACCAGACCCATGATCACCGGGGCGATCATCGCGAGCCACGGAAACAGCTGCGGCTGCGCGGGCGCGGGCAGGTCGGTGCCCGGCAGCTGCTCGCCGAGATAGCGCGCCTCGACGCGCGGCGAACGCACGAACGGCACCTGACGCCACGTCTTCGGGGTCGAGGCCGCCGCATCGGTGTGCGCCGAGATGTGCAGACGGGTGTCGCCCAGCACGGTGTCGATGCGGCCGTCGGCGGCGGTGAGATACGTCACGGGAGCCCCATCGACGAGGATCCCGTTCGCCGAGTTCAGGTCGATCAGCTCGGCGCGGCCCTGCCCGACCTCCAGCCGGGCGTGCCGCTTGGAGACGAGCGGGTCGTCGAGGACGATGTCACACGACCGGTCGCGGCCGATGACGACCACGGCGCGCTCCAACGGCAGGACGGTGCCGATGCGGGCGGGATCCGGACCGGAGACGATCGTGACGTCGCCGAGCGACTGCTGCGGACGGTAGCCGGCGGGCACGATGCGCACCGCCGAGCCGGCGGCGAGCTGCACGTGCGCGATCGACGCGGCCGCGTCGAGCACCTCGCCGAGACCCGGCACGATGGTGCCGAACGCCTCCAGCGTGATGTCGTCGCTCGGGATGTCCCCGCCGTGCGGATCGAGCTCGACGAGGGTGCGGGCGAGGTCGCCGACGGTCGTGTCGGCGTCGGCCGTGATGACGAGGTCCTCGGCCTCGCCGCCCGTTCGGACCAGCGTCGTGCGCACCTTCACGACAGCACCTCGAAGGTGATGCTCACGCCCTCACCGATGTCGAGCACGTCGCCGGAGACCGCCATCGTCGGCTCGTTCGGGTGCAGTCGGACGGGCTCGTGCCCGCCGCGCAGCAGAATCGTGCCGTTGGTCGTGTCGAGGTCGGTCACGAGCGCGTGGTCGCCGTCGGCACGGATCTCGATGTGGCTGCGAGAGATGTCCTGCTCGGGGCTGTCGACCGCGACGAGCGTCGGCAGTTCGGCGGCCGAGGTTCGCGTCGCCTTGGGCCGGCGCCCGATCACGACGGGACGTTCCAGAGCGACGACGCGACCCGTCGACAGCACCAGGCGTCCGCGGACCGGGCGGCGGGCGGCCGGGTTGTCGGTCGCTTCGGGGTGATCCCCCCCGGTGCGCATCGTGCGCGCGTCGGCGACGACCATGGTCTCGCCGTCGTGATCGCCGAAGATCCCGTCATCGCCTGCGCCGATGTGCACGGGCGCTTGCGCTGCGGCCTCGCGTGCGGCCGGGGGGCGCTCGGGAGCGACCGCGACCAGCTCGGGAGTCGGGTCGGCTGATGTCCCCTCGACGTCGAGGGGCAGGGTCGCGGCGGCCGCGATCGGGCGGACGATGGTCGCACCCCACAGCAGGTCGAAGTCGTCGACGGGTGCGGCGACATCCGCCGCGGCGACGGAACCGGCGGCAGCCCCGGCCGTTCGGGAGGATATTTCCGTTCGGGAGGAGACATCCCCCGCCTCGTCGTCCTCCTGAAGGGCGATCTCCTCCCGAACAGCGCGCACGGGGGGCGGCACGGGGGCAGCCGATGCCGGAGCGGCGACGGCGGCCGGAGCGACGGGCACGGGGGGCGCGAGGGCCACGGTCACCGCCGCCGCCGCGACGACGCCGGAGCGGATCGGGAGGGTTGCGGCATCCGCCGTCGCGCGCACCTGCAGACGGTGCACCCCGGGCAGCAGGCGCTCGGCCCACGTCGCGACGCCGGAACCCGAGACGGAGTGGACGCCGTCGGCATCCTCCACGATGAGCTCGATCGCCCCGCGCACCGCGACCCGCACCCCCGAGGGCTCGACGAGCGCGAAGGCGAACTCGGGCAAGGCCGCCAGCGACGTGCCGAACGCACCGGTGAGCGCTTCGAGGACGGCATCGATGCCGCCCGCACCGAGACCACGCCACACGGCATCGGCCGTCGCGGCACTGACCTCGGGGCTGAGCACCGCCACGGCGGAGCCCTCCACCGCGACGATCCATGCATCGGCAGCCGTCGCCTCCGCCGGCTGATAGCGCACGTGCATCATGGTCGCTCTCCCCTCGCCCTGTTCCGGCTGCGCGGTCTCGTGTCGCCGTCTTCGTCGACGCGCCGCCCGGCACCGGCCGGTGCCGTGTCGAACAGGTCGTCGTGACCGCTGACGACGAGCGCATCGACCACGACGGCCGTGATGTTGTCGCGTCCGCCGTGCAGCAGTGCCTCGTGCACGAGCCGGGTCGCCGCCTCGAACGGGTCGGCCTCATCGGCGAGGATGTCGCGCAGCCGCTGCGCGGTCAGCTCCCCCGACAGTCCGTCGGAGCACACCAGCATGCGATCGCCCGGCTCCGCCGGCACCATCCAATAGTCGGCCTGGCCGTCGCTGCCCGCACCGATCGCCCGGGTGATCTCGTTGCGGCGGCTGTCGGTGACCGCCTCCGCCCCCGACAGCTCCCCCGCATCGAGCAGTTCCTGCACGACGGAATGGTCGACGCTGATCTGCTCCAGCACGCCCTGCGCGAACCGGTAGGTGCGCGAGTCGCCGACGTTGACGGTGAGCCAGTATCCGAGACCGCCGACCTCGGCGATCGCGACGCCGGTGAGCGTCGTGCCGGCCGCTCTCCCGTCGCTGTCGATCGCCTCGACCCGCGCCCGGGCACGACGCAGCGCGCTGCGCATGTCATCGATGTCCAGCGCCGACCGACCGACGAGGGTGGAGAACTCGCCGACGACGGCGGCACTGGCGCGGTCGCCGGCGTCGTGGCCGCCCATGCCGTCGGCGACGAGGAACAGCGGGGCTTCGGCGAGGTAGGCGTCTTCGTTGACGCGACGGCGCAGTCCGGTGTGGCTGACGGCGCCGGAGCGGACCAGGATCGGAGTATCAGTCATTGCAGACCTCGATCACGACGTGGCGATCGCCGAACTCCAACACGTCGCCCCGGTGCACGCGCGCGCGCACGCCGGCGGTGAGTGTCTGGCGCTGGGCGCCGCGGCGCAGAACGACGCCGTTGGTGGAATGCCGGTCGACGACCCACACGGCCCGCTCGTGGTCGGGCACCAGCTCGAAGTGCGTCTTGGACAGGGAAAGGGTCTCGTCGCGCACCGCAATGACCGTCACCCCCGCCTCCGGAGCCGGGTTGCGGCCGAACAGCGTGCGCCCAGACACGTCCTGCTGCGTGCCGTCGTCCCACCGCAGCTGTGCGACGGGGCGCGCCGGAGTCTTCAGCTGCGTGCGCTCGAGAGGGTCTGGCAGTGTGGGCGCGCCGATGGGGGATGCCGCCGCAGCCACGGGCGCGAGCCGGGGCGGAGCCGGAGCAGACGGCACGCCGAGGGCATGCGACGGTTCGCTGAGCCCCGGCACGAAGGAGATGACGCCGCCCTCGGGGCGCGGGACCGAGACCGGTGGTGCGACGGGACGGGATGCGCCGGGGGCACGGGGCGCGCCGCCCGTCGTCCACTCCCGCAGCGCCGGGTCGTCGGCGGACGGCAGGATCGGCCCGGGCGGCAGCACGGTCGGCGCGACCGGCGCGACCGCATCCGGCTCATTCGCGACGACAGCGGCAAGCTGCGCGCGGGAGGCATCCGTCATGACCGCACCGGCGGCGCGATCGTGCCAGCCGCGCCGCCACGGTGACGAGTCGAACAGCGGAGAGAAGACACCGACGACGATGCCCGACGCGAACCCCCAGACGACGTTGCGCAGCAGGGCGCGACCGAATCCGAGCCGCTGCGCGCCCGGCGCGCGCACGAGCCGCAGGCGCAGGATTCGCATGCCGATCGACCCGCCGCCGCCCTGCAGGAGGGTGTAGACGAGGAGCCATGCGGCCGCGACGGCGTAGGCGGCACCGATCGCGACCGGCAGGGGCAGAGCACCCTGCGTCGAGAACGAGACGGCGACGAGGATGCCGGCCGCCGCCAAGATCAGGGTCGCGACGACGGAGTCGATGACATAGGCCGCCACGCGGCGACCGATGGTCGCCGGACGGTGCCGGTCGGAGAGCTCGCTCATGCGCCGCCCCCCTCCCCTGTGGAGCCGGCCGGGTCCGGGCGCCGCGCGCCCGAGCGCTGCGACGACGGGGTCGAACCTCTCATTCCACCGACAATATCGTCCACAGCGGCCCGGAACGCATCGCAATCGGCCGGCCCGGCGACACGACATGACCCTGCCCGGCTCGTTCGGATCGAGTCAGTCATCGCCGCGCAGGCGCAGCTCCAGGCTCAGCTGCTCGGCGTCGAGCTCGGCGAGCGTGTGGCGCAGGGTGTGCGTGCTGAACCGGCCGCGCGACGTGAGGCGCGTCAGATAGGAACGCTGCGCCTCGACGAGCGCGAGCCGCAGCTCGAGCATGTCGCGGGCGAACGCGGTCGTCTCGTCGGTCGGCGACGTCGAATAGCGCAGAGCCGTGCGTTCGCGCAGCTCGGCGTCGAATGCGCGGCCGTCGCGTCGGGTCAGCGATGGATCGTCGAGGGCGGCGACCGCAGCGGCGCGCAGCTCGGCGTCGAGCATGTCCTGCTCGACGCGGTTGTCGCCGTCGGCATCCACCGAGAGTTTCAGCTTCTTCACGAGCCAGGGCAGCGAGAAGCCCTGCAGCATGAGGCTCACCAGCGCCACGAGGAAGGCGATGTACACCAGCTCGGGGCGGCTGTCGACGGTGCGCGGGATCGTCTGGGCGGCCGCGAGAGTGACGACCCCCCGCATCCCCGCCCAGACGATGATGGTGCCGTGCTTCCAGCCCAGCGGCGTGGACTGGTAATAGTCGAAGTCGGCCAACGCCCGCGCGACCCGCTCGCGCATCGACGTGATGCGGCGCTGAGCCCGTTCCGGCGAGGGTTCGAGCCGCCCGCCGCCCGCGCCGGAGGCGGTCGGCCAGCCCTGTTCGGCGATGGCGTCCAGCCGCGCGTCGAGCTGCTCGATGCGGCTGCGATCCATCGTGCGCGAGCGGGTACGGCCCGCCCACAGCAGGAACGCCACATATCCCGCCCGCACCGCCAACACGATCAGCAGCGCCGCGATCGCGACGACCGTCGGCAGAGCGATGCCCTCGTTGCGGCTGACGACGTCGGTGACGATCTGATCGAGCTCCAGCCCCATGATGAGGAAGATGCCGCCCTCCAGCACCAGCTCGACCGTGCGCCAGTTGACCTCGTCGGACAGTCGCTGCTCGGGCGTGAACCAGCGCTGCGCCCCCTGACCGGCGACGATGCCGGCGATCACGGCGGCCACCAGCCCCGACCCGTCGAGGTGCTCGGTGGGCAGATACGCGAGAAACGGCACCGTGAACCCGATCGCGGTGCTCGCGCCGGTGTTGCGGATCCAGCCGCGCAACCGCATCGCCGCGAGCCCCACGATCGCCCCGATCACGATCGCGATGACCACCGCCCAGACGAAGCTGCCGAACGCGCTGCCGAACGAGAAGGTCCCGGCGACGACCGCGATCAGCGCGGTGCGCAGCAGCACGAGCGCGGTCGCGTCGTTGAGCAGGCTCTCCCCCTCGAGCATCGTCGTGACGCGCGTGGAGATGCCGAGGCGTTTGGCGATGCCGGTGGCCACGGCATCCGTCGGGCTGACGATGGCGCCGAGGGCGACGCCCAGAGCGAAGCCGACGTCGGGGAGCACGAGCGAGAAGAACCACCCCAGCACGAGGGCCGTGATCACCACGAGCAGCACGGCGAGCCCCGAGATGGGCACCAGATCGCGGCGGAACTCGATCGACGGCAGCCGCACAGCCGCGGCGTACAGCAACGGCGGCAGCACGCCGACGAGGATGAGCTCGGGGTCGATCTCGGGCACCTCGACGAACGGCAGCACGCCAATGCCCAGGCCCAGCGCGACCAGCACGAGCGCCCCGGCCACGCCGAGCTTCTCGGCCAGCGCCGTCACGACGGCGACGCCGACGACGGCGACCACGATGATCAGGAGCAGATCCATGTCGCTCACCCCGCTCCGGATCCGAGCATGCCGAGCTCCCGCACCGCCGCGCGTTCGGCGACCAGCTCGTCTACCGAGACCTGCAGACGCGCCCGCCCGCGCACGTCCAGCTCCAGCCCCTCGACGACGCGATAGCCGCTGCCGTCGCTCGTGACGGGGAACGAGCAGACGAGCCCCTCCGGCACGCCGTACTCGCCGTGCGAGACGAGCGC
This sequence comes from Microbacterium sp., assembly GCA_047606715.1. Taxonomy (GTDB): domain Bacteria; phylum Actinomycetota; class Actinomycetes; order Actinomycetales; family Microbacteriaceae; genus Microbacterium. The sequence continues at coordinate 10,413 of JASGEE010000089.1, forward strand.
CGCGCTGGTCCAGCCGCGCTCGCCGGTGCCGAGCAGGTCGTCGCGGAGGTGGGCGATGGCCGCGTTGGCGGCGGATGCCGCCGACGACGAACCGCGCACCGCGATGATCTCCGCGCCGCGACGGGCGACCCGAGGGACGAACTCGTCGTCGAGCCAGGTGGTCGCGGCATCCGCCCCGCCCAACGCGTCGGCGAGCGCGGCGGGCGCAGACCGCCCCGCCACGGTCGCGTGGGCGACGTCGGGGAACTGCGTCGTGGAGTGGTTGCCCCAGATCGCGACGTTGCGGATGGCATCCACCGGGGCGCCCAGCACCGCGGCGAGCTGCCCGACGGCACGGTCGTGGTCGAGCCGGGTGAGAGCGGTGAACCGCTCGGCGGGGATGTCGGGGGCGGATGCCGCCGCGATCAGAGCGTTCGTGTTGGCGGGGTTGCCGACCGCGACGACGCGGACGCCGGGGGCCGCCACGTCGTTCAGCGCCGCGCCCTGCGGCCCGAAGATGCCGGCGTTGGCCGCCAGCAGGTCGCCGCGTTCCATGCCCGCCGCGCGCGGACGCGCACCGACCAGCAGCGCGAGCTCGGCGCCGTCGAACGCGACGCGCGGGTCGTCGGTCACCTCGACGCCGCGCAGCCCCGGAAACGCGCAATCCTGCAGTTCGAGCGCGGCGCCCTCGGCCGCCCGCACGCCCTGCCCGATCTCCAGCAGCCGCAGCCGCACCGGCCGGTCGGGGCCGAGCATGTCGCCCGCGGCGATGCGGAACAGCAGCGCGTACCCGATCTGGCCTCCGGCCCCGGTCACGGTGACGGTCGTGGCATCCATGATCCGAGCTTACGGGCGCGCGGCGGGCGTCGTCGGGCGTTCGGGTCGGACCCCCGGGGCGATCGCGCAACGCATAGGAGTCGCGAAGGGCGCCCACCGGGCTCTCTCAGGCATTCGCAAGAGGCGGGAGAGCGAACGCCCCGAGTCGCTCGCGCGGTCCGGTGAGGCATGGCCTTCGACGACAACGCCGATGCCGAGGGAAAAGCAGCCCCGCATCGGGGGAACGCCGTGGCGAGGAACGAGCGGTGAAGGGGCCGGCGGCGAACGCGTGGACGGCCTGGGAGGCGGCGAGTCTGACGCTATCGCCCGACGCCGCGCTCGTCGCGTCGATGACGACGCCCGGGGCCCACCCACGGTGATCGAGCGCCGCGGCGCAGCCGCGGTGGGCCCACGCGGCGAGCGGCCCCGCGCAGCGCGTCAGCGATGCATGGGGCCGCCGTGGGGGTATCGAGATCACCGCGCCTCGTCCCGCTGCTAGACTGGACCTACTTGCCGCACCGGCTCCGGTGCGCTCGCGTCGTAGAACGCTTCCCTCGCCGCCCGGCTCGCGCCGGATGATCGGCTGACATTCCTTGTACGGCGACCCTGTGCGCATCCGCGCAGAGGCCACCGATCCGGGCATCGCGCCCAGAAACTCACTCATGTCTGACATCACTTTCCGCACGCTCGGCGTGCCCGCCCCGCTCGTCGACGTGCTCGCCGCCGACGGCAAGACCGCCCCGTTCCCGATCCAGGTCGACACCCTGCCCGACACGCTCGCCGGCCGCGACGTGCTCGGCCGCGGCAAGACCGGCTCGGGCAAGACCCTCGCCTTCTCCATCCCGATGGCCGCTCGTCTCGGCGGGGCGCTGGCGGGCGGCTCGCGCCGCGCGGGCCGCATCCTCGGGCTCGTCCTCGCCCCGACGCGGGAGCTCGCGACGCAGATCAACGCGACGCTCGAGCCCCTGGCATCCGCCTACGGGCTGAAGACCACGACGATCTTCGGCGGCGTCAGCCAGAACCGCCAGGTCGCCGCTGTGAAGGACGGCGTCGACATCGTCGTCGCCTGCCCGGGCCGGCTCGAAGACCTCATGCAGCAGGGCTTCGTGAGACTGGATGCCGTCGAGATCACGGTCATCGACGAGGCCGACCACATGGCCGATCTCGGTTTCCTGCCGTCGGTGACCCGCATTCTCGACAAGACGCCCCGGGGCGGCCAGCGGATGCTGTTCAGCGCGACGCTGGACAACGGTGTCGACAAGCTCGTGAACCGCTTCTTGCAGAACCAGGTGCTGCACTCCGTCGACGAGGCGCACTCGCCGGTCGTCGCGATGACGCACCACGTGTTCCACGTCGCCGGAGCCGATGAGAAGAAGGAGCTCGTGCGCACCCTCGCCTCGGGCACCGGGCGCCGCATCCTCTTCATGCGCACGAAGCATCACGCCAAGAAGCTCGCGCAGCAGCTGACTGCCCAGGGCATTCCGGCGGTCGATCTGCACGGGAACCTCTCGCAGCCGGCGCGCGACCGCAACCTCGCCGCGTTCTCGTCGGGGGCTGCGAAAGTGCTCGTCGCGACGGATGTCGCCGCGCGCGGCGTGCACGTCGACGACGTCGAGCTCGTGATCCACGTCGACCCGCCGATGGAGCACAAGGCGTACCTGCACCGTTCGGGGCGCACCGCCCGTGCCGGGGCGTCGGGCTCCGTCGTGACGGTCGTGCTGCCCGGCCAGGAGAGGGATGTCAAAGACCTGCTGCGCAAGGCCGCGATCACCGCGACGCCCGTCGCGGTGCAGGCTTCGTCGCCGGCGGTGGCGGAGCTGGTCGGCGAGGTCGCACCCTATGTCGCCCCCGCGCCGAGGGTGGAGCAGCCCCGCGGCACCGGTCGCAGCCAGGGCGCGAACGCGCAACGCAAGCGCGCCGCGCGCGACGGTCGTGATGGTGGTCGCGAGGCAGTTCGCGGGGCGGATGCCGCTCGCGGCGGCCAGCCCCGCAAAGACCGCTCGGGTCGCCCCTCCGGCGAGCGGTCGGCGCAGGGTCAAGCCGGCGGACACACTCGGGCGCAGAGTGCGGCGCAGCCGACGGCATCCGGCAACCCGCGCACGGCCGGACGCCGCGCCGGGCACTCCGGCGGCACCGGCGGCAAGCTCATGGTCGGCTCGGTCGTGCGCCCCAACGGCGGCCAGCGCCGCGCTCGCTGACTCTCCCGTCGCGCCTCAGCGCTGGGCTCCCCCGCACCCGAGGGTTGAGTCGCGGCATTGTGCGGGTACGCCGGGCCGACACCCACCGTTTGCCGCGACGGAACGTCGGGGGTACGCGACCAGCCGGCGGTCAGCGCGCGTCGCGGACGAGGTCGGCGGCGCGTTCGCCGATGACGATCGCGGGCGCGTTGGTGTGACCGCGGATGATGACCGGCATGACCGAGGCATCGGCGACACGCAGCCCGGCCACTGCGCGCACGCGCAGCTCGGGGTCGACGACGGATGCCGCATCCTCACCCATCCGCGCCGTACCCACCGGGTGGTAGAGCGTGTGCGCGTAGCGGCGCAGCGCCAGCTCGATGCGCTCGGCGGGAGTCATCGCCGCACCGCCCTCGGGCTGCACCCAGTCGCCCGTCGTGACAGCGCGCAGGGCATCCGTCGCGATGAGCCGCTCGCACTCGGCCA